>BLLT01000144.1 GCA_011958945.1 Lachnospiraceae bacterium | reverse complement strand
TTGTTATTCGCAATTCAATTATACCATCAAGTGCAGGTTTGTGCCTTTTTTATGGGCTACAGTATTGATTTTTCAAGGTTCAGCACACCAACTGGTGTGGGAAGTTTGAGTCATTTATTATAAGGGCATTCATTACTATGTATTCTCCCTTTCAAAAGCTCTATTCGAATTCATTAATCACACGTATCACATACTCTACTTCCCGTTCTGGCATTCCTGCATAAATCGGCAGCGAAACCTCCCTGTTTGCATACATCTCCGCATTGGGATAGTCTGACCATTGATATCCCCAGTCCTTATAACACTTGGCTACGTAAGGCGGTATCGGATAGTGAATCTGTGTCTTTACTCCATTATCCGCCAAATATGTACAAAACTGTTGCCTGTCTTCCACAAGGATTGGAAATAAATGATATACATGCGTGGCGTTTTCCCTTCTTGGAGGAATTCTCACTTTTTTGTTGTGAATTCCTCTTATATATTTCTGTGCCAATCGGTTTCTTTCCTCATTTCCTTCCTCTATATGCCGTAAACCAACTTGTAGAATGGCCGCCTGAACTTCATCCATCCGGGAATTAATCCCATTAATTTCATTATGATATTTGACCTTGCTGCCATAGTTACGCAAAAGCCGAAGCTTCTCTGCCAATACATCATCATCAGTTACTAAGGCTCCCGCATCCCCCAGAGCTCCAAGGGGTTTGGTTGGATAAAAGCTAAAACACCCAACAGCGCCAAATGTACCGGTCAGACGCCCATTATATCTGCTGCCATGGCACTGGGCGCAATCTTCTATCAAAAACAGGCCGTGCCTTTTTGCTATTTCTGTTATCTGCCCCATCTCATTAGGCTGTCCAAATAAGTGTACCGGCAAAATTGCTTTTGTTTTTTCCGTAATCTTTAGTTCAATTTCCGATACATCCATCCCCATATAAACATCTGCATCCACGAATATTGGGCGTGCCCTATTTTCTGTAACACCGATTACGGAGGCAATATAAGCATTGGCAGGTACAATAACCTCATCTCCCTCCTTTATTCCCAGTGCCCGTAACGACATAATCAGTGCATCTGTACCTGAATTAACCGCTATGCAATGTTTTACTCCGAGAAAATTTGCAAACTGCTCTTCAAACTTTTCCATTTCTTTACCTAGGATATACCATCCTGAACGCAGAACGCGAAGTGCTGCTTCTTCATATTCCGCTTTATATATGTCATAAGTCCTTTTCAGGACGGAGTACTCAACTTGCATGGCTCTTTTCTCCTCCATTTAACCGTCTGCTTACGCTTTTCCCTGTTTTTATACTTACCGTGTCTCATTGCATGAACTTCATGTACAAATTCATCGAAATTTCTAATATATTCTTCTGCATCATAACCCTCGCTGCTCAGTACCATCATTACAGAATCTTCTGAAAATTCATACATTTCCTTCCATATCATATGCGGCAGATATAATCCCACATTGGGCCTGTCCAAAGTATAAACTTCCATTCTGCTATCCTCGCTGATAATCCTGACTTTACTGCTGCCAGAAATATTAAATAACACGAATTCGCTCTTTCTGTTTGCATGTTTTCCCCTAACCAACTCTTTACTCTCTACACCATATATATAAAAAATCCTTTTAATTTCAAAAGGAATACTTTCCGAATCAGTTATTGCAATAAAGTTTCTTCCCCACTTTCCATCTTCATCCTTTTCAACAAATTTAGGAAATTCCAGCATTTTCACTTTATTTATTAGTTGGTTCATAATTAATCCTCCTCTATATTGATTCCGGCCTCTTCCTTCTCAAATTTATTTGGAGCATCATATTCGGACAATGCTATACAGAGGACCGACGATGTCTGCCGCCAAACTGTTTCACACCGAAGGCCCGGATGAAGAATCAGCCCTTTAGAAGGTTCGTCCAAGGTAACTGTCTCCTTTTTCGTTCCTTGTTCAAAAATAATATCAACTTTCCCATAAGGGCAAAATAATAACTTCCAATCTGATTGATGGACGTGAAACTTACGGTGCATTCCATGCTCTGTCTCGTAAATGCAATAAAACCTTTTTATAGCAAATGGAATATCCTTCTCACCTTCCACAAAGCTTAAACCGCCACATATCTTCTCTGAACTCATGACTGTTTTAATTTTTATCACTTCGTACTCCATATCCACTCTCCATTCACAAACAGACAAATTTTTTCTCTTCACAGAAAGCATTTTCTCATTATTCACAAAAATACCTTCCCTTCTATCCAAAAGGGAGATAAATTCATCCGGAATTATCTAATCTGTCCATTTTACCCCCCCCCCGAACGCTATTCGGAAGGCACAAATCTCAAGGATTCCCGTCTCTATTTTTTTTCACCATAAGCAGCCATTTCCCTGCCTTCTTTAATAAAGCCCATATAACAATCATCACCGCCACTTGGCAGAATATGAGAAATCCAAGCGAAAACAGATTCAGTAAAAATATCGCTCCCTTATATAAAACAGGTTTTTCCCCGCATTCCTCTTCATAACTCCAGTTCTCATCCTGACTTTGCCGAAATATTCTTTCTATCTCTTCCATCAGCGAATCCATACCGTTACCTTATTCCCTACTGATTCCTTATTTCCCATCTGTCATTTTTCTTAGGCACAGCCGCCAGGAGGCGGCTGTGCCAAGCCCCACACTCGGTTGTTAGCAGAAAAACATGTTTATCTTACAACTCTTACTTTTTAGTTATTACTAGTGCTTAAGGAAGCTGTACAAATGCTACCGCACCTGAATTTACCAGGTTAAGTACCACATGGTCAGCCCTTACTTCTACTACTTCTACATCAACCCATACACCGTTTACGAACTGTTTCACGGCAACTTTCGCGCCGTTAGCAAGCCCCTTTAAGTAGAAATTGATAGTAGCCGTATTGTAGTTTGCGCCAGGGAAACCAACTTTTACTACATTCAGCAATGTTCCGCCAAGTGCGCCGGCCTGAGCTTTTGCACCTTCAGCTGTAGCTTTGTCCACCTTTGCCAGCGTTGCTGTCAGGTTTGTTGCTACCCCATTGATGATGATTTTGCCGCCCTGTCCTACAGGCATCGCATTTGCTACGCCAGGAGTGGACACGATAGCATTATTGTAGTATTCCCCTGCGGTCATACCGCGCGTCGAAGCGGCTTCCTGATCCGCTGTATTCCTAAACCCTTCCGAAGAAGCGCCGGAAGCGGATACTGCAGCCGCTGACGGGCTGGGAGCAGCAGACACTGTCATAGAAGCGAACAGTGTAGCCGCTGTCAATAAAGCAATTAATTTTCTCATAGGTCTCGTACCTCCTTTCTCTTTCCTAAGTGTGGTCTATATTAACATCATAGATGCTAATACCGTTATCTCAAATCTTTCGCCCCTCCCTCTATGCCGCCTAAACGGCACGCACAATCCGCGGGAAAAGCACTGTCCTTTACCTGCACCGGTTTTATGGGCGCCGCGCAGGAACCCTGGGCGTTAATCCAAAATCACCCTGTCTATGACCCCTGCGGCATCTCCGGTAAGCGCCCCTATTACCACATACTGCTTCCCGTCCTCCCTGACGCTGCCGTCCAGGGTTACAAGAAAATGATAAGGCATCAGGTCCTCCCAGCCTTCCCTTAGCTGCTTCCCCATTTCCCGGGCCGCATAAATCTGCTCTAAATGCGCCTCACACCCTGCATATGTGGTATAGTCGAACCGCCGCAGGATATCGCTTCCATCGTCATAGTAGGCCGCAAATACTTCATAGGTCAGCACATTACCCGGCAGATAAATGTAGAATTCTTCGTTCTTTTCGAAAAAGTCAGGGTCTTCAAATTTATGTAAACCGGCAAACAAATCGCCGTCCTCATTGTCTTTTCCATGGATAATAGTGTTAAAATCACACATATTCATCATATTGGGCATTTCCGTATAGAGAGCCCCCGATTCATCCTCTTGGCCATTTTGCCCATGGGATTTGTAGTAATCATCGGATACGGGGCTCTGTAAAACGGGATAGTCAATATCCGTTCCCGGTACATACAGCCAGGCAAAAATATCCGGGTTCTCTTCCTGCAGCACTTCAAAGTCCACATGGCCGTCCGCTGCGCTTTCCCCGGCAAGGCCGGTTCCCGATTCACCATTCACATTGTCGTTTCCTGTACCGAATTCCAAAGCCGTATCCTGCCGGCCTTCCGCATTTCCTTCCTGTCCATCCGCCGCGTTCTTCTCCTCGGAACTTTCTGCACTGCCTCCCCTTTGCCCATCCGGGCTGCCGCATCCCGCAGCCGTCAAAAATACTGCTATCGCCACACTTACCAGAATACCCATCCTATGGCCTTGTTTTGCTTTTCCTCTCCTCATATCCATCACCCTTCTACCGGCTCATAAAAGATATCCAAAATCATCTCATACAACGCCTCTTCATCCGCATAAAACTCTTCAAATACTTCCCCCATCACCGTCTCCCCTTCCAACATATAAAATCCATCTTCGCCTCCAAAACGGTAATCCAGTATGACCGGCGCCAAATATGCCGCTTCCTCCAAACTAATATCTGTAACCATCATGGGCATAATAGCCTGATAAAGCTCTGCTGCCACGGAAATATTTTCCTTTGCCGCCCTTTTGGCCGCATCCATAAACCCTGTTAAATACTGTTTCTGTCTTTCCAGACGCATGTCGGCAGATCCAAAAGTATTGGTATCCCTGTATTTCACATACCAGAATGCCGTCTTCCCCATTAAATGCACATCCGCACCCTCTACCAGCATTCCGTCCTTTATCGTTAAATCTTCCAGCACCGTCACATCCACGCCGCCTACCGCATCGTTAATGGTAGGAATTGCGCTCATCTGAATCGCCGCATAACCATGAATCGGCAGCCCGTAAAAAAGTTTGGACACTGCTTTGCGCTGGTACTCGCAGCTTTCCTCCACCCCGTTTCCAAAGCCGTGCTGCACCGCAATCTGAGCCTTCTGGGTGGTTACATAAGCCCCCTCGCTGTTATAAATGTCCACGTCTGCCATGGTGTTCCTATTAATGCCAATAATTTTTATGGTCTTATCCAGAGGGTTCATAACAGCAAGAAACAATGCATCCGCCTGTCCGCCGTCCGTTCCTTCCTCCACCTCTTGTACTTCACTGTTTTTATCAATCCCCATGAACAGAAAGGTGATGATTTCTTCATTGTAGGCATAAATATTTCCCTTGTATTTCACCCATCCTTCCTGCCATTTATCTTCCTCTTCTTTTGTCAATGCCTCTTTTGCCATCACAGGCCCCATATCCGGCGCTGCCGCCTCCACATTCTCATACAGGCTGTTTTTCCCTATCGCCCTCATGATTTCAAATGAAACAAAAATGATTGCCCCGCAAAAAAGGATTCCTAATAAAGTTCCCCAGAATATTTTCTTTTTTCTCTTTATTTTTGCACGCTCCAGGCGCTCCGGATTCAGAATCTCCTGCTTCTCCCTGTTCGCCCGCTCATCACGCTTTTTCTTGCTTATCACATTAGCCTCCACGATGCTGCCCTGCATCATCTCAAATCCAAGTAAAAAATGTTATTTCACTATTATTGTTAAAGAAACCGGCTGTGACCGTTTTCCGTCGGAGTCCTTGGTGGATACAGTTACCTGATATGTACCCGGCTGGTTTTTGTCATATTTGCTCACTTCCAGGTTGCGGAATAGTTCCTCATAGCCGTCCTTATCATCGGATAGCGTACCTATGAGTTCCACCCATGCCGGCCCGACCCCCACGGCAGTTTTTACTTCCGCTACTTTCAATGTAAGTACAGGCGCTTCCGGGTCATGCGTATTCCGGCTTTCAGCATTCCTCTCCTGCTGCCTCCTGGCCGTTTCTTCATCTCTTTCCTGCGCAGTTTCTTCATCTGCTCCCCCAGCGGTTTCTTCATCTATTCCCTGGGCAGTTCCCTCGCCTGTTCCCCGGGCGGTTTCTTCATCTATTCCCCGGCCGGTTTCCTCGCCTGTTCCCCGCGCCGTTTCTCCATCCTCTCCCCGGGCGGTTTCCTGTCCTGTTCCCCGGCCAGTTTCTTCACCCGCTCCCTGAGCAGTTTCTCCATCCATTTCCTGGGCAGCTTCCCCCGCTGTTCTCTGCTCCGTATTTTCATCCGTCTGCTCTCCGTTCCCGATTCCTTCCCTCTCTTCGTTTTCCTCCTGACGATTCCCGGCGCTTCCGGCCGCCCCGCCATTTTCCCCGGCTATATTCCCGGCGCTTTCATTCCCCTCTGCCGCGTCTTTGTCTCCGTCTTTCCCTTCCAGTTCTGTCCAGAAGCCCGACTGCATCAGCCATCCGTCCTGCACTACGGTTTCCTCATCAGCAGCTTCCTCTTCCGGCTTCTCTTTAAAAACCGCCGGAAACTCCCTGGAGCATTTCGCCACGTTGCCCGCTTCATCGCTGACCCCATAAATCACCACTACCGAATCCAGTTCCCTGTTTTCAATCAGCTTCTCAACCACAATCTTATCCGTGATGTCGCCGTCTTTATTGTCATAAGCCCGAATCCCATCCAACAGCCTGGAAGTATCCATGCCCTCTTCATAAATGATATCCATGGCCTGGAATTCAAAAGAAGGCTCTTTTCTGTCCATACTCAGATACAATGCTATCCCCGCTGCAATCAACGCTATATTCATCACCATCAGCGCCATACCGGCTATCTTTTCCTTTTTCATCCTAACTTACATTCCTTTCCCAGTGTCCTTTCCAAAACCTGCAAACTTTGGACTCAGATGAAGAATGGTAATGCTCCTCCTGCCGCCTGTTCCTTAAGGGCTAATTACTGCTCTCTTCCCCATATTTCCCATAATATTTTCCATAGTACTTCCCATAATATCTGCCGTAATGCCCGTAATACCCTTTACCGTCCATATCCACCTTATTCAGGACTACCCCGAGGATGCGGCTTCCGGTTTTATCCAACTGGCCTTTCACTGTCTGTACGAACTTATAGCTTACCGCATTATTTTCTATTACCAGCACAGTTCCATCGCAGTTCTTGGCCGCTACCGCCGCATCGATTACGCTCCCTAAAGGAGGGGTGTCGATGATTACATAGTCAAAAGAATTGCGCAGCACCTTTAAAATGGAAAGAAACCTTTCCCCGCCCAGCAATTCGCTTGGGTTAGGCGGGACCGGCCCGGAAAAAGTCATGTAAAGGTTATTGATGTTGGTAGAGCAAATCACATCCGGATACTCCGCCTTTCCAATCAGGCAATGGGTCAGCCCCAGCTTTACAGCCCCGGTGCGGTAACGCCCCATCAGTACCGACTTTCGCATATCTGCATCGATTAGCATCGTTTTATTCCCTGCTTCCGCAAAAGCTTTTGCCATTTCCATGGCAATACTGGATTTCCCCTCATTGGGCGTGCAGCTTGTCACCGCAACAATTTTCACATCGCCTCCGCAGAATTCTATATTACTCCGTAATGTTTTAAACGCTTCCCTTGTCCGATAATCCTCTGCCTGTTCAAACTGTAGACTTACTTCCTGCATGGCCAAACTCCCTCTCCTTTATTTCCTCTTTTTCTTCTTCGTCTTTGCCTTTTCACCATTTTCCGCAATCGGTATCAGGGCAAGGGTGCTCAACCCTAAATACTTTTCCACATCTTCCGAGGATTTTATGGTATCATCCAGAAGATATCTCACAATCACTATGAAACAAATGAGCAGTACGCCCAGCATGCCCCCTATGAATGTCCATACCGATACGTTGGGAGATGCCTTTACCGTAGGCATATTGGCCGGTTCCACCACATTCACCGCCTCAATATCCATCACATTCTGGATGTGGCTGCTGGCCACTTCCCTGATGCAGTTGGCCATCTGCATGGCCTGCGCCGGTTCTGTATCCTCCACCGTAATCGCCACAATACGGGTATCTGTAGGCGTGCTCACACGCACCTGCTTTAACAGCTCCCGGTATTCTGTTTTCAGCCCCAGCTTCTGAATCACCTCTTCCAATACATACCGGCTGTTAATCAATTCTGCATAGTCTTTCGTCAGCTGGGTTCCCATCTGCACGTCGCTATATGTCACCGAAGAGTCATCTGTTTTATTCAAAATATAAATTTTCGTTGTGGATTCATAAATCGGCACCAGAATAAATTTGCTCACCATAAAGCAAACCAGCGCGAAAAACAGCCCCACTCCCAATATCAGCCATGCCCTGCCGAGGAGGATATGAAGCACCTCTAATAAGTCTATCTCGATTTCGTCCTTTTCTCTCCTGTTTTCCATAATCTTTCTCCTGCAACCTTTTCTTCTATATATATCTGTTGGCTATGATTTGAGAAGGGTTGACCCGCAGCAGCCTATCCGTATATTCTTCCCCATACCTTTTTTGCAGGTAATGGGCGCACTCCGCCATCTCCGGACTTCTTTTCCCGCTGCTGTGGGCATCTGTGGCCACGAAATGCACAAGCTTCTTTTTTAGCAGTTTCCTCAGCATCTGCTTCACTCCCATGCCATACTTTCCAAGGATACTGCCCCCGTTTACCTGTATATAACAGCCCATTGCAATCAAGTCTTCTATCCTTCCCACATCCTTGCAGACATTCTCATAACGCTCCACATGGGCGAGAATCGGACGGTATCCCGCTGAAAGCACTTGGTAGAGCCCTCCCCTTATATGTTCCATTCCATCCATTGGCCCAAATTCTACCAGTACATAATCGGAATCCGCCATGGTACATACCCGCTTTTCCTCCAATTCCCTCACCATTTCGCTGGAATAATAAAATTCATTGCCTGTATACAGTTTTATCTCCAGCCCCGCCTGTCCGGCCCTCTCCTGCAGCTGTCCGGCCAGCGTCCGTATTTTCTCCGCTCCGGCATTATGCCCCATTGGCTTATGATGAGGCGTAAGTATAATAGCTTTTATCCCGTTTTCCTGTGCAATTTGCAGCATTTCCATACTCATCTCAAAATTTTTTGCCCCATCGTCTATCCCGGGCAGAATATGGGAATGAATATCTATGTACTCTTCCATATTGCCGTATATCCCTTCGCGTGAATAATAACTATTCCGTTTTTGCATCATAGTTACGGTGAATTGCCATGTCTGCCTACAATAATTTACGATATTTTTTCGTAAAATAACCCATTTTACGATATTTTTTTCTTTTTGCGCATGAATAAAATTTCATTTTATCTCAAAATACCGCCGTCAGCCCCCTTTTACCGGCCTGCTGCCATACCCATCCCATAAATGCCCGGCAGACACTTTTTTTGACAGGCAGCGCTTCGTCCATTTCTGACGGTAAATTTGACGGCTAATGTCATTGTTTGCATCTGTTTTCCGGCCAATGGCTGTATCACATGTACATGGCCAATCCCGTTCCTATTCCATTTCATATATTTAAGAAGCTTCCGGATTTCTATAAGAATGAAACTTATCCATCAGCTGTTTTTTCTGCTGTATGGATGGATGCACATAAAGCGACATGGTCATCTGGATGCTGCTATGCCCCAATATTTCACTCAGGCTCTTAATGTCGAACCCCATGGCAACGCACCTTGTGGCAAATGCATGGCGCAGCATATGGAAGTTAAAATATTCGATGCCGCATTCCTCTAATATTTTTTTAAACCGGTACTGCAATGTGCGGGTATCTATCCATGGGCCTCTGACACCTGCAATAACGGCCCCCGCCTTCCCCTTCCCCTGTTCCGACAGCATTTCATACAGCGTTGGCGGAATGGGAATCATCCTCTCGGAATCGGCGGTTTTTGGCGTCAACACTATCACCTTTGTTTTATTTTCCGGACAAATATCGTCCTTTGTCCTTTGTATATTCCTCTTAATATAAATCATCCTTTCTTCCAAATTAATATCTTCCCAGGACAAAGCACATAGTTCCCCAATACGGATGCCTGTATACAGCGCAATCGCTATCCCCAGGCAAGTATCCTCTCTCCTGTTTTTCATCACATAATTCTCCAAAACGGACAGCACCACATCGCTGGGAGGGATAATTTTGTTCTTTTTGTTCTTTGCTACCGGCAAGTCCGGAATCTGTATTTCGCAGTCATACCGTTTCCCCGCATAGCGCAGGATACGGATAGTAAGGGCACAGATATAAAACCTGTAGTTATTGGAAAGGCGCCCTTCCTCATTGCCTCCCAGCCCTTTGCTGAACTCATCCAGCATCCGGGCATCAATGCTGGCTATATCCAGCTTTCCAAGGGCAGGCCGGATATACTTATTCACAATCTGGGAATACGCCCCATAAGTGGTAGGCTTCCACACCGATTTATTTTCATCCAGCCACCTTTCGGAAATATCCCCCATAAGCAGCTTCCCTCTGCTCTTTTTAGGCGGATTTTTCCTATAGTCTTCCATTTTCTGCTTGATTTCCTTATATGTTTTCCCATATATCGACTTATAGCCGCCCCTTCCCCCGCATTCCCCTTGTCTTTTTATTCTCCCTTCCCATCTTCCGTCTTTCCTTTTGTAAATGTTTTCTCCTCTTTTTGACATGATGTCTCCTTTCCTGCTAAAATGCTTTTAGGTAATTGCGAAACCGATAAACTTGCTGCATATTCTGACAATATATTTTTGTGAAAAGCCTTTTCATGCCATGGAAGCAAGACCATAGGAAACAGGAGGGCCTTTGCCCGAGTGTTTTCTGTTTTGGGGCTTGCTGGAATGCTTGGCATGTTTGGCTTTGAACAAAATATATTGTCAGAATATTCTCAC
>BLLT01000143.1 GCA_011958945.1 Lachnospiraceae bacterium | reverse complement strand
GGGAAGAAAAGGCATATATACGGGAAGAAGGGCTGGAGCAAGGTTTAGCGGAAGGCAGAGATAAACATCTTATTAATATAATATGCAAAAAACTGGCCAAAGCGAAATCGTTGGATCAAATTGCGGACGAGGTGGAGGAAAGCCTAGAATTGGTGGAAAAAATTTGTCTGGCAGCGCAAAAGGAAGCCCCGGCTTATGATTGCAATAAAATTTACATGAGACTTCATAAAGGGGAAGCGTGATAAAAAAATTCATCTTGACAAAACTCTGACCCATGGCTTATATTAGGAACATAGCAGATAGGAAAAAGGTAAAGACAAAGAGGAGTACATGCAGTTCCCTTAAAAGAGAGAATGGCCCACCGGCTGAAAGGCCATTTGAAGGAAGGCGCATGGAAGGTAGCTTTGGAACCGGAGAACTGAACGATATGCAGGAATAGAAAGTGCAGATATGTAAGTTCCCACGATTTATCCCCGTTACCGGATAAGGTCTGATAGGACTGGTGAGTGAAAAAAAAGGTGGTACCGCGTAAATAACGCCCTTTGCTGATAGATAAATGTCGGCAAAGGGCTTTTTTGACGTACGCCCGGCGGCGCACGTTTCACACAATTTTCATAGCAGAAAAGGAGAAACAGGACATGGAAAAAGAATTAGCAAAGACTTACGACCCAAAAGGAATCGAAGATAAGATTTATCAGAAATGGATGGAAAAGAAATATTTCCATGCCGAGGTGGACAGGAGCAAAAAACCTTTCACGATTGTGATTCCGCCTCCAAATATCACAGGGCAGCTTCATATGGGGCATGCGCTGGATAATACGATGCAGGATATCCTTATCCGCTTTAAAAGGATGCAGGGATATAATGCCCTTTGGCAGCCGGGAACAGATCATGCCTCCATCGCTACAGAGGTGAAGATTATCGAAAAACTGAAAGAGGAAGGCATTGATAAAGAGGACTTGGGAAGGGAAGGGTTTTTGGAAAGGGCCTGGGAGTGGAAGAAAGAATATGGCGGAAGGATTATCGGCCAGCTGAAAAAAATGGGCTCTTCCTGCGACTGGGACAGGGAACGGTTCACCATGGACGAGGGATGCAATAAAGCAGTGACGGAAGTGTTCTGCAAGATGCACGAAAAAGGCTGGATTTATAAGGGGAGCAGGATTATTAACTGGTGTCCGGTATGCAATACCTCCATTTCGGATGCCGAGGTAGAATATGAGGAACAGGCCGGGCATTTCTGGCATATTAAATATCCGCTGTTAGAAGAAAACGGGCAGCCCAGCACAACGGAATTCCTGGAGTTCGCTACCACCCGTCCGGAGACCATGCTGGGGGATACGGCAGTGGCGGTAAATCCGGAGGATGACAGATATAAACATTTAATCGGAAGGAAGGTGCTGCTTCCGCTGATAAACCGCGAAATGCCAATTGTGGCAGATTCCTATGTGGATATGGAGTTCGGTACCGGTGTAGTAAAGATTACCCCGGCCCATGACCCCAACGACTTCGAGGTGGGTAAAAGGCATAATCTGCCGGAAATCAACATCATGAACGATGATGCCACAATTAATGCCAATGGCGGAAAGTTCCAGGGGATGGACCGTTATGAAGCCCGCAAGGCCATTGTAAAAGAATTGGATGAAATGGGGCTGTTAGTGAAGATAGAGGACTATACCCACAATGTAGGCACCCATGACCGCTGCAAGACAACCATTGAGCCATTGATTAAAAAGCAATGGTTTGTAAAGATGGATGAACTCATCAAACCGGCAGTGAAGGCAGTAAAGGACGGGGAAATCAAGCTGGTTCCCGAGAGGATGGAGAAGACATATTTTAACTGGACGGACAACATCCGAGACTGGTGCATCAGCCGCCAGCTTTGGTGGGGACATCGGATTCCGGCTTACTATTGCGATAAATGCGGGGAAATTGTGGTAGCAAAGGAAATGCCGGGCGTATGCCCGAAATGCGGCTGTGAACATTTTACCCAGGATGAGGATACACTGGATACCTGGTTCTCTTCCGCCCTGTGGCCTTTTTCTACGCTGGGATGGCCGGAAAAAACGGAAGAACTGGATTATTTTTACCCTACGGATGTGCTGGTAACAGGCTATGACATCATTTTCTTCTGGGTTATCCGCATGATATTCTCAGGATATGAACAGATGGGCAAAAAGCCGTTCCATACAGTGCTGTTCCATGGCTTAATCAGGGATTCCCAGGGGAGGAAAATGAGCAAATCCCTGGGCAACGGCATAGACCCACTGGAGATTATTGATAAATATGGGGCGGATGCCCTGAGGCTGACTTTGATTACGGGCAATGCGCCGGGCAACGATATGCGTTTTTATTATGAAAAGGTGGAGGCAAGCAGGAATTTTGCCAATAAAGTATGGAATGCTTCCCGGTTTATCATGATGAATATGGAGGGTAAAAGTAAAGAACCGGCGGCTATAGAGCAGCTGGAGCCGGTGGATAAATGGATTTTATCCAGGCTGAATAACTTGATAAAAGAAGCTACGGACAATATGGAGCACTACGAACTGGGGATTGCGGTGCAGAAGGTATATGACTTTATCTGGGATGAGTTCTGCGATTGGTATATTGAAATGGTAAAACCAAGGCTTTATAGCAGCGATGACCAAAACAGCCAGAATGCGGCCTTATGGACATTAAAGACGGTGCTGAGCCAGGCGTTAAAGCTGCTGCATCCCTATATGCCATTCATTACAGAGGAAATTTTCTGTTCCCTGCAGCAGGAAGAGGAATCCATTATGATTTCTTCATGGCCCGAATACCGGGAAGAATGGTGTTTTGCAAAAGAAGAAAAAGACATTGAAACGATAAAAGAAGCGGTGCGCGGAATCCGTAATGTAAGGACGCAGATGCAGGTGGCGCCCAGCCGCAAGGCCAAGGTTTATGTGGTGAGCGAAAATGACGGAATTCTTGCAGCATTTACAGAAGGGCGGCTTTTCTTCGCATCCCTGGCTTATGCATCCGAAGTGGTGATTCAGAAAGATAAGCAGGGGATCGAAAGCGATGCGGTGTCCGTGGTGATTCCGGGGACAACCCTATACATCCCTTTTGCGGAATTGGTGGATATTGCCCAGGAAATTGCCCGTCTGGAAAAAGAGGAAAAACGCCTGCAGGGGGAATTGGCCCGCGTAAACGGAATGCTGAACAACGAAAAATTTATTTCAAAAGCACCTGAAGCAAAAATTGCGGAAGAAAGAGAAAAGCTGGAAAAATATACACAGATGATGGAACAGGTACGGCTTAGGCTGAAACAGCTGAAGGGAGTATAAGAACCTGGGTGGAAAGCGGCACGGTTTGGAGCGGAAAGAGGATTGCTGCTTGGACAAAGAAGATGACATGAACGGTCAGGAAGGACTATAGCCTATGGTTTTGGCGGATACCTATGAAAAGGCGCAGCAGTATATTCTGGAGATGCCCAAATTTACCAAAAAGAATAGCTTAGACGATACCAGGCTCTTTTTGGAAATATTGGGATCTCCGGAAAAAGATAAGAAAATCATCCATGTAGCAGGCACAAACGGAAAAGGCTCTGTTTGTGCCTACTTGTGTTCCGTCCTTACGAAGGCCGGATACCGGACAGGGATGTTTACATCTCCTCATCTGGTGGAGATGAGGGAACGGTTTCGGATAGGAAAAACTTTGATTACGGAGGAAAGATTCCTGCAAGGCTTTCTTATGGTAATGGGGAGGTTGGAAGAAATGCGGGAGAAGTCCGGGAAAACGGAATACCATCCTACTTTTTTCGAACTTTTATTCCTAATGGGAATGGTTATTTTCCGGGAAGAAAAAGTGGAATATATCGTGCTGGAAACCGGTCTGGGAGGGAGGCTGGACGCGACAAATGCAGTGCAGACGCCGGTGCTGACGGCAATTACGTCCATCAGCTATGACCACATGGAATATCTGGGGAACACGATAGAGGAGATCGCCGGGGAAAAAGCGGGGATTCTAAAGCAGGGGATTCCCGTCATTTTTTGCGATAAAAGAAAGGAAGCGTCCGAAATAATACAAAAAAGGGCGCAAGGCCTTGGAAATAAGGCGATTGGGGTAAAACCGGAGGAGTACTTTTACAATAAATTAACAAATAAAAGCATTGATTTTTTCATGCATTCTCTGTATTATGGTTATATTAGGCTGAAATTGGCAACCGCTGCCCTTTATCAGGCGGAAAATGCGGCGCTGGCAATCCGCTGCATAGAGCAGCTGCCGGATTGCAGGGGTATGAGGGGAGAGCAGATACAGGAAGCTTTGGAAGAGACTTTCTGGGAAGGAAGGATGGAAGAGATTCTTCCGGGGGTATTTGTGGACGGAGCCCATAATGAGGACGGCATCCGCGCATTTGTCCGGTCAGTGGAAGCTGATGGCTGCAGGGGCAGACGATATCTGCTGTTTTCTGCTGTCGGGGATAAAGATTATGAGGGTATGATAGATGTTCTGAAGGGCAGCCGTTTGTTCACAGAGGCTGTGGCAGTAGGGATTCACGATATAAGGGGAATAAGGCCGAAGAGCCTGGCAGGGTATTTCGATGGAATGGACTGCAGCTTTGCGGCAGATGTAATAGAAGCGCTTTATGATTTACTGTCAAGGAAAAGGGAAGAGGATTTCATATATATTGCTGGTTCGCTTTATCTTGTAGGTGAGGTGAAAGCATGGTTTAGGAGGAAATCGGATGATTAATTTTGAAGAGGAATTGAAGAAATTCCATCCAAGTCTGGAAGTGGAAGATGCGGAAGAGGCGATTTATAATCAGGATTTAACAGATATGGCGGATATATTGGTAAGAATGATTAAGGATGCAGGGCAGACAGCATTTAACGAACGCCCCATAGGAAACGATGAATTGCAGGGCCGTGAGGAAAACGGTTCTTTTGAAGAATAGAGGTGACGGCATGTTATGTTATAATTGCGGATGCCGTTTGTCAGAACATGATTTTTGTACGTCCTGCGGGGCTGAGGTAGGGCTTTACAAAAAAGTTATGTTTTTATCTAACCGTTTTTATAATGACGGGTTGGAAAAGGCCCAGATTCGGGATCTGACAGGAGCGATAAACAGCCTGCGGCAGAGTTTAAAACTGAATAAAAATAATATCAAGGCCAGAAACCTTTTAGGGCTGGTATATTTTGAAATGGGGGAAGTGGTTGCGGCGCTCAGCGAGTGGGTCATCAGCAAGAACCTGCGGCCGAAGAAAAATATTGCCGACATTTATATAGATATGATCCAGACAAACCCCTCCCGGCTGGAGTCCATTAACCAAACGATTAAAAAATATAATCAGGCTTTGTTTTACTGCCGTCAAAACAGCCAGGATCTGGCTGTGATACAGCTGAAAAAAGTGCTTTCCTTAAACCCTAAATTCGTACGGGCCCATCAGCTGCTGGCCTTGCTGTATATCGAAGCAGGCGAATGGGAGAAGGCGCGTAAAGAATTATATAAATGCGGCCGGATAGATTCAAACAATACTACGACCAGGCGTTATTTAAAGGAAGTGGAAAGGATGCTTGCCCCGGAAGAGGGGGGGAAGGTATCCGGTAAGAAAAAGGTGCAGTCTTCCGGCGATGTGATTAAGTACCAGAGCGGGAATGAAATGATCATCCAGCCGGTGAATGTGAAAGAGAAAAGAGGGATGTCAGTCTTTGTCAATATGGGGATTGGCATTGCCATCGGCCTGGCGGTGGCCTGTTTCCTGATTCTGCCGGCCAGGATACAGGCGGCAAAGGCAGTGAGCGATGATGAGGTGCGCGTTGTCAGCGAACAGCTGGATGCAAAAACGGCTACTATAGACGAGATGGAGCAGCAGATTAAGGGGCTGGAGGAAGAGAAAAACGGGCTGAAGACACAATTGGATGGTTATGTGGGAACAGATGGCGCTATAGAGTCCTCCGATAAGCTGATTGCGGCGGCAAATACTTATCTGACCGGTGAGAATAATGTGGCCGGCGTATCGGAATATCTGGATCAGATAGACCTGGAGGAACTGGGGGATGCCGCATCGGAAGAGTTTGTGGCACTGCATGGCACCCTTACCGGCCTGATAGGCCCGGAACTGGCAAAGACGGCTTATGACGAAGGGTATCAGTCTTACAGGCAGGGGCAATTTGCGGAAGCTATCCCCAACCTGGCCAAGGCATATCAATATGACGAGACGAACGGGGATGCACTGTTCTACCTGGCCAATAGTTACAGGGAGACCGGGAACCTGGAAAAGGCCAGGGAGGCATATGCCCAGGTCATCGAACTATTCCCTGGTACTTTGAAAGCCAGCAATTCAGAGGGATACCTGGCTCAGATGAATAATGGCGGGAATTAATGCATATATGGCAGATACGAAAGAGGACATAGGGATATGTCCTCTTTTTGCCATATAGGATTCGGGTGTCAAAAGCCCGAAAGGCTATTATTTTAGCCGATGCCCCAAGTTTCATTTTTCAGAAAGGAGAAGTGTATGATTGAAAAATTTAAGGTGATTGATAATTATTTAATGGTGAAGATGCCGGAAGAAATTGATCATCATCAGTCATTATACATAAGCGAAAATGTGGACAAGTATATTTTGGGAGAGCAGGTTAATAATGTGGTTTTTGATTTTGAAGGAACGAAATTTATGGATAGTTCCGGGATTGGGATAATTTTGGGGAGGTATAAGAAAATTGCGTGTTTTGGCGGGAAGGTGTTTGCCATAAATGCGGATAGCAGGATCAGGCATTTACTGATGATTTCGGGGTTACATAAAATTATGGAAATAATGGACTAGGGTGCTGACAGAAAAAGAGAGAAAGGGCATGGTTATTAGGATGAAAAACGAGATGAAGATGGAGTTTGACGCCATATCGGCGAACGAGGCATTTGCCAGAGTGGCAGTAGCGGCTTTTGTTTCGGAGCTGGACCCTACGCTGGAAGAGGTTTCGGATATTAAAACTGCGGTATCGGAGGCGGTGACGAATGCGATTATCCATGGATACGATGATATGGATGGGGGGAAAGTGAACATAAGGTGCGTGATTGAGCAGGATGTGCTGCATGTGGAAGTGATGGACAAAGGAAAGGGAATAGAGGATATCGAAAAGGCGATGGAGCCGCTTTATACTACGAAACCGGAACTGAACCGCTCTGGGATGGGATTCCCATTTATGGAAGCTTTTATGGATGATTTGGAGGTCCTTTCGGTGCCGGGGGAAGGAACTACTATCATAATGAAAAAGAAGATAGGCTGTCTCCCATGGATAGGGGATGAGGAATGAAAGATTGCAAATTTTCAATCATAAGTTTGTGGCTGTGCTGCATTCACAAACTTGTGACGGGTAAAGCTTTGGCAGGGCTGGACCACAGAAGCAGTGCAGAAATGAGGTAGATATGGAAGAAGTTGCAGTACTGATTGCTCGTTCACAGGCTGGGGATAAAGAGGCGAGAGAGGTACTGATAGAGAAAAACCTTGGCCTGGTGCATCACATTGTGAGGCGCTTTTTGGGCAGGGGATATGATGCGGAAGATTTGTTTCAGATAGGGAGTATAGGACTGATGAAGGCCATTGATAAGTTTGATTTGGCCTATGATGTGAAGTTTTCCACTTATGCCGTTCCTATGATAAGCGGTGAAATCAAGCGCTTTTTGCGGGATGACGGGATGGTGAAGGTGAGCCGTACATTGAAGGAGAACGGATGGAAGATACGGCAGGCATCGGAACGGATTGCCCATGAAAAAGGGAGGGAAGCCACTTTGGAGGAAATTGCATTGGCTACAGGGATATCAAAAGAGGATATCGTAATGGCGATGGAAGCTAACGTGGAGGTGGAGTCCATTTATAAGTCGGTCTATCAGTCCGACGGGAATGAAATCTATCTGGTGGACAAGCTGCCGGAAAAAAAGGATGACAATGAGAAGCTGCTAAACCATATGCTGTTGGAACAACTGATTGGGGAACTGGGGGAAGAGGAACGGCTGCTGATAAGGCTGCGCTACTTTCAGGATAAAACCCAGGTGGAGGTGGCCAAAAACCTGGGGATTAGCCAGGTGCAGGTCAGTAGGATGGAGAAGAAGATATTAGTGAGGATGCGAGAGAAATTGCTGTAAGGGCAGAAGGGAAATACGCATTGAAAGATAAAATAATATCCTGTGGGGAATCATTCTAACAAGCTTGGAATTCCACAGGATATAGTCGCGTTCTCTTAAAATTGCTATGTCTCACGACCGCCACCGCGGGCGGGTCACTCCGTCAGTTCGTTAAAATTGTAGCCTGTTTGTATATAACTTTAACCTCTATCTAACTAAAATGAAATGGAACTAACAAATTGAGTATAACGGCAATCACAACAGCACTTAATATCATACACGCTGTCTCCTTAATGGTATTACGTTTTAGAGCCACTAAGCCGCAGCAAAAGACTATCACTTCTAAAATTGAATATATATCAAAATAAATCCAGCCATAAATAAATGTAAAATTGAATAAAATAGCAATTATTATCACTGAAAGCATAAAAGATATTTTGCTTTCTCCCTTAGCGTACCAACAAATAAACGCTAATAATGGAGAAATGACTGTAAAACCAACCCAAACCATTGCATAACTTTTCGGAAAAAAGCCTGCGACATAGTTGGAATATATATAATAGCTGGAAACCATTCCAACAAAAAATATAAATACATTTAACGACGCTCTAAGTGAAGAATGACTATAAATTGCTATACATAAGGCAATAAGTAACCATACAGCAAAACGACCAAGAAAATTTCCAACATCTAAATATTCAAATATAAACGGCAAAGCATTGCTTGCTGTATTATCTAAAAATTTTGAAAAAGTTCCTAGAACTATTCCAAGACACAGTATAAGTATTGTATTTCTGATTTTTCTGCTAACGGGTATTTCATTTTCTGTACTTCTTATATTATTCAAAAACTTGTTCATAATACACCTCTAAACTCAATTTTCCCTATTAAAGGTTAAAAATCTTGTGCCTTGAAACGTCAGATTTCCTTTATCTCCTTCTGCAAGTGTTCCGTACTCTGAGCCAGATACAGACATTTTCTTTTATAAAAATGAATATAATCATTATAAAGATTAGTATGAATATTACTGGAAATAGCATTTCTATTATATTAAACATTTTTTCCCTTACTCAGCAATATACTTTTTAAATCATCTGTTTTAGAAATATTGAATGTGTAAAGATTTTCCACTGTAATTTATTATATCATATGTCACCAATTTCCGGCAGGAAATTGATGACCTGCTTGCGCATCAGCGCAATTCATTATATCATATATTACAGCAGTTTGCTCACCCATTCTATTTTCTGTTGAAAGAATATGGCAATAGTTTGACACACGAATGTGTAGATGTGACAAAGAATCCGAAAGGCTAAATTGCTGCAGAATATGTTTGAAGGCAAAGGAATGTATGATACAATTGTGACAGGGGGAAAGGCATTTTGCTGTGGATTATGTAGAAGGAGATAAATTATGTCTAGGGCAATAGGTATCGGAAACCAAGATTTTGAAAAAGTAAGGGTAAATAATATTTTTTATATTGATAAAACAAATTTCATACAGGAATGGTGGGAAGCGGAGGATGAGGTGACATTGATTACACGCCCTAGGCGTTTTGGGAAGACTCTGAATATGAGTATGCTGGAGAAATTCTTTTCCGTCAATTATTCGGGCAGGGGAAGCCTGTTCCAGGGCCTTAACATTTGGGAATATGAGGCATACAGGGAAATACAGGGAACATACCCGGTCCTCTTTGTCAGTTTTGCGGGAATCAAAGAGAACTCTTATGCGGGCGTCAGAGAGAGCATTTGCCGGGTAATTGAGGAGCAGTATAATAAATGTGATTATCTGTTGGAAGGAACGCTGCTCAATGAGAAGGAGAAGGCATTTTATCAGAAAGTTTCTGTAGAAATGTCGGACAGCGAAGCGGCGGCATCGCTTAGAGCTTTGTCGGATTTCCTTGGCAGATATTATGGGAAAAAAGTGATTATCCTGCTGGATGAATACGATACACCTATGCAGGAAGCATACGTAAACGGCTATTGGGATGAACTGGTGGCTTTTACCAGAAATTTGTTTAATTCTACGTTTAAAACGAACCCTTATTTGGAGCGGGCAGTGATGACGGGGATTACAAGGGTCAGTAAAGAATCCATCTTTTCCGATTTAAATAATTTAAAGGTAGTAACAGCCACCTCTTCAAAATATACGGACAGTTTCGGGTTTACAGAGGGGGAAGTGTTTGCGGCGCTGAAAGAGTATGGCCTGTCTGGCCAGGAACAGAATGTAAAAAACTGGTATGATGGTTTTTCTTTTGGGGAAAGGAAGGATATTTATAACCCTTGGTCTATCATTAATTTCCTGGACGAAAAAAGGGTGGGAGCCTACTGGGCCAATTCCAGCAGCAATAAGCTAGTTGGGAAGCTGATTAAGGAGGGGAGTCCGAACATTAAAAAGGCTTTTGAGGACCTGCTGAATGGCAAATCCCTCTGTATGGAAATCGATGAGCAGATTGCATATAACCAGCTGAACGAGAAGAAGAACGCGGTCTGGAGCCTGCTCCTGGCCAGCGGCTACCTAAAGGTTTCGGGGAGGGCTTTCGAAGAAAGGACAGGGCATATGCGGTATGAGTTGGCCCTGACCAACAAGGAAGTCCATATTATGTTTGCGGATATGGTGCAGGACTG
>BLLT01000142.1 GCA_011958945.1 Lachnospiraceae bacterium | reverse complement strand
AAGTGCGCAGTTGCAGGCTGAACTATTACTCCAAATCTCTATATCCGTGTTACTGTTCACTCCGTGACCGGTAACCTATCCGCTGCTAAGAACTATATTCAGCCCATTCAAAGCTGCTTTCACAGAATACTAGCATGCAACTGCAAAACGATTCATGAACTGCTCAAAATTAGCATCATAGCCGGAATAGGAAACTGTCAGTACTTGGTTAAAATCCAATCCCAAAACACCAACAATGGATTTTGCGTCTACTATATATCTATTATAAGCGATATCTACATCAAATTCACATTTTGATGCGGCTGCCACAAAATCCTTCACTTCAGCAGGTCTCAACTTAATTCTATGTCTCATAACAAATCACCCTTTCTTCTTAATTTCGAAAAAAACGTTTTCTTTGTGGTTACAATTGTATTATATCCCAATTTTTGCAAATGTAAAGTATAAATTTTGTGTCCAAAAATGGTCTAATTTTCAGTTTTTTTATTTAATTTGAAGAATTGCCCTCATAGACTTGTTTATTCTGGAAAACTTTTGTAAGATTTTACAATTAATACTTCTTTGCTCTTCTTGGAATATCTGCATATTGATAATTATAACCTAAATTCCACCATATATTCTTGGAATCGCAAAGGGAGCATATTTTTCTGCAGTTTTAAATTTTTCCTTTCTTTAATGGCTATTTTATGACAAAAAAATGTAAACAGTTCCTGATACTCCATTTCCTTTTCCGAATAATCCCCTATTTTTTTCTCATCGAAATCACTGTCCGTAACTAAATACCATTCTTTTGACTTCGGATGTACAACAAAAATCCCTCTTTTCTCATCATAAATTATAAAATCATACAGAGGCAGCCTATCCGCAAAGTGAGGGGCTAAAAATGTCACCACATTATTTTCCGCCCCTATTTTGGAATATAAGATTCCGTTTTCCAGTTCCTGAAACCGAAGGAATTCTTTCCAATGATGCACCTCATTCCGCGTACGGCGGGCCAGTTCAAACACCTTATGCACATGCCGGTTTGCCAGATTCCCCATCACCTGGCTTCCGTCTTTCATTTGAAGCCCGCAGAGTATGGTCTTATATATCGCTTCTCCTTTCCCCTTATCCTCACTGGCTAACGCCCTGCATATATCCAGATAAGTTCCTTCCCCAAGCCGGCGGCAAATCGTATTTGCCACCTTGGCTGCTTTCTCGGCATCCGGTTCCACACGGATATAAACCGCAAACAGGCGGAAATTATCCTCTTCACCCACCTGCAGGTGTATGCCCTTATGGTCTTCCCGCAGCGCAAACGCAAGCGCATACGCATCATAAATGCCGGTGAAAATCCCTTCTAACGAGTCTTCACATATCAAATACTTCTCTTCCATATTATATATTGCAGCTCCTTTCGCAAATCGCACCTTCGATGCCCTTCGGTGCCCTTCTCTGCCTTGCAGCCCCTTTCTCTCATATGCGGGCGTTCCCTCAGCCATAAACCTTCTTACCAATCTCGTACAAACACGGCTTTGCACTCCGCTTTCCTGCCGGCTGAACATTCTACAGTCCAGATACGCCCTGTTGGAAATTTACATCGTCGAATAGGGTTAATTGGCGGTAGGTTAGGCCGTCTTTGTCGAAGGGCAGCTTTTCTTTTACCGATATGAGGTTTCTGGTGATGTAGTCTTCCTCTATTTTCGTATGATACATCATCCTCCCCCCGCATGTTATGAAGTAGAGGGCCCGCTTCAATACTACTCCTATTTTTTTCAAGTCCTCAAATTTCAGCATTCCGTTTCTTCTGGCCCTCACAATTCTCTGGGCGCTCTTAACCCCCACTCCCGGTATGCGCAAAAGCATCTGGTAGTCCGCCCTGTTTATTTCTACCGGAAACAATTCCAAATGGCGGAGTGCCCAGTCTGCCTTTGGGTCCAGAAGTACATTAAAATTCGGCCTTTCTTCACTCAATAATTCACCGGCCTGGAAGCCGTAATAGCGAAGCAGCCAGTCGGCCTGATACAGCCGGTGCTCCCGCAGCAGCGGCGGCCCGCCGGGAAGCGCGGGCAAATCTTTATCCTCGTTCACGTTCACAAACGCGGAGTAAAACACCCTTTTTAACCCGAACTTTTGATAAAGGCTTTCTGCCACCATCATAAGCTGGTAGTCATTTTCCCTGGTTGCACCCACAATCATCTGGGTAGACTGCCCTGCCGGAACAAAATGGGGGGCTTTCCTATATAATACCAGTTCATTCCTATTTTCCTGAATCCCATTCTGAATCTGCCGCATGGGCGCCAGTATGTTCTTCCTGTGCTTGTTGGGCGCCAACTGCTTTAAGCTTTCTGCGGTGGGCAGTTCCAGGTTCACGCTCATCCTGTCCGCCAAATAACCTGTCTTTTGGATTAATATGGGGTCTGCGCCAGGAATCGCCTTCACATGAATATACCCCTGAAACCGGTGTTTTGTCCGCAGCTTATAAATCGTCTGATATATCAGCTCCATCGTAAAATCCGGATTGTATAATATCCCTGAACTTAAAAAAAGTCCTTCGATATAGTTCCTCTTATAGAATCCCATCGTAAGTTCACACACTTCGTCCGGCGTGAAAGAAGCCCTGGGCACATCGTTGGATTTCCTGTTAATACAGTATTTACAGTCATAAATGCATTCGTTAGTAAATAATATCTTAAGCAGCGAAATACAACGCCCATCTGCGCTGAAGCTATGGCAGATGCCCCCTTTTTCCGTATTCCCTATTCCTGTTCCATCCCCTCTTCTGTCCACGCCGCTGGATGTGCAGGCCACATCATACTTGGCCGCATCCGTGAGGATACCCAGCTTCTCCTTTATACTCATTTCTTCCGCAACCTTATAAAACATCTCCTTCACCTCTGATGATATCTGCTAATGCGCGTCCAATGCCTCCGCCCCCTTGCGCTCCTTCAAAATCTGCTTCAATCTATTTAAATCTCAAAACCTTCCATCTTCCATTTGCAAACATATGTTTGTATTATCATATCACATATCCTTCTTAATAGCAATACCATTTTCAAACATTTGTTCTGCTTGCTTTCTTTTAAAAAAAGCGTTTAAATAGTAAAGTAAGATTCACGGGCATATCATATGAAAAAGCCTTTGAATCCATTACAGTCAAACTTCCCGAAAGGAGTCAAAACATAATTATGAAAAATTTATCAATACCCGCCGGCTACCATCCGGCATTGAACCTGCATGACACGCAGATAGCCATTAAGACCGTGAAGGACTTTTTCCAAAGCCTTCTTGCAGAACGCCTGAATCTGCTCCGTGTCTCTGCCCCTTTATTCGTCACCCCTCAATCCGGGCTGAACGATAACCTGAACGGCGTAGAGCGCCCTGTATCTTTTGGCATAAAGGATCAGGGGGAAGCTCAGGCCGAAATCGTCCACTCCTTAGCAAAATGGAAACGATATGCCTTAAAAAAATACGGTTTTTCCGTAGGGGAAGGACTTTATACCGACATGAGCGCCATTCGCCGGGATGAAGATACCGATAACATCCACTCCATTTATGTGGATCAATGGGATTGGGAAAAAATAATCACCAAAGAGATGCGGACATTGGAGACTTTGGAAGAAATCGTAAAGATAGTATACAAGGTTTTAAGAAAAACAGAAAAATATATGGCTATCCGCTATGATTATATTGAGGAAATACTTCCCCATGATATTTTCTTCATCACAACAGGGGAACTGGAAGAAATGTATCCGGATAAAACACCGAAGGAAAGGGAATATCTCATTTCCAAAGATAAAGGGGCCGTCTGCGTGATGCAAATCGGCGATTTGCTCAAATCCGGGGAAAAACATGATGGCCGCGCGCCTGACTATGATGACTGGGCTTTGAACGCCGATATCATTGTATATTATCCTGTCCTGGATATCGCTTTGGAGTTATCCTCCATGGGTATCCGAGTGGATAAAGATGCCCTGCTGTCCCAGCTGGAAAAAGCAGGCTGCCCGGAACGTGCCGGCCTTCCTTTCCAGAAAGCAGTCATTAACGAAGAACTTCCTTATACTATAGGGGGCGGCATCGGCCAATCCCGTATCTGTATGTTCTTTCTCCGCAAAGCGCATATCGGGGAGGTCCAGTGTTCCCTCTGGCCGGAGAATGTCATGGAAGAGACGAAAAAAGCCGGCGTACCTCTATTATAAATATGAAAAGCAAACGGCGCTATGTTCCGGCGAAGGGCATAGCGCCTGGCTTTTTATTCCCCGGCAGCGCTTAACCCCTCCCTGCTGCGGGGCATTTTCCCGTATGCTTCAAAAAACTTTTCATTATCGTATTCATTATTCATGGCCAACCGTCCTCCCACGGAAATCAAAATATTCAAATGCCAGCCCCGGTTCCCCGTCATATTCTTTCCGAAAGCTGCTTAATCCTTCTTCCTCGCAGGTCTGTTCCCAAAGCTTATCGCTCAAAGAATCCACATAGGTCTGCTGGGATGCCTTTTCCAGTATGCATATTCTAAGGTTATTCAGCTTATCCAAAAAAATCAAATTCTTTACTGTACGCCCTGCCTGTATTTTCAATTCTTCCAACCGCTCCAATTCCCCCAGCGGTGAAAAATCCGACACATCCCCTATCTGAACGCGTAAAGAATATAGATTCTCGCACATAGAAATATCCTGTATCAGCGCATTTCCATTAGGAATATCCTTCCAGTCTGTATCAAACCGCTCTCCATTGATATTGCAATAATCGAACCTTACCGCTTCAATGACCTCCAGTCCTTCAATCTTTAACACATCGCTATACATGATATCCCCTTCTATATCCAAGGCTTCTTTAATAACAGCAGGCAGTACGGGCTCTCTCCACTGGATTGCGTAGTCTTCCTCTGCCGTCTCTAACTCCTTCTTCTGAAACCAGTTTCTGTCATTGACGCATTCATAGGCCAGTACAAAAGGGTTGTGCAGCCATGGATAATCCCATACACTCATCCCCCTGTAGACTGTTCCATCCCTTTCCCCATATCCCATATGCCTTTCTTCCTCATACTCTTCATAGGTTGCCGCAGTATATAAAGTTAATTTTCCCATATCCGGTCCGTGTCTGGCCGGGCCTATGCCAATGAATTCCACCAGATTCTTTTTCCCGAAACGGTACGCTGCACTGACCGTCCAGCCCTCTCCCTTTTCATCCCAAAAAAAACAGCAGATATTATATACTTCTTTGCCGTCTTCCAGCTTATATTTTTCAAAAAAAATATCTTTTAGGTTATCTTTAAATACCGTCCTGGCCGTTTGCTCCATACTTCTGCATACACTATCCCAGTTTTTTGCCCACGCATCTTCCCCCATCTCATTATCCTCTATTCCCCATAGCACTCTCGCACTGCTGTCTTCCTCCATAAAAATGCTTAAACGGGAATCCAGGCTGCAGAGTCCTAACTCCCCTACCCCCGGATCTTGAAACCGGAATGCCCCTTCATCGGTAAGATAATACCCTTCCCCTCTCTGGCTGGCCGGTTTCTGCATATAGAATATTTTATCCGGCATCGACAGGTTTTGCCCTGGATGAAGCGGATAAGGGGCGGATAATCCGTTGAGCACGGCAATCTCCTCCCACCGCCTGCCATCCCCCAGCATACTCTCGCTAATTCCCCAAAGGCTCTCCCCCAGCCCTACCGTATAATCGTCCAAAGGGATATGCAACGGAATATAATGCTCCGGCTTCTCGGCATATCCCCTGCTGTCAGTTCCCTTTTCCGCTGCGTAAACCCTTCCGCCGCTTAACATATGGCAGCCTATTGATGAACCGCAAAAAACCATGGCTCCAATTGCCATTCCTGCTATCAACGCTATACTGCATTTTCTTACTGCTTTTCCCACCATCTTCTCCGCTGTCTTTTTAACAGCTTCCTCCTATTCCCCCATTTCTACGTAGCATTTTGGCGTCACTACCCGCTTTTCCCCATTCTCTTTTTCATCCTCGTTTAAAAATCTATTTCTTCCAGTGCAAATTTAGTCATGTCTATTGGAAATGGCCAGTGTACTTCATAAAAATCGAATTCTCTATTCCTATCTTCGGTCATTAAATGCAGTTTATTAAATGATTTGAAATCAGTTACTGTTATGTCACTGTTCAATATGTGCACTTTTCCCCCTGGTATCCAACTAAACCTTGGATAATATGAAAGCGACATCATAATATCCTTTGTTTGACCAAGTTCAAGCAATAACTCCCAACAATTATCTCCTAAGTTATCCCCATCATAAACTATGTATTGTTCACAATTCATCATAATGAGCTGTTTAGCTCCGCCTGAAATCCATTCATGAGATATAGATCCCAATATTGGGCTTTCTACTATTTTGGGTGCTATAAGTATACTTTTGTCTATCAATTCTAAAACTCTATCTGCCCACTCATTATTCATCCATTGCTCGCAAAAATATCCATCAAAGAATCCATCTATATCATGTATATATTGTCTTGGCGCTGTTGACCTTTTTATTGTTCCGAATAAAATATGAATCATAATTTACTCCATTTCTTCATGGCTCTATTTCTTTGTTTTATATCCTCTTAGCTATTACAAGTAGTTCTTCAAAAATTGTATTGCTTTACCTGCATCCTCAATAACAATTGATTCAACATCCATATTATATAATTCATTCCTTGTTTTTCTACTTGTTAATACATAATCTTTAAGAATAGTAATCCCATTATTCTGCATTTCTAATTCTTTGACCGCATGCATATCAAAGTTTAGTTTACCTAGATTTGTCCTTGATGTTATAATGAAATAGCTATGTGCGCTATACTGAATTGCGTTTGCTATATAATTATCTATTTCCAATCTGCCCTCATCAATTAAATATATTTTATAACTGATAAATACATTATTATTGTCTATTAAATTATCTGCTGATTGTCTGTTTGATATATATTCTATTTGATATCTGGTATCACTTACTTTAATCTGAGTTGTCGCATCTTTGTCTGTGAGCGCTCTATGCATTGTGCTCTTGCCTGTACCACTTAATCCCACTATAACAGTTATCTTATGCTCCAATATCAAATGCATCTTACACTGTCGATGTTTTAACTTAATTTCTATGCCCATATTTGACCCCATTTCTGCACATCCTCTTATATAAACATTTATATTGTACCAAAAAACATCTGAAAAACAAAGCAGTACTATCCCCTCTTTTCCGGAAATATATCGCAAAAGTTAAAATGTCCACAGAAGAGTTTGTTGTGTGCCCCTTCTCCATCATTCCCAAACAATCATCCCCTCCTCCCCCTCCGTCTCCCTTCTTCCTTTCCAGCCTCCCCCATGCCGTATCCCATCCAATATCTCTGCCAGCATGCCGAACACCTCAACGCAATCTACAGCACCCCCATCATCCCTTCCTGGCGTTTCCTCCTTAGCCATCCCCCATCCCTGCTTCTTCCCCCTTGATTTACGGGCAATATAATCCATAAGTATAGGATAATTTACCGCTTCCTTACTTTGCAGCAGAAAATAAGCGAACTGTACATCGCCCTCCTGTGCGCAGCCGCATTCCAGGACTTTTTTTGCAAAAAAATCAGTAATCTCCTTTGACAGAGTATGGCCGCCTGGGGATGACCATGTGGCATCCGCTAAGTTCACTGTATCGTATTCCGTCTGTATATCATAAAAGTCTTTATAGTCGGTACGCAGTGCCGCACCCTCCTTTAGTTTAAACCGGCATAATTCGATTTCTCCCTGTTCCCGCCGCAGGCGGCCATCCAGTACGAAATCCCATTGGTATCTTACATAGTCTGTCAGTTCCTCTACCTTTATCAGTCGGAATTTCAGGCTGATGTAACCCGCAGACGGCTGATATTGGATGGTATTCTCTTCCGAAATCAAGAAAATAAATCCCTGGCATTTAATAATCCCCGGCCGGAATTCGGAAGGGTATTTTATCTTGGCAAACTTTTCCGGCATCTGCTTCCACTCATCGGGCAGCATGATTTCCATTACCCCCAGAATATCCTTCCTCCCGAAGGTGAGGGTTTCCCCATTCATATACACGCCCTCTTCCAGCGTGGAATACTGCTCCTTCCTTTTTTCCTCCCTCCTCCACAAAATCAACTCATCTACATAGTTCATCGCGTTTTCCCTCCTATTCCAGTTCCGCAGGCGCCCTTTCAGTACCCGTAATACGTTTCTTTCTTTTTTCTTTCTTCATATGCTGTTTTCCAGTTCCATCAGAATCTCTTCCAGCCCTATACCGAGTGCATCCCTTCTCAAAATGCTCTCTACCATATCCATCCTCATAATCACCTTGTACTGCCATCCGTCCGTTACTTCCAGAATTTTTCGTCCTTCCAGACACTGCCTTTCCACAGGCATGCACCGGGGATTTCCTTTTATCTGGCTCACAATCCATACCCTTTCTAAATAGGGTATATAATAGGCCCTGCTCTTCCTGCGCGCCTTGTCGCATAGTACAATCCGCATCCCTTTCATAGACGGCTCATACCTCTTTATCACATCCCACACCATTTCACTGGCCATAAAGCAAGGGGAGGTAATAATATCTGTAAATGTCATCCGGATACTTTCGTCAAGAAAAAATCGCATGTATTTTGGCGGCGTGCCGGACTTCTTCCTTTCCAATGTTTTTCTGTCAATCAGCCCAAACCATGCCAAGGGCATAGGCGGTATGTAGTTTTTGTCTACCGTTACATAAAAATATTTCACGTTATTTATTCCTCCATATCAAATGGCCACCCCTTTCCTTCCTGGGGCTTAAATGTATTATCTACAGTGTCGCAAAATTTCAGCTTCCACTTTTCCAGCCAGTAACATCTCATATATGCTTTCGACCACGTTTTTACTATGACATCGTAAATGGCATATTCTTGGTATTCTTTCACATCTTTTCTCGTCAAGCCGTATTTGCTTAGATATTCATCAATTTGTTTCTCGTCTACATGCACCTCTAAATCATCCGATTCTTTCCAAACATATATCGGGTTATATACTAATGTTTTTTCTTCATAGTAATACTTTGCCCCTATCTCCAATCCGACTTTATCCTGCTCAGATAAATTTATCGTAACCCCTATTCCAATATCCTTACTATCATTGCTAAAATATAATGCTATAAATGGTACATCTTTTCGTAAATATTCCGTTTTGTAATCCACACTCAATGTACCAACCGTATCCAAAGACATTTCCCATTCCCATGCAGGATGATATCCCTCACTCTCCGGCACACCATTTAACACATACGCTTGCAACCTACCAATTTCCTCCATTGCATTAGGCCTTAGCCACGCCATTATAAAAGATATACAAAATACAAAGATTACTACTTTTAACAAACTTTTATTCATTTATTCACCCCTTTTCGTTTTATTCTTATTACCATTTCCTGTTTCCACATCTATTCACATTCTTTTAATCTTACTAAGAAATTATATGTATCCACATGTATCGTACTTTCCGATAAATCCTTATAATTTATTGTACCATCCTCATTTACATCCCATAATTTTAGCCTTTTTAAAATATCACTTTCCACTTTTTCATAGGTGTTATTTTTCACAAATAATTCCGTGCGGTATTCCTCCCCGTTCTCCTTAAGACCACTGTAATACTCATTAGCAGCATCCACTTACGATTGCCCTCCCGCTGCAAAATGCGCAATATTATCCGCATCCAAATCTGCTATATAATCATCTTCCCCAAATGAAATCTTACCGTCGTCACCATCATACACTGCATCCCCCTGCCAGCCTGCTATATCTTTCCTTTCATCAGCATTACTCCACGATGTTTCCGGAGCACCTCCATTCTTCCATTCATTTTCTACATCATCTCCGTCGTCTGTTAAATTCGCCGCTATAGTATACATCAAATGGAAAAAATCCCCCCTTCTGGTTTATCGTATCATAGGCCTGTTTAAAAAGCCGTAAATATTCATCATCACTCAGCTTTTTGTCGACTCCCTCTTCCATTTTATTCCTATCCAGCACCAGCTTCTCCACCCGGTTTCCTATGGAATTAAACTCTGTCTTTTCAGACATGCATTCGGCCTCTTCTAAAATTGGCAGGAAATATGTGGCATTGATTCCGTTTCGCTTATCCCATAGCTTTACTGTCCTGTATATGGTCTCCTGGCTATACATGATGACCGTCTTCATGAACATCTCGGACATCATTATGCACGGGCGGCATAGCAAGTCTGGAAAAAATCCTTCCCCCGGGAATTCCATTTCCAGCACGTTCCACAAAGGAAGCCTGTCTACTTTTTCTTTTGTCAGAAACCGTATGTCTAATGCGTGGTTTTTATTGATATAATAAGGGATATAATTCGCTTCGTCTGTTCCCATTAAAAAATATTTCATTTTGTCTCCATTTCTATACTGATATATTCATCCCTCTCCGTCATATACCCCCATCAATGTAATTTCCATATCATCTATCTGTCCGTCTTCCAATTGCATTTCTATCAGATATACACTGTGCTCTTGATAGGGTATCCCTGCAGTCAATATACGTTTCGTTCCAGGGGCTACTATGCACTGGCAGACTAATTTCCCATCGTCTCCAATCCCCCAGAAATCGACCTGAAATTGAGACATATACTTTACATTTTCCAGGTATGTGAAGCTGTCTATGCACTGGTTAAGGAATCTCCCCGTCAATGGCAGCCTTCCCAGGCGCAATAATTCTTTCTCGCTTCCTATTGTCAGGAATGTTTCCATTACTT
>BLLT01000141.1 GCA_011958945.1 Lachnospiraceae bacterium | reverse complement strand
GTGTAACAGTTCAGCCCAGGACTTTGCACTTGCTGCAAAGTCCGTACGAGCACGTTAATTTAGCCAAGAAAGAATCTGCCCCTCGCCGAAGGCGATTTGGAATGAGCAGATTCCGTAACAGGGAAGCCGAAGGCTGAACTGTTACGATATAGTTACAAGTGCCTGGATTTTACCTTTACTTTCCGGAGAGAAAGGGTTATAATATCTTCCATAATACACAATCGGGTGTACAGAAAAGCATATTTCTCGAAATTCCATATCGGAAAGTTCTTATTATTCTTAAACATTTCAGAAAGTCTATGCTTTAAATTCACAAATTAAATAAGCAGGGGGATTTTTGGGATGTCTCCTGTCAAGGAGGAAAAGAATATGGAAAAAGACTTGGTAGAAAAAAGATGCCTGTCGGACAATCGGCGATATGCAGATTTGATTAACGGTTTTGTCTTTCAGGGAAAACAGATTTTACACGAAACAGATTTAAGGGAACTGGACACTCAGACCGGCAGCTGGGAGAAAAGACGCTTTTGGAAGAGAAAAAACATAAGGCCGAAATATCGGGATTTGCTTCGGAAGGCCGCCCTGGGCATCAATTTTGCCGTGATAGGGGTGGAGAACCAGGAGGAAGTGGACTATCTGATGCCGCTTAGAAGTATGGGATATGATGTGGGGGAATATGAACGGCAGGCGGCACGGACGAAAAAGAAGGTGAGGGGAGAAAAAGGAGTCAGCAGGAGTGAGTTTCTGTCCGGTTTTAGGAAACACGACAGGCTTTACCCATGTATCACACTGGTGCTGTTCTTTGGCAAAGAATGGGATGGGGGAAGGGATTTACATGCACTCCTGGACTTTACGGATATACCCCTGGAACTGAGCAAGCTGGTAAATAACTATCCGATACATTTGCTGGAGGTGCGCAGACTGGAAAGGACAGACATCTTTCAGACGGATTTGCGGCAGATATTTGATATCATACGATATTCAGAGAATAAAGATAAATTGAGAAAAGCAGTGGAATCGGACCCGTCCTATAAAGAAATGGATGAGGACGCTTATGATATGGCGGCAGCATATGTTAAAGCGGAAGAATTAATTTCCGTAAAGAAATTCTATAAAAAGGAAGGTAAAGTGAATATGTGCAAAGCATTGAAAGACTTGATTGAGGAAGGAAAAAGGGAAGGAAGGGAAGAAGGGGAGGCCAAAACTTTAGTGAAAAATGTGGAGTCGGTGATGGATAAATTCGGTGTGGATTTGGAGACGGCATGCAATGGAGTTGGGATAACGGTAAGCGAGTATGACAATGCAAAATCACTGGCAAGAAAGCGAAAAATGCCTTAAATGATGCTGACTGTCTGAATGCCCAAAGTAAGAACACCGAGGAGGCAAGGCACAAGCGGCCAAAGCCAATGAAGGGCCTGCTGTGTTAGATAAACTGGAAAAAATTGCTAGGGGATTTATTCCGAAAGGACAGTGTGCCCATATTCGCCTTATTCTTTATATCTTACTTTCTTTAGCAAAGATATCCCCAAATTCCACGTATACTTGAATTCGGCTGTAGTGTGGAATAAAAGGCAAACTAGGATATTAGACACAATTGCTGCAATGATAAATTTACAACCAAATTCTATCCATATGTTGGATAAAGAAATAAGTTTACAAATTTCCAAAACTGTTAAACCGCTTAATGCTGTGCTCCCTAAATACAGAATATACTTAAAAAAATATTGCTTTGCACTCTTTTTAAAGACCATTTTATAAATAAGATAAGGATCAAACCATACTTGAGTAAGTGCCCTAGAAATAGTTGTAGCTAAAAATATTCCCGGAATACCCCATTTGTTCCCCATAATTATGTCTAATACTATATTAAGTACTGCCATTATCGCAGGGCGATACCAGCCATAGACAAACAAACCATTTGCAATTCTAAAAGCTTCTACCGAATATGTCATAACCGCTATGAAGAAATTTACTACCATAATTGCTATGATATGTTCGGATATTGTATAAGAAGTGTCAAACCATATATCACCTATAAACGGATTTAGCAACACTAAAAGACAGGTTCCACTAAAACATGCCACCCAAAAAGAAAGAAAATTCATTTGTTCAAATACCTGCTCCTGTTTAATAGTATTAGAAGTTACTGCTAGATTTCCAACACTTGCCTTTGCAGCATTTGCTATCTGCCCTATAGTTGTATTAACGCCTCTTATAATAAGCGTAAAATTTCCCATAATTGCAACTTCTACCGTTCCGGCAAAAGCAGATATAAATACGCTATCCGTGCTGTTAATTGCAACACTTGCCACATTATATATTGTCATACAAGCCAAATCCCTGAATATCTTTTTCTTCTCCACTTTCGATAATTTTTCAGAATTTTTATTCATATACGCAGAATATCTTTTCCTGGCAATAGCGGACAGTATAAGATTGCCCGAAATAGCTGCCACAAATCTTAATATTAAATATGCATAAAACTGTTTAGTTACCAATAATAAAATAACTTCTGAAATACATTCCAGTATCTCAATAAATGAACTACAATTAGATATTATTCTTGATTTCTGGTCTGCTCGAAGTAAAACTGTTTTATAAATCAAAAAATAAGAACATCCTGAGGTGACCACGTACATCATAAAAATGCCATTCAAATCTTCCTTAATATTGGGAACATCTTTAACAAATAATTGCAGGAATGGCAATAAGCAGATACCTCCTACCAGAACTACAATTCCAATAATACGAAATGCAGTTCGATAGAATTTTAAAAAAGCTCCTATACGTTTTTCATCCTTTTGCGCTAATGGTTTATATAATGCATATACCATTGAACTGTCCAGCCCTAACTCCATTACGGACAAAACCTGCAAAATGTCTGTAAACAAGCCAGAAATTCCTGTATATTCATTTCCAAGAATATGTATAAAAGCTGTTCTTATAATAAACTGAATTAATGTATGAACAACTTTATATGCTATACTCGCAGTTGAATTTTTTATTACATTTTCAGTCCTGGTATTCGCCATCCTGTCTTTTCACCCTCCTTTGGGAACAGTAAATACATACCCCCACCGCTAAAACCCCCCATAGGCCAATGGTATGCCAATAGGTCAATGATATCAACAGCTGACATGCATTTGAAAAAAAAATGATAAATACTCCCTTCCATTCCGTATTTCCCTTCATTGTAAAAAAACGGAACGAAAAAAATCCCATGCATAAAATAATCAACAACCCAAGAACTACGCCAAAGTCAACAAGGATTTCCAAAAATATCTGATGTGGATATCCGGCATATACATATTGATATAAAATATGCCTGCTCCCCATTGCACCATATCCAAACGGGTTATTTTTTATCATTTGAACCGTGGCACTCCAAATAAGATACCTTCTCGAATCATCTGAAAGGGAGCCCTCTATTAGTTTCTTAATTAATCTTGAAGGAAGATTCAGGTTATCCAACAAATATACAATCAAATTCAGTAAATATGGTAAAACCATCCATAGTGCTAACACACCAATAATAAATCCAATGAAATATAGTACCTTTCTTTTCGAATCTAAAAATTTCACGCCATAATATAAGGCCAGAAAAATCAATATACATAGAAAAGGGCCTCTTGAACCGGCCACCATTATAATAGCTACTCCTGCAATGACACCAAACCAACTTCTTATATCTTTTTTTTCAAGCGCATAAAAAAGATATAGCAAAGTGAAGAAAAGTACATGGTAACCCAAACCCAGATTGTATGACATGCGAATTTCATATCCCCTATTGCTTGTATCAATCCAGTACCCTCTTTCTAAAGCATTCATAGCCCTATATGCATAGTAAGTTAACATCGGACAGCCCGCTTTACGGATACATTTAATGATTCTCCCCGGTTCATTTAATGCCCGTATAAATAAATATATGTATATACCATTGTCAGGCCGCAGGACATAATCCCATATACCATAGATATCCCTTGTAAACCATTCTTCATATTCAGGATGAAAGATATATGTAGACAATAAGAAAAATATTAAAAAAACATATAATCCCCAAAAATCCCATACCATTTTTCTTTTTAAATGCGCAAAAAAAAGCGGCAGAAAAGTAATTATTACCGCTGCTCCAACAGCAAATGACGGTTCAATGATACGGGCAAAAATAGCACTTATCATTGGGAGGCATAAATATAATATAAATGCTGTATCTTCTAATTGACAGACACCTACTTGTGTTCTTTTTATATTTGCCAGTCGAATTTTCATCAACTCTACACACACCTCCCATATCTAAGATAAATTATAAATCAACTCCATATCTTCCATAACTGCCAACCATTCTTTTTTCATCCCGCGTTTTCCCGTAATCTGCGGGCCAATAAACTGACTGAATAAATTGCCTTCTACAATCACCCAGCCACCATCCGTGTGTGCTAAGTCCCAGCCAATGGCCTTCACACCTTTAACCATAGGAGTTATCTCTTTGCATAGATTTAAGCATCCTTCCCAATCTGGCATTTGATAGCCTTTAAACTTAATGCCGCTGTCCGGGTGTATAGCAAACTCATTGCCGAATTCATCCCTTCCATCGGTATTGAGTATCCCTGTCTTCTCATCAATACCCACAAGTATCCCGCCTTTGCCACCATTATCCACAAAAGCTCCCCTCCTTCCAGCTTTTAAAAATGTAAAAGGAACTACCACGCCATGGCGAGTCACAAAAGCATTGCATCTTATGGTATTTACACTGGATTCATTCAGTGCCGCCATTGTTTTGCTTTGACTAATTTTTTCTTCCAGTTGATAAATATTGGATTTTCTCAATTCATCAAAATAATCTCTCAGCTCCATCCCAATATTTCCAGTATCAACCACTTCAATTCCATCGCCTTTAGATAAATCCACACGCTTTTTCACAAAAACTGGATGTTTTTGAACAAATCTCCGAAAATCGGAATAGTCACTGTACTTGCTTATTGTCATCGCATCTCTTTGATAATACTTTTGATAGAATTGATAAGTCTTACTTTTATTCATAAAGATTTCGCCTTCGCAGATATCATTCATCTGCATAAAGCATATATTTCTATCCATGTCCGAAACATAGGACTTCCGCTCTTGTGCAGACTTGTCCTCCAAGTGGTAGAAAAAAAATTCATCGGGCCAAAAACCATAAGCAAAAAAACAAAAAGCCATATCCTCAAAAACATTCTTCTGCTCATCTGCTCTTAAATGTGCATAATGCTCTTTTATAATTGACTCGGCCATACCCCTCAACCTTAAACATCGGATATTGCTCTTTTTCAAGCATTTTCTGACTATTTCACCTTTCCTGTTCTTATCCGCTTCGCCGCTTTGTAGCACCGAATCCGGCAGCAACCTACCCTTTAGGCAACAAATGCGCAGTTTGGATACACCTTTGCGAAGAATACTGATATTCGGGCAACGAAACAGGAGTTTAAGCTTTACATCCATAAAAAACGTACCTTTCCTTTCCAAACATATCATCTTCATTTATAAATTAGACACTTCCCAAACCGGCAGTTTAACTCCAATGCCGTTCTCCAATGCCTTCTGATAGCATTCGAAAGCCCATGATACATCCTCAATAGGTATTCCTCCAGACGAACAAAAATAAATAGCATTTTTATCCCGTTTAAAATCAGACATATCAACGATTTCAGGTAAATCCAGAACATATCTTCCTGAAGCCAGCCATTCGCTTAATGCCCCTTTAACAGTGACCGTCCTTCTCTCCGCATCACTTTTTGGCATCGCATCAATTCCCCTGTTTTCCATATACATGCGTTTGTCATCAGCAACAAAAACACCGGCGCTTCCTGCATCCTCCAAATATCTTCGGCTAATACGTACGGCGGAGGTAACAATTACACATGCACCTGGTTTAATGCTTCCTTCATTAAGCAATGGATAATCTCCAAATTTCTCCGCCTGACTGCTGGCCGTTATAATAATATCAGCATTTCTACAAGCTTCTTCTGTGGATGGGCAAACTTGATATTTCTTCAGTTTATATCCTTGTTTCATACAGTAACTTTCAAATTTTCTCTTACTTTTCTCGCCCCTTCCAAAGACAGAAACCTCTTCCACTTTCCTGCACACTGTCATTACACCATCAAGCGAATATCTACCAATAACACCAGGTCCAATCACAGCTATCTTTTTTGCATTGGCAGAGGCAAATTTTCTGGCAAAAAGCCCTGAAATGCCACCAGTTCTCATAGCACTTAAAATATTAGCAGACATATAGGCCAAGGGCGCTCCCGTCACTACATCCAACAGCTGCATCATCAGGATAGAGCGCGGAATCCCCCGTGCTGTATTATCCTGATTCGCTCCATAAGTCTTAAATCCAAAACATCGATACTTGCCCCCGAGATATGCCGGCATCGCCGTGAACCAACGGCCGGGGCCATCTAATGGCATACCGTCTATATCCGATTCTTTTGGAAATTTCGTCCTTAATCCATGCTCGCTATTATTTAAACCGCCAAGCCTATAGTCACCCCGATGGAGCAGCTTCATAGTATCTTCCATACAGTCAATGCATTTTTGCATATTCCTGACGCCGGCTTTAATCATATCCTCTTCACTCAAATATAAAAAGTCCATATACTTTTCTTCCTTATCTTCTGTCTCTCCTAGATTCGTTCTGCATCAAATGGCATATACAGCATATCCTTACCGGCATCATCCTTTACGTCCACCCAGGATTGTACATTCCTAATAGCCTCTTTCATATCCCGTTCACCATCGCACAGCAAATTAATTTCTGCCAGTCTTTGACGCGTTGTATATGTCCATTTCACCCGGTCTCCTGCTGCATATCTCCTTTGAACCGATAATACATGGCCGTCTTGTTCAATCCTGTCAAATCCATTTATCGTTCCGATTACCCCTGCCGCAAGCGTTGGGAAAAGTACTACCCCCTTTTTTCCTTCCAAATATACATTTGAATTATGTAAATCCATTTCCGGCATTTTTCCTGTCAGGGCAAAACATACCATTGCCTTCATAAAATCAATATTATATATCTTCTTATATGTAATTTCATAATCCACGCCTGGAAATCTAAGCCCAGGGTCATAAAACCGAAACACACCATTGTCATAAAAGGCCTGAGCCATCGCCGGCCCATTTTGATACCCTATTTTTTTCATCATTTTAACAAAATTTTTATTTGCCACTTCCATGAACTTTTCCGTATAAACAGATGGAGAAACCGTACATAAGGCCACCCGATCCAGCTTATCTTCCAAAGTGCCCTTATAGCCATCCGTCGTCCTAAGCAAATAAGCTTCTCCATTTACAAAAAAATAGGTCACTTGAAAACTGTTTGTATTCGATACATAATGCTCAATAATAACATCGCCCGAAGAGGATTCTTTTCTTGCAAGTGCAATTGCTTTTTTCAATTCTTCATGGGTATAGCAAACGGATTGCCCTTTTGAGCCGCGGCCATCGACCGGCTTTACAAATACTGGATATACTACGTTTCCATTTTCCGCATCTTCCAAAGAATATTCGTCAATAACATCCATCCCACACTCCATACACAACTGTTTAAAAGCCTTTTTGTTTGTCATCTTATAAAACTGCGCTTCCGTTCCATGACATGGCAAGCCAAGGCGTTCGCATATCTTATAATAAGGGATTTGTGAAATGTCGCTCCACCCCGCCAACACACCATGAATGTGCTCTCTTTTACAGCGTTCTACCAGGGCATCAATATCCAAAAGACTCTCCATCCAGCTTTCATCCGCCAAAAGCTTTGCCGGAGAAGCCATAGAAGGCGGAAAATAATCCGCCACAACAGTATATACCCCCATTTGTTTAGCAGCCGCAACCAGCTTGCACTGTGAACCGCAGCCAGAAAGTATCAGCAGTTTCTTTCCGGCAAAATTTGCCTGTTCCAAATTCATAACTATACCCTTTCTATCGTTTCTTTGGTTTTCTCATTTTTCTGATTTATCACTACATTCCATCCAACGCCCATATTCTTCCGAATATTTCATGGTTTTCCGTTCCAGCTGCTTCATGCTTACTGCCATTCCATCATCATCATAACCAATAAAATATCCCGATGCCCCTGCTGATTTTGTTCTTTTCTTTAAGTTAAACGTCATACGCACTAGAAGTACAATCATTCTTATATCCGTCCAAAAACTCACATGCTCTACATACCAAATATCATTTTCAAACTGGAGATGATAGGACGGAACAGAAATATCTTCTATAATTCTTGGGCATTCCAGCCCAGGTCTTACTGCATTGCGCATTTTGTGCCGCTCGCTATAACGTTCCTCAAACAAAAAGGGCAATGGCCGGAGGCCTATAATCGACATATCCCCTTTTAGTACACTCCAAAAATTCATAAGTTCATCCAGGGAATATTTACGTACAAATTTTCCAAATCTGGTCACCCGCTGACTGGGGGGAAGCAGTTTTCCGTTTTCATCCACTTCATTTGCCATGCTTCTGAATTTAATTAGCTGAAATTTCCTTCCTCCCTTTCCAATCCTCGTCTGCCTGTAAAGGATAGGAGACCCTACATCAAAATAGGTACCAATTGCAAGTCCTATATTGACCGGTGAAAAAAAAATTACCGCCATCAATGCAATGACAAAGTCCAGCATTCTTTTGATATACCGTACATAGAATCCAGTTTTGGGTCTCACCGGCAAAGAAGTTTGGTTCACACGTTCCAGATTCTGTTCTTTCAGCAGCTTTGCTATATATTCTTCTTTTAAAGAGCATATTTTATTGCCTGTAATCGCCTCACCTGTTTGTGCTTCTACCATAATCCCCTCACTCCTCAATCATAAATTCGTCTTCCATCTCCATCCATGCAATATAATCAAAGAATCTCTCATAATCCCGAAACCCATCTTTCCTTAGTTTACTGTAATTTTTTATCCGCTGTCTTCCATATTTTTTTATATGAATTATTTCTTTACCGTCCGCCCGTTCCTCATTCCATGTAAACATAATTTTCCTTTTTACATTTAAATACTTTTCCAAAGATTTAAAAAGCACAATTTCACCATCTGATAAATCATCATCTGCCATTATAATGTAGATTTCCTTTGCTATCCTTTTCTTTCTGTCATTCCATTTTTCAGCTGCTTCCTGCGCTTCCCTGTAGTGTTCAAACCGAACCTCTATCTGCCTTGCACCTTCTCCAAGCAGACCTATAGGATACGCCCCATATGGCAAAAATAGAAATGTCCGGCTAAAATAATATTTCAAATCTGTAAGCAGTTTCAAAAAATCCGAGTCATTTATGCTCATATTAATGGTTGGCGACAAAAATCGTCTTCCTAATGTATGGTAAATTAATCCACCCATGCAATCGCTCGTAAGTAAAGTAAAGTCAGGCAGTCCTTTTCCCCGTTCGCGCATTTTAAGGGTATATTGGGCATAGCTTCGTTTATGTATCAGTTTTACCCCCCCTTAACAAATTTTTTATAGTTCCATCTTTCATGTTTCCGGCACTCCCTTATTAAAACATTTTGACATCCGTATTTTCGTTGTCCTCTCACACCCTATGCTATCTTTAAAATCGCATAGTCCATAGTTAGGCAAACCGAATTCTGTGGACGGCCCAATATCCAAATATTCAAATCCTTTCTGTTCGTACACCTTCAACAATTCATAACTCAGGAAATTAATTGTTTTCTTATCGCTATATCCTGGGATATCCCCCCAATAAATAACTTGTGCTGCCTTTTGGGTCACTTCATACACCAATGCCGCGGCGATGCTCTTCTCCCCATGCGTTACCAAATACATATCGCTGGGTACTACTTCTATTGCTTCCAAAACCTGCTCTAATGTCATTTTTAACGGATAACCTTTGCCCAAACGGTTTTGCCGGATTACCTCATAGGCTTCTTTTTTTTCATCATTTGTCATACATTTTCGAAACCCAAGCTGAGCCTTATATGCAATTCTTAAGTTTTTCCGGGCATTATATTTTATTTTATTTTCATAATCTACAATCACTTCAGGAATGTGAAATCCAAAATTTAAGTCAATATATTCTGCCCTCCACCCCTGATTGAACAGAACATTTATCCATGTTTCGGTTACGGTATGATCATAAAAGCTAGGGGGGAACACAATCATTGCTTTCCTTATTCCGATGCTGTCAAAATATTGTTCCAATGCCTTTTCAGCTTCTTCAAAATCCGAAACCGTCATATCCCCTTTCAGCAATTCCATATATCCGAACGGGGCGGAAAACGGACAGCTTAATGTATCTTTTTTCCGGCCAAATGTAATGGCAAACCTTGGAGAATTCTTTTTATAAATAAGTAAATATTCTATTTCGTCAACCTTATTTTTATTTAATTCGGAAAACTCCGCCTTGTTAAAGACAGTATGAATAGACCTTTGGGTTTCTTTCAAAAAAAAATTGATATCGGTCTTTTCTACTCTCCAATTCGTTTTTTCATTTACTCAAACTTCCCACATTAAAAATGGGATTTGCTCCTTGAAAAATCAATACTATAGATTATAAAATAGCAATCAGGCAGCCGCGGAACCATACTCCAATGCTTTTTGCATGTACTTTGGCAGTCTCTGAACAAAGCTGGCGGTCAATTTCTCCAGCTGTTGTTCTGTGATGTGGAAATATTCCATAACGACACCCATTAGTGCATCTATGATAATCCTCATTGATTGACTGAAAGTGATGTCATCCAGTTCATCCATGAGACGGAAAAATAGTTCACAAATCGTTTTGTCATCGGTATTGCACCGCTGGGTAACTGCAAGCATCATATATCGCGCAAAAACAATGGATACATGAGCAGTCAAAGCATCATAGGACAGACTCCGGCA
>BLLT01000140.1 GCA_011958945.1 Lachnospiraceae bacterium | reverse complement strand
ACCAATGTCATTAAGTTAAACAAGGCTTGTCAGAGGAACCCTGCCATAAATCAGCCATATATTGTGATGATATGAGGATTCTGTTAGCTGTCAGAAGTTCTATAAGCTGATCTGCAGTATAATGGGAAGTTTTTGGGAATAGCAAACAGACAGATTGCATATCTGCCTCAAATAATGGTATACTGTTAGCGGCAGTTGCGCTTTATATGAAACGATAAGCGAAACTGGCTGGTGCTTGGAACCTTAGCTGGCGGGTATAGGTTCTCTCTGGCCTGATCGGCAGTATATAACGGCTGATCAGGTCATTTACGCTTCCGGGACCCACATGGTCTGAAAGGAATGCAAAGCATATTTTTATTGCCATAGACAGATTGACTTGATATTCCCATTTCTCCGTTCTCTTTTCTATGGGAACCTCCATGGTTATAATCGTGCAAAAATTATACAGGGTCATCCGGCTAAGAATCTCGAACTCGATGTATTCCGGGGACTTGGAATGAAAGTTTGCGGTTCCGATTGTATGCTTCAAATCACGGAAAGAAGTTTCCTGGCCCCACCGGAGATAGTAAAGTCGCTTTATCTCTTCCAATGAAAATTCATCCGAGGGGAGATTGGTAAGGATGTTCTCAAAAACCCCTTCCGCTATCTGAAAACGAACCACACGCAGCCGCATGTGGTATTCCGGAGAGTTGTCCGAGATAAAGTCAAAGGGGACAGTTTTGCATATATAGCGGTACAGGGGGGCTGATTCCGGGCGCTGCATTTTCTTTCTGGCCCTGGACCGGGAAAGGATAACTTCTGTCCAGCCATCCATCCGGTCCGTCAGGCTGTCGGCTGCAAGGAGACGTTTTATGTTGATGTCTTTGGTGCGGATGGCAAAGAAACAGCCTTTTTCAATGGCATGTGCAAAGACGTTATAGCTGGAAAACCCCCTGTCAGCCACGAAGATTGGGAAACCGCCATAAATATAGCGGTCAATGAGCTGGCAGATAGCATGAAATTCATTTTTGAGTTTTCCCGGCTGGAGAACCACATCCAAAAACCTCTTGGAAAGCAGGTCATACAGAGAAATGGTATGGAGAGAGTTGAAGCCTCTTTTAGACCTTCCGCTTGTAGGATGGAAGGTGGAAGGGTCCCCAGGGTTCCGGGCAATGTTAAATTCACAGCCGTCTACGGCAATGAGGGAATACTTGCCCCAAAGCCCTTTCGCCGGGAAACGAAGGTTAAACTGCGTGAGGACATGTCGGAAGGCTTCGGGAAGGAGCTTGGCCCGCTGTTGGATGAAGGAGGAAGCAGAGGGGATTTCATCGGGAAGGAAATAAAAATATTTCAATAGTTCGTGGTTGATGCAGCCGCTTTCCATAGAGAGAAAGAAACGGATGAGTTGAGCAAAGCCCAGTTTACGGTTACGGGTAAAGTCCTTTTTTGGTTTTTTAACGAAGCAGGCAGTGTTGCAGGCCATGTTGTCCACGATCGCCCAAAGAGTGGACTTGACCTTTTGAGGAAATGACATATAAGTACCTCCTTGAAATTGAAATAATAGTTTTGTCTTCAATTTCAAGGGCCGCTCTCGCCGCCTCTTAAAATATAATCAGCAGCGAGAGCGGCCGCACATTTTAGGCTCTGTGTCAACCACTTTTTGAGAAATTTATTGATAAATTTGAGTTAGACCATAGGATAAGATTTTTTCAATCAGCTTAACTTAATGACATTGATTCACTACCGTAAATGCCCTTCCTGCAATGGTTAATATTGCCTCCACGCTCTCCCCGGCCTTCACATGAACACGCCGGAAAGCACAGAGGGCAGGGTTTTTCACTGCATATCCCGAAACGGTATTCTTAATGTAAAGCTGTACCACGTCATCGGTGTCGCGCCCTCCTTCATTCGTTATTGTCACCTTTATACATACATCAGGGAAACCGAAAGAATCCTTCTCTTCCGAAACCCCTTCCACCTGGGCAGAGGTAACCGTTACATCCCCATAAGTCAGCCCGAACCCAAAGGGATACTGCGCTTTACCCTCCATATAGCGATAGGTCCTTCCCTCCATATGGTAATCCGTAAATTCCGGCAGCTGCTCCAAACTGTCATAAAAAGTAACCGGGAGTTTGCCCGATGGGGAGACTTCCCCAAACAATATGTCAGCAATACTCCTGCCTCCCCTTGCCCCAGGATACCAGAGCTGCAATATCGCCCCAAAGTGCTCCATAGGATAGCTTAAGTCAATGGCACTGCCCGCCATCAGGCAGAATATAACTGGTTTTCCTGTACCGGCTACCACTTCCATCAATTCCCTTTGAACCTCAGGCAGCAAAAGATCCATTTTATCGCCGGAAGCATAGCTATTCCCTGTATCGCCCTCTTCGCCCTCCAGGGTCTCATCCAACCCAAGACAAAGTACGACCACATCGCTGTGTTCCGCCACAATCCGCGCCTCCGACAGCCGGTCACCTTTTATTGCCAGCGCTTCCGTCTTATCCTGGAACAATGCACACCCTTCGGAAAACAGTACTCTCGCTCGACCCTGCACATACTGCTGTATCCCCTCCGATACCGTCACGTACTGGGAAGATGTGCCATGATAATTTCCAATCAGCGCCTTCCTGCTGTTGGCATTCGGCCCGATTACGCCGATGGTCTTAATTTTATTGACATCAAGAGGCAGCAGCCCATCATTTTTCAGCATAACGATACTTTCTTTCGTTATTTTATCGGCCACCTCCAGATGTTCCTTGCATTCTACCGCGTCATATGTAATATTATCATATTCGCTCCCGTCAAACAGCCCAAGCATATATCGGGTAGTATACAGGCGCACCGCCGCTTCAGTAATCGCCTCCTCTGTTACCAGTCCCTGTTCATATGCCGTCAAAATATGAAGATAGGTAATACCGCAATTCAAATCACAGCCTGCATTCAGCGCCATCGCTGCCGATTCCTCGGGGGTAGCTGTCACCATATGATTTTTATGGAAATCCATAATTGCCCAGCAATCGGACACGAAATGCCCTTCAAATCCCCACTTTCCCCGCAAAATTTCTCGAATTAACGTGTCGCTGCCGCAGCATGGCTCCCCATTCGTCCTATTATAGGCGCCCATTACGGCCTCTACGTGAGCCTCCTTCACAAGGGCTTCAAAAGCAGGCAGATAAGTTTCTTCCATATCCTTCGCTGTGGCCTGAGCATCGAACTCATGGCGTATCGCCTCAGGGCCGGAATGAACCGCATAGTGTTTTGCACATGCTGCCGCCTTCATCACTTCCCCGTCTCCCTGAAGGCCCTTCACAAACGCCACCCCCAGCCTGGAAGTCAGATAAGGGTCTTCCCCATATGTCTCATGGCCGCGCCCCCACCTGGGATCACGGAAAATATTCACGTTAGGCGACCAGAAAGTAAGCCCTTTATATATGTCCCTATCATCGTGGGCAGAATATTCATTGTACTTCGCCCTGCCTTCTATTGCTGCGCATTCCGCAACCTTTTTTACCAATTCATCATCAAAAGAGGCCGCCATACCAATCGCCTGCGGGAAAACCGTGGCTATTCCCGCCCTTGCCACCCCATGAAGGCTTTCATTCCACCAATTATATGCCGGAATGTCCAGCCTGCCAATGGCCGGCGCATCATATCTTAGCTGGCTGGCGCGTTCCTCCAGCGTCATTTTACCCACAAGTTCTTCCGCCCTGCGTCTCGCTTCTTTTCTTTCCATACAATATTCCCTTTCTCCTTATCAGACTTTCAAGTATGCCATTTGCATCAATGTGGATATTTGGCCAATGCATAATAATTACTATATTGAAAATTTATTTTACGCTCCCCCAACAAACTACATCGCCTTGCCATATCCTACGATATGATATATAATATTTTTTGTCAAATATATTTCACTGTAACAGAATCTTCCAAAGGTACATACGAGTTTAACTGCTATACTTAGCCACCCGCCTCATCGTCAATCATATAGTTACCATTTAATCAGAGCTGATATTAGACAGGAGAAATGCTATGAAATCACAGATGGATTCCGCCGCCCACTACGAACAGCCTGTTCCTAACTTTACCGCACGTTCAATGAAAGGTTCACAGGAATATGTAAATTTTATACCCCAGTCCCATCTCCGTATCTGGTATAACCAGCAGATAGAAGGCTATGCCAACCACTATCACAATGCCCTGGAAGTGATTGTCTGTATGGAAAACCAATACGTTGTCATTGCCCACAACCAGACTTATGTTTTAAATCCGGGGGATATCCTGCTTATCCCTCCCTTTATGCTTCACGAACTTCAAAGCAAGCCTACCGGTTCCCGTTTTATCTATCTGATTGACATAAGCATGTTAAGGTGTTTTCAAGACTATACAAGCCTTGACCCGATTTTTATGAACCCTTACTTGTGCACTGCCGATTCCCAGCCGGAAATTTATCAACATATATACGATTTTCTGGCAAAAATGGCTGACATATATTTTTCTCATGACATTTTCTGGGAAACGACTATCTACACTGTGCTGCTTGACATCCTACTGACCATCGGACGCAGCCATTACAGCCGTCATGCCGATGAAGACAATGATTCCCCGGGTGTCAGACATCCTGAGTACTATGCCACATTTGCCAGTCTCCTAAATTATATGGATATACATTACATGGAGGATCTCACTTTGGAACAGGTGGCAGACTATATCGGTTTTTCCAAATACCATTTTTCCAGGTTATTTAAGCAGCATACTAATACAACATTCCATAATTACCTATGCCACAAGCGCATCCAGGCAGCCCAGTCCATGCTCACCGCAAACAGGAATCTCCCTGTCACGGTTATTGCTTTTCAGACGGGCTTCAACAACCTGACCTCTTTTAACCGGTGCTTTAATAAATATACCAACTGTTCCCCTACGGAATACCGCAACAAACTGCGCAATGAGGAGATTCCCTGTTAAAAACTGGGCAGAGAACCATTCCCTGCCCAGCTTTATCTTTCCTTATCCCTTTACACCGCCAAGCGCCACACCTGCAATAATATATTTGGATAAAAGCAAATATACTATAATCAATGGCAGAACCGTCAAGGTAAGCCCCATATAAACAGAGCCATATTCTGTCTTATAGATATCGCCTTTCAACAAGCTGACCATAATAGGCATGGTGTACCTCTTTTGGTCTGTGAGCAATACCAATGGTGTAAATAGGTTGTTCCAGCTGGCCACGAAACTGAAAATGGCCTGGGTTGCAATCGCCGGCTTCATAATCGGAAGTACTATCCGATTAAAAATCATAAATTCCCTGGCTCCATCTATCCTGGCCGACTGCACGATTTCCATAGAGAGTGTAGGCTGTAAATACTGCCTCATGAAAAATACCATGGAGGGTGATGCAATAGCCGGGAAGATAAGCATGGACAGGTTATTGGTCATATGAATCTTGTATACCATCTGGTAGAAACCTATCATCGTCACCTGGGCGGGAATCATCATAACTACCATAATAAAGCTAAAAAAAGCATTTCTCAATTTCCAGTTATAAGCGACCTGCGCATAAGCCGTCAAAGATGAAAAATACACAGCCAGTGCCGTTGCACCTATAGATATAATCAGCGAGTTCATAAAACCTACTGCCGGGTTAAAACTCTTCCCAAGAAGAATCTTTAAGTTATTCACCATATATCCCGACGGAATGAGAGAAACTGCATGCTGCTGGATTTCCGTTGTAGACCTGGTCGCATTTACAATCATAAGCCAAAAAGGAATGATACTTAATATCGCCAGAAAAATGCATACTACATAAATAATTATTTTCATCACAAGATTTTCTTTATTTTTTAACATTATGCATTCTCCTTTCCTGATTTCAGACGCATCTTATATACTTTCTGCTGCTCCTTAATCTGTTTGCGCATCTGCACCTCGTCCTTATCCCTCATAACAAAGAACATTATCCCAGAAAGGATAGCAATAATAATGAACATCACCATACTTGCCGCCGCTGCCCTGTTATACATGTAGCTTCCGCTGAATGCCTGGTTATAAATAAACAAGCTGGTTGTAAGCGTTGCGTTATCCGGTCCTCCATTCTGGAACAGCTTCGGTATATCGAACATATTCAAACCGCCAATCAGGCTGGTCACAAGGGTGAATAGCAAAATCGTCTTCACATTAGGAAGTGTTATGTAAAAGAATGTCTGCACACGGTTCGCCCCGTCCACTTCCGCCGATTCAAAAATCTCCGGGCTGATTCCCAGAATACCGGAAATCAGTGTAATCATTGTAGAACCGTACCACATCCACGTCTGGATAAAGATTACCACGCTTCTGGCCACCGTCTTATTTCTGAGCAGTTCCACCGGTTTATCCACCAGGCCAAACCTTACCAGAAGGTCATTGACAGGCCCCATGGGATATCCGAAAAATCCGCTGAACAAAATAGCAATCGTTGCCGCCGTAATAATATTAGGCATATAAAGCAATACTTTAAATGTTCCCTGCCCTTTTACTTTACTCCTCTTATCCGTAAACCATGCGGCCAGCAAAAGTGCCAGCAGCATCTGCGGAATAAAATTACAAAGCCAGATTACCACTGTATTCTTAAATGCCCCCTGAAATGATGGGTTGGACAATACGGTCTTAAAATTCCTAAATAAATCATCGGTCAGAAAATGAATGTCCGTCATCCCCAAACCTTTTAAATCGGTAAATCCAATAACCGCCGTATATACTGTTGGATATAATGAAAACAGTAAAAATGCCACTACGAACGGAATACTGAAAATATAACCATATTTCGCATATCTGTCATATCCCGGTTTTTTGCTTTTCATATGAATAACTACTCCCTTCCCTGTTTTTTGGTAAATAAGAGCTGAAATACTGTAATTTGCCTTCCTGTGTTGTAAAAAAGAATGCTTCGCATTCTCTGCAAGTTCGCTCAGCGAACTTGTGAATTCATGCGTCTTGCAACGCTGTTTCCTATATGGTAAAAAAGTGGCTTCGCCACTTCATGAAGAACCTTCGGTTCTTCGTCAATTCATGTCCGTCTGACGACGGACTTTCCTATATGGCAAAAAACGGGGCGGACGATATGCTGTCCGCCCCTTTACCAAACTTTCTGGATCATCCGTTACTGTCTGGGCTGCCAGACTCTCATTTATTCTACGATTACGTCCAGGTTATCCGCTACCTGCTGCTTGAAATCAGCAATCGCCTGCTCACGGGATTTATTTCCTGCTGTATATTCACGAACCTGATCTCTCCAGTATGTATTGATTGTTTCATCATACTGAGTTAAGTTAGTACCTTTTGCGAACTGGTTAGCCGGAACAAATGCCTCAAACATATTCTGTCCGCCAAGGAAATCTACGGAACCATCGGACGTTGACATAACTGTACCGCTGGCTACTGCATCCTTTGTACCGCCTTCTCCATTCAATGTGCCGTTAGCCCATTTATACTGAAGCCCGTCTTCTGTACAATCCAATGTAATCCACTCGATAATATCGCCAACTGCTTCCGCTTTCTGAGTATCTTTATTTGCCATAATCCATGTGCCGCCCCAGAAGAAACCAATCGGAGGTTCGCATACTGCCCAATCGCCGTAAGTTCCTTCGCCTACTGCTTCGCCGCCGCAGTTAGGAGCCATTGTATAGTTGATTAACCATGCCGGCCCGAAGAAACCGAGAATGCCTTTTTCGCCTTCGCCCTTCATATCAGCAAACCATGCATCCTGCCAGTCCTGTGTATCATTGTGATATCCATTATCCTTTAACTTCTTGGATAAATCGAGGAACTCTTCACGTTTCGGGTCAATATTAAGTTTTCCGTCAACAATCCAGCCTGCATCTGAACTGTTTTCAACTGCATGCCATATATCGCCGTCACCGGAAACAATACCATAGCCTTTAGCCTTCAGTTCCTCAGCCGCTGTAAAGAACTGATCCCAGCCGGGGCCAACTTTTTTAGCGATTTCTGCCGGGTCATCCGTCCCCCATACATCCTGTGCGATGGAGCGGCGATAGATAAAAGCACCGCCTGTTGCCTGATATCCCAAAGCTACCAGATTGCCGTCTCCGTTTGTTCCGATGTCAACTGTGTACTGGGCAATATCCGCTGCTTCCAGGGCAGCCGGTACATCAATGCCAAGGTCAGCATAAGGCATTGCATACTGGCTTGCATCGCCCTGTGTATATTTCAATACGAAAGCTGCCTCTGCACAATAGATATCTGGAGCATCTGCCCCGCCCGCTGCCAGCGCCTGATCCAAAGCGGGCTGATATGCACCATCTGTAGTTGCAATAATGGTTGTATTAATTTCATATCCAAAATCAGGATGTGCTTCTATGTATTTCTCAATCATCCCAGGAACTTCGTCCGTGAATGCCCATACATTGATTACTTCTCCGCCGCCAGTGCTGCCGGTACTGTCTGCCGCCTGCTCGGTTGTCGCTGCATCATCCGTTTCCGTTTCATTTGCCGGTTCATTTGCCGGTTCGTTTGTTGCTGCATTTCCTCCATCACCACCGCATCCAATCAGCAGGGAAGATATCATACATGCGCACAAAATACTTGCTATTAGCTTCTTCATTTTTTTCCTCCTTTTTATTTTCAATATTTTGTGTCATACTGTAAAGCTTTCTTAATGCTCTACTGTTTTGCTTTAATAATATTCTAACATCTGTACCTATTAAGTCTTTACATTTTTTGCTCTGGCTTTAACAATTATTGCTGAATACCGGAGTTTTTATGGCAACATTGACAATTATTTTGCAAGAAACACCGAATAAGAGTAATTATTCATGAAAACATTAACACAAAAGGAAGCATAATAGGGATAACGAGGTCAAAATGCACAAACACCATCGTTATCCCTATTGTATTGCAGCTTTATCCATCAACTGTTACTCTTGTCTCCTTTTTTCATCTCGTCAAATATCTCTTTCACCATCGGTGCATTCTTCGTCAGCTTTTTAATGCTCAAATCTTCCGCCTTATTGTTTGCCAGCCGGAGATTATTTTCAGACGAAAGAAGTGCATCTTTTGTTTTTTGCAGATGGAGAATCGTCTTATCTATTTCGTCCACAGCCGTCTTAAACTTTTCACTGGCAAGCCTATAATTACGTGCAAACCCCTCTTTAAAAGCATTCATATTCTCTTCAAAATGAAGGATGTCAATCTGCTGGTTCTTCGCCGCCTCCAGTTCCTGCCGGTATTTCACAGAGTTGAGCGCAGCGTTTCGCAGCAATGTGATGATTGGAATAAAAAATTGAGGCCGGATCACATACATTTTTTCATATTTGTAAGAAACGTCCACAATGCCGTTATTATATAATTCGTTGTCAATTTCCAGCAAGGACACCAATACCGCATACTCACACCCTTTTTCCCGCCTGTCTTTGTCCAGTTCCTTAAAGAAATCTTCATTTTTATGTTTCGTGGCCGTAGTATCCATCTCATTTTTCATTTCAAACATAATGGATATAAATTCTATCCCCTCTATGGATTCCCTGAAAATAAAATCCCCTTTGCTCCCGGTCCTCACATCATTATCCTTTTCAAAATATGCCGTTGGGAACGCGGTCATTCTCAATGAATTAAACTGATTCAGGCAATGCTGCTCCAAACTCTCCCCCATCATTTTAGTAGATTGTCTTGCCTTGAAGTCTTTATAATATTCAATCTGTTCATCTTTCAGCTTAAGCTTGTCCTCATATTCTTTGTGTAAAGACTGCTCTTTTAACTGGCTTTCTGTCTCTTTATTTGACAGCCGGCTTTTCAATTCCATAATCTCCGTTATTTTTTTGGAAAGTTCTTTTTCTTTTTCCTGGACCGCTTCCGTAACCGCCAGCTTCTTTTCGGCCTCGCTCCCGGAAATCTGTGCCTTTAGGCGTTCAATAATTTTTTCCTTCTCCTTATCTTCGGCAGAAAATTTTTCTTTCAGCCCGGTAATCTCTTCTTTCTTTTTCGAAATTTCCTTTTCCTTTTCATTGACCGCCTGGCTTATGGCCAGCTGCTTTGCAGTCTCGCTCCCGGAGATTTGTGCCTTTAATTGTTCAATCTCATTCTCCCTGTTCGTAAGTTCTGCATTTTTTAAAGAAAGGGCTTTGTCATACTCCTCCTTCTGCTTTATCCGGGCCAGTTCTAAATCTTTTTCTTTCATTTCTTCCAGGTTCTTTTCCCGCTGTTTCAATTCCTTATCAAATTCTTTATCTCTAACCTGTTGGACAATCTGGGCATAGTCAGACTCATCCACAGCAAAAACCTCTCCACATTTAGGGCACTTAATCTCCTGCATAATAATCCGCTCCTCCTTATCTGGTTTTATCTCTAACATTGCGCTGCGATTGCAGCGCATTTCCCGGCTTGATTATATCACTTCCATGCCCTGTTTACCATTATAAAAACAAAGAACGGATTTGAATTATTTAAAATGAAATTTATATACACATATGTGCCAACATCATCTTTTTAGAAAATCGCTAAATTCTTTCAATTCCTTTTTTGTATCTTCCGAAAGCCTGTTATATTCTATATCGTGAATTGCCCCCTCTAATGTATATAAATGTACCAGACATACCTTCGGGTATTTCTGCTTTAGCTTAAGAAATGCATCTTTTGCACCTACCTCTATCAGTTTCTCGGAAGATTCAATACCAACAGATATCAGCTTCCTCTCCATTTCTTTACCAATATTCATCAATGATGTTAATTCCGGCATATTTAACCTCATTTCTGTGCAGCTTTTTGCGCCTATTTAGTTTGTGGATGCTGCGCAGACACAAACTTGAAATTGATAATTTTCAATTTACAATCTTATTTCCAACTTTCATGTTGACTTTGCAGATTTATGATTTATGATTTATGGACTTGATTATACCACGTCTATTCTCCGTATGCCACTATATAATCAAATACCCCGCTGCAAGCAACGGGG
>BLLT01000139.1 GCA_011958945.1 Lachnospiraceae bacterium | reverse complement strand
CAATTCATTATATCATATTATTTTTTCCAACGCATATACATATAAGGTGCGAATTTCGAAAACAGGTATTCCGGATACATTCATTAATGCCAAAGATGATATAAGAATTTTTAGGACATGGCGAGGGCTCGCGGAAATAAACAACAAGAGAAATTAAAAAATAATAAAGAATTTGTGAATAATGCACATTTTGGAAAAAGTATGATATAATATACGATATAACAAGTCATCAATTTATGGCGATAATTGGTGGCATAAAAGCATGCTTACACCAAGGCGTAAAGGAGCCATCAATTTTCATTGAGGAAAATTGATGACAAAAGACATCATATTATCGTGTGCGGCGTTTTGAAGAAAGGTGAAGGGGTGAAAACGGAAACGTTGTAAGCGATGGATAAAGGGCGGGAAGTATATGGAATTAAAAGTAGAACGTGACAGCGATGTGGACAATTGGAAAGAGGTCATATTAATTTATAATTCAGCACTAAAGCAGATCTCTACCAAACTGGAAATTTTAAACGATGAATTCCAGCATGTGCATCAATACAATCCCATCGAGCATATCAAATCAAGAATTAAGACATCGGAAAGTATTGTAAAAAAATTGAAGAGAAATGGCTATGAATCCACCATAGAAAATATGGTAAAATATGTAAATGATATAGCCGGTATCAGAGTAATATGTTCGTTTACCTCTGACATATATGAAATTGCAGAAATGATAAGGGATCAAAGCGATATCAAGGTCATTTCTGTGAAAGATTACATTGTCAGCCCCAAAGCGAGCGGGTACAGAAGCTACCATATGCTGGTAACTGTGCCGGTGTATCTGTCGGATCGGATTGTAGATACTAAGGTGGAGATACAGATACGGACGGTTGGAATGGATTTCTGGGCGAGCCTGGAACATAAAATCCATTATAAATTCGAAGGAAATGCGCCGGATCACATTCGGGATGAACTGATTGAATGTGCCAGGATGTCATCTCAATTGGATGAAAGGATGCTCTCCTTAAACAGGGAAGTACATATCTCCAGCGAGGGAAGGCAGGCATAGATGCCTGTTGATAAAATTGAAATGAAAAGCCGGTATTAAACCTTTAGGGTGGTATACCGGCTTTTCACATCCTAATCTTTATAGAAAAGTCCATTGCCGGAATGATATGAATTGATGAAGTGCCGAAGGCACTTTTTGCCTGATACAATGAGGAGTGCCCAGACACCTTTCGGCATCTGGGCTATTATGAAAAAATTTATCTATATGTGTAATGAAAAACATTACGTTATCTCTCGTTTCGATAAAATTAGTATATCAATTAATTATGAATAAAATGTGAACACTGTGTAAATATATCGTTAATTACTACAAAAGCAGGAATATATAGGTAAAAAAAAGCGACAAAATGCACAAAAAGCGGCGAACGGTTGTAAAACGAAGAGAAAAATGGTAAGATGATAAATAGTAGTTTGCCTGGAAAACTGTAAATGTATTGATGTGGCATAGGATGATGGGCGGAAGTGCCAAAATGAGGAGGACAGATGGACAATTTCATGGATAAAATTGCGCAGAAATTGGGTGCGCAGGAGGCGATACGCGCTAATGCGGCGGCGGATGCAGCACAAATAGAAAGGCTGGAAGCCCAAGTGGCCGAATATAATGCCTGTATTAAGGAGATACGTAAGCTGAGTTTACGGAATGCGGAAAATGAGCAAAAACTAAGGGAACTGATAGAGGCTGTGAAAGAACAGTTAAAGTTGTCATTAGAGGAAAACAGCAGGCAGATGCGCCAGCTTGTGGAAACATGCGGCGGAAAGATAGAGCAACTGGCTGAAAAAGGGAATACACAGCTGGAACTGCTGACAGAAAAAGGAAGCACACAGCTTGGGCAGCTTACAGAAAAGGGAAGTGCCCAGTTGGAACAGATGGCGGAAAAGGGCAATGTGCGGCTGAACCAAATGGCAGAAGAATGCATGGTGAGGATGTATGGGGAAGAAGAGGACATGCAGGACTTTGAAGAGGAAGATAGGGTAGAGAGTATTCTGGAAGAATTGAAATCGGCATCTTCGGAGAATATGAAAAGGCTTGAAGAATTGTTCCGCCAGTCCGATGACTTTGTGCATAGGGAAAACGTAAAGGTTTACCGGAATGTGCAGGCTGCCACTACGGAAGAATTGGGAAAGCAAATAGAGGCAGTGCTCGGCGGGCAGCAGGCTCTTGCGGGAAAAGGAAAGGGAATGCATGCCGTGAGTATTTTGACATTGATAGTGGCGATTGTAAATCTGGCTATGTTGATTGCCCATTTGGCCGGTGTGTTTTAGGCTTTTATAAGACAGGCTAAAATAGGATATGAATAAGTAAAGCAAAGAATGCAGAAGTGAGGAAAAAATGGGAAAGCAAAGCTGGAAACCGGGTAATATGCTTTATCCCTTGCCGGTGGTTTTAGTAAGTGCGGCGGATGAGGAAGGGAATACAAATGTGCTTACGGTGGCATGGGCAGGAACAGTATGCAGTGACCCGCCAATGGTTTCCGTTTCTATCCGTCCGGAGCGTTATTCGTACCGGATGATAAAGGAAACGGGAGAATTTGTCATTAATCTTACAACTGAGGAACTGGCCTATGCTACGGATTACTGCGGTGTAGTCAGTGGGCGGGACGCGGATAAATTCAAAAACATGCATCTAACCCCTGTCAAGGGGGATGTTGTAAAAGCCCCGTTGATAAAAGAAAGCCCGGTGAACATTGAGTGTATCGTAAAAGACATAAAGAGTTTAGGAAGCCATGATATGTTCATTGCACAAGTGGCTGCAGTGCATGTGGATGAAAAATATATGGATACAAAAAATAAATTTCATCTGGAGGATGCACATCCTATCGTATATTCCCATGGTATTTATATGTCTCTTGGCAAAAAGATAGGCACTTTTGGCTACAGCGTCAGAAAGGGGCCAAATCCCCGGGGAGGCAGAAAGTCAAAATGAAATTGTTTTAAAAGGGCTGTCCTAAAAATATAATTTAGCGATGCCCTTTCATCTTTTTTTGTGGAGGAGACTTCCCCTGATGACGGAGTCTGCTCCATATTTTTTGCGGATGGAATCCAAGGCCTGGTCCAGCCGCTGCTGCTTGACTGCGGAGAAAGTTTTTTCGGCGGCCTGGCAGCCTGGCGCCTGGATCTGTTCCATGTCGAAAATACTTAACTGGATGGGCTCATCTTCCGCTGATAATTTGGAAGTGCGGATGCCCAGGAGGCGCACTGGCGTGCCATCCCAAAGTTCATCGAATAAGGCACAGGCTTTGGCGTATATCACATCGGTGCTGTGAACTGGTGAAGGGAGGGTTATCTGGTGGGAAACCTTGCGGAAAGTATTGTACTTGATTTCTGTACTTATCATACCGGCCAGCTGGTGGGAGTTCCGAAGCCTTGCCGCAACGGTTTCTGCAAGCCCCAGAAGTGCCCGGTAAGAATCTTCTTTGGTCAGGGCATCCTGTTTCAATGTAATTGAGTTGCCGATTCCCTTCAAATCCACATGTTCTGTAATAACATTGGACTCATCGATTCCATTTGCATATTCCCATAGCATAATACCATGGCTTTTCAGATGGGAAGCAAGAACTGCTTTATCTGCGGCTGCCAAATCCCCTATGGTAAGTATTTCCAACTTCCGCAGTACTTCTACGCTGGATTGGCCGCACATATAAAGGGAGGAAACGGGAAGGGGCCACATTTTCTCCTGTATTTCATTCAAGTATAGAGTATGTACTAAGTTAGGCTTTTTAAAATCCGATGCCATCTTAGCGAGGACTTTCCGGTTGGAGATACCAATATTTACCGTATAGCCAAATTTTTTATAAATGCTGTCTTTCATTTGTGTGGCAGCCGAATAAGGGTCTCCATATTTTTCTGCTACAGACGTATAATCCATGTAACATTCGTCCACACTGACCTGCTCAATATCGGGAGAGATATGGGAAAGGAATTCCATCAGTTCCCGGGAGCGCCGATGATAAAGAGTATGGTCAGGGGGATGGAGAAGGAGACGGGGGCATTTTCTCATGGCATTCACAATGGGCTCCCCCGTCTTTACGCCGAAGGCCTTGGCAGGAATGGATTTGGCAAGCACTACTCCATGGCGTTTTTCCATATCCCCGCCGATAATAGAAGGAATATCGCGCAAATCCGTAGTCTCCCCTTTTGCCAGACATTCCAGGGCACTCCAGCTTAAATAAGCGGAGTTAACATCAATATGAAAAATAGTTTTTTCCACAGAAATCCCTCCTCTTCTTCAAGGTGGTTTATGGGAAACCGCATCGTTTCCCATGCCCGTCCGGAAAACGCATATATAACGATTTTTACGGTTTACAGCTGCTTTTGCCCATAAAAAGGTGCCCTCTTTGACAATTATTTGTCTGCAAAGCTGGTATGAAGGCAATTTTCCGGGCAAATGAGGTCCGCCTGAACTGTCGCAGCTGATAGTATTATATCATATACAATCCTTTACAAGCTAAATAAATATTGATAAAATAAGTCTGTTACAATTTTTATGCAAAAGTGGGCAGAATAAAGGGAAGTATGAGAAAAAATGGATGAACCTGGCATGTCCGGGACTGTAAGGCAGTGCCGGGCCACAAATGCAGCGAAGAAACGGGGATAAATATGAAAAAAATTACAAAAAATTATAAACGTTTGATAATACAGGAAGTTAAAATAGCAGTGCTGGCAATTATTACCTTTATATTTTTTATGCCGGGATATACTAATATTGAAAATACGGGAAACAATATGTTTACAGTGCTTTTGAACGGAACCTATGTGGGAACGGTTGGTGACAGTTCGAAAGCGGAGGAATACCTGAAAATGGCCCGCAGGGCAACGGCAGGAGACGGTGAGGAACTAGTGTTAATCGACAGCAACTTAGAATGCATGGGCGAAGAGGTTTTCTGGGGACATATTGACGATGAAGAAACCGTTGTGGCGAATATGGTTCAAGTGCTGAAGGATAATGTGAAACAGACTCTGCACCGTTCCTATACGGTAAAAGTGAATGATTATACCGTAAATCTGGCCAGCAAAGAGGATGTCTTAGAACTGCTGCGTTCTTCTATCAGGAAATATGATATGGAAGGCGAATATGATGTGGAACTGGTACTTGATGGTACAAGGGAACTGAATGTGCTTACCACAAATATTTTATCCAGGAAAGAACAGCAGGAGCAAGAAGGGGATATGGAGGTGCTGGCTTCTGTAGGTATTTTCCAGGCGCTGGATGAAATGTTTGACGACATAGAACCGGCGGTGGAGAAGGATTTTTCGGATTATGAACTGGGCCTTATTTCTTTGGAATTCGGGGATGAAATTGAAGTGGTGGAATCCTATTTGGCGGAAGAGGAACTGACGCCTGTGGAGGAAGCAATCAATGAAGTAACAAAGGATCAGGAAAAAAATCAGATATACGAAATCCAGGCAGGGGACTCTCTGTCTAAGATAGCAGTGGAGAATGAACTGACCATTGAAAAATTAATTGAAATGAATGAATCCATAGAAGATGAAAATTCCACGATACGGGCCGGTGATGAAATTATTATAACCGTGCCGGAGCCGGAACTTTCGGTGGAACGGCAGGAAGAAGTTTATTATGAAGAGGACTATGAGGCGGAAATCATTTATGTGGATAATGATAACTGGTATACTACCGAATCGAAAACACTGCAAGAACCTTCGGCAGGGCACAGGAAGGTAGTCGCAACGGTATCTTACCGTAATGACCTGGAAACATCCCGCGAAATCGTAAAAGAAGAGGTGACGTATGAGGCGGTGCCTAAAATCGTGGAGAGGGGAACAAAGATTCCGCCTACCTACATCAAACCGATTTCCGGAGGACGGCTTTCTTCCGGCTTCGGAAGAAGGAGCAGGCCGACAAGGGGAGCCAGCACCTATCATAAGGGAATTGACTGGGCCACCCCTGTAGGAACGGCAGTCATGGCATCTTCTGGCGGAACCGTATCGAAAGCCGGATGGGGAAGCGGGTATGGCTATGTAGTTTATATCGAACATGCGGATGGAAGGCAGACCAGATATGGGCATTTGAGCAAAGTACTGGTATCCCCGGGGCAGAAAGTATCCCAGGGGCAGAAGATTGCGCTGAGCGGCAATACCGGTATCAGTTCAGGACCTCACGTTCATTTTGAAATTTTGATCAATGGTTCTCAGGTGAATCCGTTAAAGTATTTAAATTAGTTATGCAAAATGCATAATAGCGGTGTCTTGTAGCGCATACTGCCGGTTGCGAAATCAACAGTATTGAAAAGCACCATTTACAAATGACATTTTTATGGTATAATGTTGAAACAGAGAGCAAGTTTCAACTCTTGATTCCAAGTGTGCCAGGAGGCACAGGGGAACAGGGAAAAATGTTGAAACAGAGGGCAAGTTTCAACTTCTGATTCTAAGTGAAAACAGATGTTGAAGCGGAGAAGTAGATTGCATCGTTTGCTGCGGTGGGATGAAGGGCAGGATGTGGAATAATGGGAGGGTCTTTCGCCGCGCAGTGATTATAATATAGAGTAAATGGCAGCCGGATTTTTTTCCGGGGCAGTATAATAGAGGGTACACCATGGAACAATTTGCGATCAAAGGTGGTAATCCGTTAGTAGGGGAAGTGGAGATAGGGGGCGCAAAAAATGCGGCGCTTGCTATTCTTGCGGCAGCTATTATGACGGATGAAACCGTATTAATAGAGAACATGCCGGATGTTCGTGATACCAATGTACTGATTCAGGCGATGGAGAGCATCGGCGTGGTAGTACAGAGGCTGGACAGACATACGGTAAAGATTAATGCGTCTAATATTTATGATGTGGTGATAGAGGACGATTTTATTAAGAAGATTAGGGCTTCCTACTATTTGTTAGGGGCATTGCTTGGAAAATATAAAAAGGCAGAGGTATCCCTTCCGGGAGGCTGCAATATCGGTTTGCGCCCGATAGACCAGCACATCAAAGGTTTTCGTGCCCTCGGTGCGGATGTCCGCATTGAGCATGGGATGATAATTACGGATGCGGAATATCTGCATGGCAGCCATGTATATTTGGATGTGGTATCCGTAGGCGCTACTATTAATGTAATGATGGCGGCGGCCATGGCGGAAGGCAAAACAACCATTGAGAATGCGGCCAAAGAACCCCATGTGGTAGATTTGGCGAATTTCCTTAACAGTATGGGGGCAGAAATTAAAGGTGCCGGAACCGATGTGATTCGTATCAAAGGTGTATCTAAGCTGCACGGAAGTGAATATGCCATTATCCCTGACCAGATCGAAGCCGGAACCTTTATGTTTGCGGCAGCGGTCACAAAAGGAGATGTAACGGTAAAAAATGTTATTCCCAAACATTTGGAGTCCATCAGCGCGAAACTTCTGGAAATTGGATGTGAAGTAGAAGAATCGGATGATGCGGTGCGGGTTGTAGCTTCCAAACCCTTAGGGCATACCCATGTAAAAACCCTTCCCTATCCTGGCTTCCCTACAGACATGCAGCCGCAGATTGCGGTGACCCTGGGGTTATCCATGGGAACAAGTATTGTGACAGAGAGCATATTTGAAAATCGATTTAAATATGTGGATGAACTGACGAGGATGGGGGCAAATATTAAAGTAGAAGGCAACACGGCCATTATAGATGGTGTAAAAAAATATACCGGCGCCAGCATCACCGTGCCAGATTTGAGGGCCGGGGCTGCGTTAGTGATTGCTGGCCTGGCGGCGGAAGGCATTACAACAGTAGATGATATTAAATTTATCCAAAGAGGATATGAAGACTTTCACCTAAAACTGAAGATGCTGGGGGCACAGATAGAGATGGTGAACACGGAGAGGGATTTGCAGAAATTTAAATTAAAGGTCGGATGAATAAGACCCCTTACTGTAAGGAATATTCCTGACGGTAAGGGGCTTTTGGATTCAATATTGCGGAACTGGAATAGGAGGATTTCAGTATGGTTTATATTTTATTTTTTGTGATAAGTTTTCTGGCATCCATTGCCGGTGCTATCTGCGGCATAGGGGGCGGTGTGATTATTAAGCCGTTGCTGGATTCTTTCGGGTTGATGGATGTGAAGACGATAAGCTTTTTGTCGGGCTGCACAGTTCTTGCCATGAGTACATATTCTTTTGTAGTATCCAAGGTGAAAAAGGAATCTTTGGTGGATATGCGAATCGGAACCCCCCTGGCCATAGGGGCAGCTGTCGGTGGTGTTCTGGGGAAGAGCCTGTTTCAGGCGCTGGTCCAATCGTTTGAACAAAACTATGTAGGGGCTATGCAGGCGGGCTGCCTGCTGGCAGTGACCTTAGGCACGTTGGTTTATACTATCTATAAAGCGAAAATCAAAACGCTTCATGTAACCAGCCTTGTGGTATGCCTTATGGTAGGGCTTGTCTTGGGCGTGATGTCTTCCTTCCTGGGAATTGGTGGGGGGCCTATCAATTTAGTGGTTCTGTTTTTCTTTTTTTCCATGCCCACCAAGACGGCGGCTCAGAATTCCCTGTATATCATATTGTTTTCCCAGATTACCAGCCTGCTAAATTCAATATTTACGGCTACGGTGCCGGCATTTTCCGTATTTCTTCTGGTGCTGATGGCGGGCGGCGGGATTCTTGGAGGATTCTGCGGAAGGAAGATTAATAAGAAAATAGATGACTATAAAGTGGATATGTTGTTTATGGGATTAATGGTGGTTATTATTTTTATTAATATCTATAATATGTACAGGTTTCTTGCGTAAGGCTGTGTAAATGAAGGTTTTAGGAAAAGTGGAGAAAAACATGATAATAGCTGTTAAAAAATCACCTAAAAGATTCCAGCAAAAAATTCACTAAAAAAATCATATGGCATATTGACAACCTTCAAAATATATTGTATGCTAGTCCACAGATATGAAAATTCAATATTGTGCAGAATCTCTTATTCAGAGTGGTGGAGGTACATAGGACCTATGAAGCCACGGCAACCCCTGATGAGGAAGGTGCCTACCTGAGCGAGTAATGATTGACAGTAGATATTATCTGCTGTGATGAATCGAACAATAAGAGGATTTGATTATCGATTATCGAGTCCGCTTATGATAGCGGACTTTTTCTATTAGGAAACTGTTCCTATGAAGCAACCAGAAGAGAAATGGATAAAAGAAGGGATTCTTTTATCGGAAAGTTTGCGTCAGCACGGATACCGCAGACTTGCCTAACCCAAAAGCCGTGCAGAAAAGAGGAAAATATGGAAAAATTTTTATTTACATCGGAGTCCGTAACAGAAGGGCATCCCGATAAAGTCTGCGATGCTATTTCCGATGCAGTCCTGGATGCATTAATGGCCGAAGACCCTATGAGCCGTGTGGCCTGCGAAGTGGCTACATGTACCGGTTTTGTACTGGTAACGGGTGAAATCACTACGAATGCTTATGTGGATATTCCTAAAATTGCAAGAGAAACGATTAAAGAAATCGGTTATACAAAGTCGGAGTACGGTTTTGATGGCAATACTTGCGCTGTTTTAGTAGCGATTGACGAGCAGTCCTCCGATATCGCAATGGGCGTGGATAAAGCCTTGGAAGCAAAGCAGGAAAGCGTTGAGAAGAAAATGACAGACGAAGAAATCGAAGCAATCGGCGCCGGGGATCAAGGCATGATGTTCGGCTATGCAACCAATGAAACGGAAGAGTATATGCCTTATTCCATAGCTTTGGCGCACAAATTGGTGCGTCAGCTGACGAAGGTGCGCAAGGATGGCACTTTAAAATATTTAAGGCCGGACGGAAAGAGCCAGGTATCCGTAGAATACGATGCACAAGGCAAGCCGCTGCGTCTGGAAGCAGTGGTGCTTTCCACCCAGCATGATGAAGATGTTACCCAGGAGCAAATTCATGAGGATATTAAAAAATATGTATTTGAGCCGGTGCTTCCTACAGAGTTGATTGATGGAAATACGAAATTTTACATCAACCCGACGGGGCGTTTTGTAATCGGAGGCCCTCACGGCGATGCAGGGCTGACGGGCCGTAAGATTATTGTAGATACTTACGGTGGCTATGCCCGTCACGGCGGCGGTGCTTTTTCCGGTAAGGACTGCACGAAGGTAGACCGTTCCGCAGCTTATGCGGCACGCTATGTGGCGAAAAATATCGTAGCAGCGGGGCTTGCTGAAAAATGTGAAATCCAACTGTCCTATGCCATCGGTGTAGCACAGCCCACTTCTATCATGGTGGATACTTTCGGTACAGGAAAAGTGGAAGACGATAAGCTGGTAGAAATTATACGTGAAAACTTTGATTTGCGCCCGGCGGGGATTATCAAGATGCTGGATTTGCGCAGGCCGATTTATAAGCAGACAGCGGCTTATGGGCATTTTGGCCGGAATGATTTGGATTTGCCTTGGGAGAGGCTGGATAAAGTGGATATGCTGAAGAAATATTTATAAAAATAATTGGTGAATTTATATTAACTCTTTAGAAATTCTTATATGTCGGAATAGCCTGTATTTTCGGGCTTTTCCGGCATTTTAGATATGGGGAGAAGTTCACATATACCCTCATAATGCTTTAGTTTTGCCCGTTGGGCGGTAGTAAAAAGTGGTAAGTTCTGCTGGCGGCTATGCAATCGGCCGTTCCATTTAGGCCTTTGCGGAAGAGGACGTTGCGTGTGCGTAATAGGTAAGTGTCATGGTGATATTGGAGTGTTCCGTGATATACCGCAACTCTTTCAGGTTCATTCCTGCATTGGCTAGGTTGGTGCAGAATGTATGCCGAAGTCATGTCATATTTGTTGCCAACCACCCTGATACATACAAGCTGATAAAACAGGAAGAAGTATCTAAGGCCTATTCTTTTCCGAAATCATATGCCAGCTGCCGCAATCCGTTGGCATCAGGGGTCAAAATACCTTTTGACCCC
>BLLT01000138.1 GCA_011958945.1 Lachnospiraceae bacterium | reverse complement strand
AAATTACGCCACAGCGTTGTAAGTCACTAGGAATTGGCCGCTGGGCCAATTCTTTGTGCGGAGCATTTCGCTGTGCCTCTGAATTTAAAAAATAAAAAATGAAAATGATTTACGAAATGAGAAGAATGTGTTACTTTAAAAAAGTAGACAGTGGCTGGCATTCGGTGGAGACTGTGAGTGTAGAAAGGAATGGTCACTAAAATGAGGAAATACAGATATTTTTTAAATAGGAATACTTCAGGGGATGGGTTTTGCGAGGCTATAAGGGGAGAATATTTTGTTGATAAATCGTGGTTGATCGAATTTACGAATAATAAATTGAGTACAAAAGAAAAGTGGATATGTGTCAGTAAGCCAAGGCGATTTGGCAAAACTTTTGCATTGGAAATGCTGGATGCATATTATACGAAGAGCGGAAATGCAGGGGAACTGTTCAATGGGCTGAAAATTAAACAGTCTGTGGAATTTTACAGGCATTTAAATAAGCATAATGTAATTTCCATGAACTTTGCAAAATATTTTGAAAACTATAGTCCATGTGATGGCGGCATTGGACTGTTGAGCCAGCACTTGCTGGAAGACCTGAAGAAAGAATATGCGGATGTGGTGGAAGACGGAATGGACTTGTCTCTGGCTTTTGACATGATTCAACAGGAAAAAGGAGAAAAATTCATTTTTCTGATAGACGAATGGGACAGTATTTTCAGATACAGGAAGGGAAAAAAGAAAGAGCAGGAAGAATTTCTTGGATTTTCTAAAGAAGAACTATCGCTTTTATGCCAGGATAACCATAAAATGTCTGTGGAAGAACTGACAGAATGGTATGATGGATACTATGTAGAAGGGGTGGGAGAAATGTATAACCCCAAGTCAGTGACAGAGGCATTGGGGGAAGGGGTTTGTAAAGATTATTGGAACAAAACAGGAGGGTTTACTGAATTAGAAGAGTATATTACTATGAACTTTGAAGGACTCCGGGATGATATTTTTTGCTTGCTGACAGGGGAAAAGATTCCATTAAATGTGGTCGGATTTTCCAATGATTTGGAGAACTTTCAGGATAAAGAAGAAGTGCTTACCGCATTGATTCACTTGGGTTATTTAACATATAGGGAAGGTTTTGTCAGTATTCCCAATAAGGAACTGAGGGAAGAATTTTCCTCTACGGTCAAACGTCTGAACTGGGGAATTGTATCGAAATTGCTGAATCAGTCTAAAAAGCTATTGGATGCTGCCTGGCAGCTAGATGAGGAGAAGGTGGCACAGTTATTGGAAGATGTACATGACGGAATTTCTTGCCTGCACTAATGTGAAAGAGGCGGTTTTTGCAGCCATAAATTATGACAAAAGGACGAAAAAACATCAGTGCTGTATGAAAAAAGTCTTGTTGAATAGATAGGAAGAGGGAAGCCCGTAATACTTTTTTGTCACACAAGCAAGGGAGAGTTGTCTAATAAAATAGGAGGTAAAAAATCTATGAATAAAAAGACAAATGATGAATTACTGGCTTTGGTTCATAAAGCCACAGAAGGGGATAAAAAAGCCCTTGAAACTCTCGTTGCAGATGTGCAGGATATTGTATTCAACTTATCCTTGCGGATGCTCGGAACATTTGCGGATGCGGAGGATGCCGCACAGGATATCCTGTTAAAAATGATTACACATTTATCCTCTTTTAAAGGCGGCAGCGCTTTTACAACATGGGTATTCAGCATTGCGGTCAATCATTTGAAAAATTATAAGAAGCATATGTTTGCCCGCTATCCGTTAAGCTTTGAATATTATGGAGATGACATAGAAAACGGGAAAATACAGGATGTGCCGGATTTAACGCAGAATGTGGAAAAGGACATTCTGGCAGAGGAACTGAAAATGTCCTGTACGAATGTGATGCTACAATGCCTTGATGCTGAAAGCAGATGCATTTTTATATTGGGAACGATGTTTAAAATTGACAGCCGCATTGCAGGGGATATTTTGGGGATGACCCCGGAAGCATACCGCCAGCGGCTTTCCAGGGTGCGCAAAAAAATGGCGGAGTTTCTGGGCCAATATTGCGGAGAATATGGCAATGGAAGGTGTAAATGCAGAGACAGGGTGAATTATGCAATACAAAGCCATAGGTTAAACCCTTTGGGGCTGGATTATGTGGCGGCTGCAGAAATTCCTGTTGAAACTATGCTGGATGTGAAAAACGCTATGGAAGATATTGACGATCTATCCCAAGATTTTTCGTTCTGTAGGCCCTACCAATCTTCTGAACGGACAAAGCATCTGATAAAGGAGTTTTTAGATTCCACCCAGCTTTCTGTTATTCAGAAATCATAAAGGAGATAACGTATTATGAATATACAATTAATTGTTGACTATTTATCGGCATTAAGCATGAACAACAACCGCGAGTGGTATCATGCAAACAAGGAAGATTATAAAAGGGCAAATGCTGAATTTGAAGGATTACTGCAGGCTTTGATGCTGGAAATCGGAAAGTTTGACAGCAGCATTTTACATAACAATCCAAAAGACCTTACATTTAAGATAGTAAGTCCTTTTTAGGCGGCGGGCTATTTGCAGATATGTTTAAGGATGCAACTACGATGATACGGGATTATATTTTCAAAAATGGAAAAGAATGGGAAAATATAATACATGAGCCAGAGTTCGGAAAATATTTCACCGTACAGGGCACGGCGCTTAAGAATGTTCCGGCGGGCTATGAGAAAGAACACCCGCAAGGGGAATATTTAAAGTTTAAGAGTTGGTATCTGGAATATCCGATAAGGGATGAGGAATTGGCTGATGCAGGGGCGTTCGTTGTAAAGGCGGCGGAACTTTTCCGAATCATGAAACCATTTAATGATTATTTGAATAAGGCGCTGGCGGGGTTTCAGATGCCGGTGAGGTAAAGAAAGGTTTTAATTTTGCGCCGGGAGTACGGTATAAATGAAGTAGGTGTAAGTTAATCAATTCAAAAGAAGGGAATTGTCATAACCCCCCGGAACACTTCATACAATGTAAAAAAGTGTTCTGAGGGGATTTCTTTTGAAGGATTATATTGAGGAAAGAGCAATTGATATTGCTAATTATATTATCGAAAACAATGCCACCGTCAGGCAGACGGCGAAGCAGTTTGGGATTAGCAAGTCTACGGTACATAAGGATGTCACAGAACGTCTGATGCAGATCAATCCTGCGCTTGCAAAGGAAGCGAGAAAAGTACTTGATATAAATAAATCGGAGCGCCATATCAGGGGCGGGTTAGCCACGAAAGAAAAATATTTGCACCAGATGAAACTGTAGCTATAGATTGGGGTGCCGGTATGGTTATCATTCAAGTAAGAGCATATTAACAGCAGTTCGTTCCTTATGGGCAGTATTTTGCCGCATCACTGCCCCATAGGCTGAACTGCGGCGGGCTCTTATAGAGTACAACGCCACAGCAGAGAAAAGTCTATCTTTTTACTAGAAGCAAGGTCACTGGCTCCCTATGACTATAACATAATGTATAGGTATATGTTCAGCATAGTACATTTTCGGATAGGGCAAATAAAACATATCCAATGGATCTACTTGTTATTCTGGCAATTCCATTTCATCATTCATTTTTACAAAACCATATTTCTCATACAAAGGACGCCCCATAGCGGTTGTCTCCAAAGAAATAGAGGTAATCCCCTTACTCTTAGTGTCGCTTGGATTATGATAAGTTGGCATTACCTGAAAAAAGCTGACACCGCCAGTGCCTACAAAACAATTTTCATTAAATATCAAATATGCGATATGTGTATCATTACAAAGAGCTTTTTTATAATAGCCATAGGATTGTTTTTTCACTTCACTCATATCAATATCATCAGATAATTTATTAGCAGCCCTTAACACTTCGATTCTTGTTTCTGTTAATATATCTATGTCCTCAATCGTTGCCCTTTTATATGTTAAATTCAATGTCCTTTCCTCCGTAAATACTGATTATTCGCCCTGCTCACATTGATGAATGTGAAATTGTTATTTTCTATTCCGATAAAAGGCGATGCTGACGAGAGCAAATACTAATGGAATACTGGCGTACCCTGCATTTGCCTGTCCTCTGTTATATAAAACATATCCAGCACCAATAAAAGTTAAAATTGTAAATATAACGCTTAATACCAACGCAGTTTTTTCCATGGTGTCCTCTCTTTCAACCCCTATTTGTTCATTTGATTATACCACTTCCATTCCTTATTTACTACTAAGAATACAGGGCATAGCAACTGCCATGTTCCGTATTCCTTATCGAACCAATGATTTTTCAATCTTCTTTTTCTGCCCTTTCAAATCGTTTTGCTTCATGACCCTATCCATCAAACGGCTAATCTGTTCCCGATTTGCAAAATAATCTTATGGAATGGATTTCCCGGTTTGCCGGAACAGATTTTCTCATAATAATCATCAATCCGGCGGTCGCTTCTGATCTGTTTCTCATTGTACCGAGTAAGTGCTTCATTAAATAATTCTTGGATACGGTACACTTTTGTGAGCATCAGGGAACTCCTTGCAATGTGGTATTCTAATACAATCTGCCACACTTAGGTAGTTATAGGTGAAAAACAATTTACATTTTCCATAAATAGTACTACAATAGCATATGTAACCGGACACTGGGAATAAGTACAATTTGGTAAAATACAATAGAAAGATATGGGACAATATGCTGTACTCCAATAAAGATTTAAAGAAATTAATCCTGCCGTTGGTGTTGGAACAATTTTTGGCAATTTTAGTTGGTATGGTAGATACGGTGATGATTTCAGGCGTAGGGGAAGCTGCTGTATCGGGTGTTTCATTAGTAGACAATATTAATATTTTAGTCATTAACATTACGGCGGCAATGGCTACGGGTGGCGCGGTGGTAGCCGGCCACTTTCTTGGGCAGAAAGATTCGGAAAGCGCAGGTAAGGCGGCATGGCAGCTTATTTTATTTTCATCGGCCGCATCGGTGGTTATTTTTCTTATGTTGGTGGCGTTTCATCGGCCTCTTTTATACGCTATATTTGGGAATGTGGAAGCGGAAGTTATGTCCAGTGCGGTGACGTACCTTCTGATCACTGCAATATCCATTGTACCGTTAGCTGTATATAATTCATGTGCCGCTTTGTTTCGGGCCATGAATGGAGCGAAAACTACATTGATGATATCAATACTGATGAATGCAATCAATGTGGTCGGAAATGCTATACTCATATTCGGGGCCGGCATGGGGGTGGCTGGGGCGGCAATTGCTACAACGGTTTCCAGGACGGTGGCGGCGATTGCTATTTTCGGTATGATGTTTCAGACTGACAGGCAGATTCATATTAAGGGGCGGGTGGACTGGCATATAAATGTCAGATTGATTAAAAAAATCCTGTATATTGGAATACCTAACGGTGTGGAGAACAGTTTATTCCAGCTAGGTAAAATTCTGTTATTGAGCCTGATTTCCACCTTTGGAACCTATGCGATGGCGGCAAATGCTGTGTGCAATACATTGGCAGGGTTCAATATACTGCCTGGGCAGGCGATTGGGCTGGCGCTCGTGTCGGTGGCGGCGGTATGCATCGGGGCGGGGGATTTTGAACAGGCCAGATATTATACGAAAAAACTGATGTTGATTGCAGTGATAAGCATTGCTGCATTATCGGCGGTATTGATTGGATTTTCGCCATGGATTATGAAAGTTTATCATTTGAGCCCGGAAACGGAGCAGCTGGCCATTCAGGTCATCCGTTACCATGCAGTGCTGGCAATGCTTATCTGGGTACCCTCTTTCACATTGCCCAATACTCTGAGGGCAGCCGGTGATGTGGTGTGGACGATGTTTATTGCCATTGGTTCTATGTGGGTATTTCGGATTGGGGCATCCTATGTTTTTCATAATAATTTTCATATGGGATTGCTGGGGGTCTGGGTTGCGATGACGATAGACTGGGCATTTCGTTCAATTTGTTATTGCCTGCGTTACAGAGGGCATAAATGGGAAAAGTTTTTCCGGTGACAGGGAAGTTTATTCTGACGGGAAAGGAAGAAAATGTACATATCTACGCTTACAATACATAAAATCTTAGCGGGGCTGGGCATTAAAAAGTAAAATAGAAATACAACGCAGAAATAGGGTAAAGATTGAAAATTGGAAAATTTCAATCCCAAGTTTGTGCCTGAGCGGCATCCACAAACTTGCCATGCGAAAAGACCCGGAAATGTCAGGGTACAAAGGCCGCGTAGAAATGGGGTAAAAGATGAAGAGAGAAACGATTGTTGTAATGGACTTTGGAGGACAATATAATCAGCTGATTGCAAGAAGGGTAAGGGAGTGCAATGTATATTGTGAGGTGCACCCTTATAATGTGGAACTGGACAAGCTAAAAGAAATGAATTTAAAAGGGATAATTTTTACAGGGGGCCCTAACAGCGTATATGCGGAGGGTTCGCCGCTTTGTGGAAAGGAAGTCTTCCGGTTGGGAGTTCCGGTATTGGGTATTTGCTATGGTTCGCAGCTGATGGCCCATCTCCTTGGCGGAAAAGTTTCCACAGCGCCGGTTAGCGAGTATGGCAAAACGGAAGTGGATGTGGACAATAGCCAGGCCTTATTCCAAGGGGTATCTCCCAAAACAATTTGTTGGATGAGCCATACGGATTATATAGAAAAGGCACCGGAAGGATTTGCTGTGACAGCACATACGCCGGTCTGCCCTGTGGCGGGGATGGAGTGTGCCAAAAAGGGATTATATGCCGTGCAGTTTCATCCGGAAGTAATGCATACCCAGGAAGGGATGAAGATGCTGCATAATTTCGTGAGGGATATTTGCGGATGCAAAGGCGACTGGAAAATGGATTCTTTTGTGGAAGCAAGCATAAAGGCAATCCGCGAAAAGGTAGGCAGCGGCAAGGTGCTCTGCGCATTGAGCGGCGGCGTAGACTCCTCAGTGGCGGCGGTGCTGTTAGCAAAAGCAATCGGAAGGCAGCTCACATGTGTCTTTGTGGACCATGGTTTGCTTAGGAAAAACGAAGGGGATGAAGTAGAGGAAGTCTTCGGCCCGGATGGAGCATACGATTTGAATTTTGTGAGAGTAAATGCACAGGAGCGGTTTTATGCAAAGCTGGCCGGTGTGGTAGATCCAGAGCAGAAGCGGAAGATTATCGGGGAAGAGTTTATCCGTGTCTTTGAGGAAGAGGCAAAGAAAATCGGTGCGGTAGATTATCTGGTACAGGGAACAATCTATCCGGATGTAATCGAAAGCGGGTTGGGAAAAAGCGCGGTGATAAAATCCCATCATAATGTGGGCGGATTACCGGATTGTGTGGATTTTAAAGAGATTATCGAGCCGCTGCGGCTATTATTTAAAGATGAGGTGAGGAAAGCAGGGCTGGAACTTGGGATACCGGAGAAGCTGGTATTTAGGCAGCCGTTTCCAGGACCGGGCCTGGGGGTAAGGATTGTAGGAGAGGTGACGGCGGAGAAAGTCCGGATTGTCCAGGATGCGGATGCCATTTACCGGGAAGAAATCGGGAGGACCGGATTGGACAAAGGCCTGGGGCAGTACTTTGCGGCATTGACAAATATGCGCTCTGTGGGAGTCATGGGGGATGAAAGGACGTACGATTATGCCGTGGCACTTAGGGCAGTGGAAACCTCGGATTTCATGACAGCGGAAGCGGTGCATCTGCCTTGGGAAGTGCTGGATGCGGTGACCAGTAGGATTGTGAATGAGGTGAAGGGGGTTAACAGGGTGCTGTATGACTGCACGGGGAAACCGCCGGGGACGATTGAGTTCGAGTAACGGATAAAATCCCGGAAATGCTGATAAAATGGGCATTTCCGGGAGTGTTTTATGCCGTTTGGCTCTAAAATGGCTCTAATTATTTGAGGAATACTGGATTTTGGGCGGGTATCATGATACCTGCTTTTTTAATACAGAGGAATTTCGCCCTCATAGTTGTCGGCTCTTTCCAACAGGGGACCGGTTGCACCCATTGTAAAAGCTATATCACTGCTTCGGATAGACAATAGTTCCATTCCAATCTTCAGATTAAGAAAATCTAATATCTGCTGATTAAGCTGAATTACACCATTCTCTGAAATATTTACCCAACAGTATGACCGCCCTTTGTATTTGACAAATTCGCCCTCTGCGGTCTGATAATTCAGTAAAGCCGGATTATCAGTAAGAATGTGTCCTAACTTTGATGGTTCTAACAATCCTTTTCTTGTCACACAAAAGCCGCCAGTGACCTTGCTTCCAGTAAAAAGATAGACTTTTCTCTCTGCTGTGGCGTTGTACTCTGTAAGAGCCTGTGTTGGGAGATGGATTGTCAAGTCATCTCGTATCAGCGATTTTCCGAAAATAAATTTACCGCCTTTGTTCATCTGTGGCATATATCATCAACTCCTTTTCCTAAAAGTGGAAGTCCACTATACCACAAGAAAATTCAAATGTCACTAAGGCTCTCTAAAGTGTGGCAAATATTTTTCGGTATAGTGAGAATGGCTAATTTTCGGGATAAATTTTTACAGATATACCTCTAACACCTTTTTTAACAATCTTACTGTCATCAAGAATACTCTGCTTAACAGCGTCCAAATCTTTTGAGAGTGCGTCAATCGCCCGTTGGTGTTCTTCCTCCGACGAGAAGCGTTCCGTATCATTCAAAAGGTTCTCCTGCAATTCCCTTGCTTTCATGTATACGCCCAACTTATGATTGAGCAGGGAGTTCTGAAAGGATATTTTGATTGTAGCGGGATTGAAACTTCCGTCCTCGTACCTCTCTGCTTCAAAGTTCATATCTAATTGCTCGTCCATTTTCAAAATCAAAGACAATACATCTGACACTGTTTCTATATCAAAATCCATGAAAACATTGATACTGATACCCAAAGCATTTGCAATTTTCATCAGTTGGTCGGGCTTGGGATTGCGGATGCCATACTCATATTTTTTAATTGTGGCGGAATTGATGCCGGAAAGCTGACCGAGCGTTTCCTGTGATATGCCACGCAAATTCCGAAAGTGTTTAATCTTTTCCCCGGTAGTCATGCCAATACCTCCGATTTTTGTGATATTCGTTAGTGCCTAGTTCAATTCTATCACATCAGGACACATTTGTGTATAAAAATTTAAAATAAATACTTGACGTTCACAAAAGTGTACCGTATAATAAAAACATAAAGGTCACATATGTGTACCTAAAATAAAAAAGGAAAGGACAGGACTATATGGAGAATGGAAAGAAAATGTATGTAACGGCAGAGGAAGCGGCTGAAATGCTTGGTGTATCAACGGGTTATGCCTATAAGATTATCCGGGGGCTGAATGAGGAACTGAAAGCAAAGGGTTATCGGACAATCTGCGGCAAAGTCCCAACAAAATACTTTGAAGAAAAATTCTACGGTCTGACCGTAGCCATGTAGGAAACACCCTGCGGGTATACCACTATGGCGAGAGGACACGCCAACAATAAGGAAAGGAGAGATTTTATGTCAGCGACAAGGGACGGAAAGATGTGGCGCTGCCAGTTCTATTATAAGGACTGGCAGGGCGTAAGCCACAAGAAGAACAAGCGGGGATTTAAGACAAAAGCGGAAGCGGAACAGTGGGAGCGTGACTTCCTGCAACAGCAGCAGAGGAATTTAGACATCAATTTTGAAAACTTCGTACAAATTTATTATGAGGATATGGAACATCGTCTGCGTGAAAATACCATGCGAACAAAGAAATTCATTATTGACTTGAAAATCATTCCGTATTTCAAGAAAAAGAATATGAATGAGATTAAGGCTTCCGACATTCGGGCGTGGCAAAATGCTCTGATGAAAAAAGGATATTCGGAAACATATCTGAAAACAGTCAATAATCAGTTGTCGGCAATCTTCAATTATGCGGTTCGGTACTATGACTTGAAAGACAATCCTTGCAGGAAAGCCGGGAGTATCGGAAAGAGCCACGCCGGAGAAAAGGAGTTTTGGACAAAACAGGAATTTAAGCAGTTTCTTGTGACTGTGGAGAACAAGCCGGAAACAAAAATGGCGTTTCTTCTCCTTTATTGGACGGGCATGAGGATTGGAGAATTACTTGCGATAACCTATAATGACATTGATTTAGAGAAGCGTACCATTTCCGTAAATAAATCTTATCAGCGGATAGAGGGCAGGGACATTATCACACCGCCTAAAACGCCAAAGAGCAAGCGTATCATAACGATACCGCCATTTTTGACGGAAGAATTAAAGGAGTATATTTCACATTTATACGGAATTATGGCAGACGAAAGAATGTTCCGTTTTACAAAATCTTATATGGAGCATGAAATTATCAGAGGTATCAAGGCTTCCGGGGTAAAAAGAATACGTTTGCACGATATTCGTCATAGTCACGCTTCGTTACTTGTGGAAATGGGATTTACGCCATTAGCGATTGCGGAACGGTTAGGGCATGAGAAAATCGAAACAACATTAAATACCTATTCACATTTATATCCCAATAAGCAGGGAGAACTTGCAGATAAATTGGAGATGGAGAACAGCAGGGAGGAAGAAGAATGAGTGGAGTGCATAAATACCCGACAATCAGCTTTCGCATTTCCCCCAGAGAGAGGGAAGAAATCGAGGCGAAGATTTTAGCAAGCGGACTTTCTAAGAAAGATTATTTTGTCCGTTCCTGCATTTATAACCAGGTGTGCGTGGTTGGTAAAAAAGAACTGGTTTATCAGTTGGTAGAGGAACTAAAGATAATGCAGACAAATATCCGGGAAGTGACAGAACAGTTTGAAAAGACAGAGATTGATTTAACGCCGGAGGGATTGGAAGATATGCGGAATGACTGTCTTGATATGCTGAAAGCTATCCTGTGGGTGTTGGACGGAGCAAAATATCTGTGGCAGGGTAACATCGGCGGAGAAGAAAATAGCCCCGACAGCGGCAACTGTTAGGGCTGTGATAACTGGAAAACCTCTGTTATCA
>BLLT01000137.1 GCA_011958945.1 Lachnospiraceae bacterium | reverse complement strand
AACAGCACCCACCCACAAAAATAATCGTGGAAAGGCATTATGTAGGCACTGAAAAAATGGAAACGGTATTCAAGCGGATAGCCGAGGAACAAATAACAAAAAAGGTTAAGGAAATAGCGGAAAACAGCGTAAATTAGCACTGGAAACGGAAAAGGGAATATAGTATAATAGGAGTTAAGAGGAAGTCCCTTTTCATCAAGGAGGACAAAATGAAAAGGGCAAAATTGAATAACGACAAAATCACTGCTTTTTATTGCAGGCTTTCCAAAGACGACGGCACAAACAACGAGAGCATGAGTATCAGCACACAGAAAACCATGCTGAAAGATTATGCAAAGCGCAACGGTTTTCTGAACTGCCAGTTCTACGTTGATGACGGTTACAGCGGTACAAACTACGACCGCCCCGCTTTCCGACAGCTTATCGAGGACATACAGGACGGGGAAGTGTCAACGCTCATCACAAAAGACCTGTCACGGTTGGGGAGGAATTACCTTGAAACGGGTACTTATATCGAGGTATTTTTCCCTAATCATAACGTGCGGTACATTGCAGTCAATGACGGGGTGGACTCCATAGACAACGCACAAATGGACATTACACCGTTCCGCAACATCATCAATGAAATGTACGCAAAGGACACGTCAAGGAAAATCAAGAGCGCACTCCACGCAAGGAGAATGCAGGGCAAGTATATGGCTACTACTGCCCCATTCGGTTATCAGAAAGACGAGAAAGACCATAACCATCTTGTCATTGATGAAGTGACCGCCCCCGTTGTGGAACTGATTTTCTCAATCGCCGAGGAGGGCGTGGGGCTTCACACTATCTGTAACCGCTTGCGTAAGGCGAAAGTGCTGAAACCGAGTTTCTATAAAAAGGAACTGTTTGAGCGTTTTATGGACGAGGAAAAAATGTATGACTGGGATACTGCCTATGTCAGTCAGATATTGCACAACCCCGTCTATGCAGGAAACCTTACCGTTGCGGACAAACCAACTAAGACCATGCGTTCCAAGAAAAGACAGTATATCCCGTATGCGGAGCGTGAAATCATCTATGGCACGCATGAGCCGATTATCGAACAGAACCGTTGGAACAACGTGCAGAAGATTTTGCAGAGCAGACCGCCCGTTATTGGGGAAAGCTCAAGCGGATATGACAACATCTTCCGAGGGGTTATCAAGTGCGCTGATTGTGGGAGTGCCATGCTTGCCAAAGTCGAGCAGAAAAGAAAGCGGAACAATGTATTAGACAAGACTTTCTACTGCTGTACCAAATACCGTAAGTTTGGGAAAGAGGGCTGTTCAGCACACACCATTGAGGCGAGGACGGTTCACGAAGTTGTGCTTGCAGACATTCAGAAACACGCAGGACAGGCACTGACGGACAGGAAAGCTATGGTAACGGAGATTGCCGAGCGTCTTAATCTCCAAATGTCAGCGGACAGGGAACAGCAGAAAAAGGAACTAAGGCAATGTAAACAGCGTGTGTCGGAGATTGAAAACCTGTATGCCAAACTGTACGAGGACTTGACAAGGGAACTGCTGACCGAAAAGCGTTTTCAGATGTTGTCGGCAAGGTATGACAGCGAGCAGGAAGAACTGACAGCCAAGATAAAGGAACTTGAAAAAAGTGCCATAGCAGACAAAGAGCAGTTATCTTCCATTGAGCAGTTTGCGGAGCAGATAAGCGGTTATGCAGGAATAACGGAACTCAATTTTAAGATAATCAATCAACTGATAGAAAAAATTCTTGTTTCTGAACCCGTAGAAGTTGACGGGCAGAAAATTCAACGACTTACTATCCATTACAAGTTCATAGGGGCATTGGAAACCCTTGAATAATGGATATTCTCTAAGTCACCTATTCCAACTATCCAACAGACGCAGGGCGGGAGGGGGAACTGATCTTCCGCCTTGTGTATGACCAGGCAGGGTGCAGGAAGCCCATAAAGCGGCTCTGGATTTCCTCTATGGAGGAAAGCGCAATCCGTGAGGGATTTGCGAACCTGCAGCCGGGAAGCGATTATGATAACCTCTACCACTCCGCACTGTGTAGGCAGAGGGCGGACTGGCTTGTGGGGTTGAACGGCACAAGGCTCTTTACCGTCCTGTATGGCGGCAAGGTGCTAAAGGTCGGCAGGGTGCAGACACCAACGCTGGCCATGCTGGTGGAGCGTGAGGAAAAGATCAGGAATTTTAGGAAAGAGCCGTATTATACGGCGCATATCTTGGCGGGCGGCATGGATGCGGCAACAGAGAAGATAGCTGAAAAGGTACAGGCGGAAAGCATTGCTGCAGCCAGTGAAGGAAAAACCGCCACGGTTGTATCTGTCACAAAAGAGAAGAAAACCGTACAGCCGCCGAAGCTCTATGACCTGACTACGTTACAGAGGGATGCGAACCGCATATTTGGATTTACAGCAAAGCAGACCTTAGAATATACGCAGAGCCTTTATGAGAAAAAGCTGGTCACCTATCCCCGGACGGACAGCCAGTATTTATCGGACGATATGGAGGATACTGCAAGAAATGTGATTGGGGCGGTCTATAAGGCAATCCTCTTTGAAGAACCGTCCGGGGCAGAGCCGGATGTCCGGAGGGTAATGGACAGCAAAAAAGTGACAGACCACCACGCAATCATTCCCACAATGGAGATTGCAAAGGCTGACCTTGCCACCGTGCCGGAGGGGGAAATGAGAATCCTCTCCCTTGCCGCCAACCGCCTGCTATGCGCCACGGGGGAAAAACACGAGTATGAAACAGTCAGGGCGGAGCTTGACTGTGGCGGCGCTGTTTTTTCTGTTTCCGGGAAATCTGTAATAAGGAACGGGTGGAAAGATTTTGAAGCTGCCCTGAAGCGTTCTTATAAAACCACGGAAGATAAGGAAAAAGAGGACAGGAAGCTGCCGGAGCTTTCGGAAGGGATGGTTTTTGAGGGAGTGCGGACGAACGTAACAGAGCATTTTACGCAGCCGCCGAAGCACTTTACGGAGGACAGTTTGTTGTCGGCAATGGAACGTGCCGGGGCGGAGGACATGGGTGATGATGTAGAACGGAAAGGGCTTGGCACACCCGCTACACGGGCGGACGTGATTGAGAAGTTAGTCAAGGACGGTTTCGTAAAACGTGAGAAAAAGCAGATGCTCCCTACGGAGGACGGGGTGAAGCTGATCACCGTGCTTCCTGACGTGGTGAAATCCCCACAGCTTACCGCTGATTGGGAAAATGCCCTTACCCTTGTGGCAAAGGGGGAATATCCTATGCAGGCGTTTATGGACGGGATTACCGATCTGGTAAACGGGCTTGTGCAGACTTACCACAGTATCAGTGACGAACAGAAATCCATGTTCGGGGGCGGCACGCAGGAATCTCTTGGAAAATGCCCGAAGTGCGGGGGCGATGTGATAAAAGGGAAATTCGGCGCTTACTGTAAAAATAAATGCGGCATGAACGTGTCCAGGGCAATGGGGGCGGCACTTACCGACAGCCAGGTAAAAAGCCTGCTGGACGGGAAAAAGACCCTCGTAAAAGACTTGAAGGGGAAGAAGGGCAGCTATGATGCGTACCTGATACCGGAGGGCGTGGAGGACTTTTCCTATACCAAAGACGGGAAAGAAATCAAAGGCTCGCAGTATAAGGTGAAGCTGGAATTTCCCAAAAAGAAAAAGTAAAAAAGTATTTTAAGCACGGGGCATATGGAAAATCTGTATGCCCTGAACCATATGGAAAATGGAGGAAAAAGATATGAGCGAAAATATGGGTGAAGCTATGGAAAACGTAACAGAAAACACGCCTGCGGGAAAGGCAGAGGAAACGAAAGCGGAGAAATTTATCCGGCTTGGGGAGTACCGTATCAATAAGGCGATTGACGCAATCGGGCGGATTGAAAACCTCTCCAACAGATCGGCCTATGACTACACAGAGGAACAGGTGGAAGCCATGTTTTCCGTTCTGGAGTCAAAGGTGGCGGAAGTGAAAACAAAGTTTACAGCTACAAAGGCGAAAGAAAACACGGCATTTTCTTTCGGCAGCAAAACGGAATAGGAGGGAGCGATAATGGGAACAGGGATTTTAAGCACAGGTGATAAGGTTTTAAATGCAATGAAAGAGATGGATATGAGCATACCGGGGCTGGCAGCGCTTTCCGGTGTCCGGGAGAATATGCTCCTGGACATCATGGCGGGAATCCGGGAGGCGGATATAAGCACGCTTTGCCAGATTGCGGATGCGCTCGGTGTCTGTGTGCGTGAGCTGTGTCCGGACGAGGAACGGTATTCGGTTCCGGTGGAAAAGAATACCCTTGCGAAGCTGATCGTGGTCAGCGAGATAAACGGCGTGGAGCTGGATGTGTTGATAGCGTCCATTCTGGAAAAGGGCATTGAGGAAAACGGATTTTATGATTAAGGAGGGTGCGGATGGCTGAACAATATTACGTTTCTAAGAAATACCATGAAATCTCCGTGCTTGCCGGGGAAACCGCAAGGCAGGTGTCAAAGAACGGGGAGGAATGGACGAAATACCTGACCACTGCCGCAAGGCTGTACCGATACCCGTTTGAGGATCAGATGCTGATCTACGCACAAAGACCGGATGCCACAGCCTGCGCCCTCATGGAAACCTGGAATGAAAAAATGTTCTGCTGGGTAAACCGTGGGGCAAAGGGGATCGCCCTTTTTGACCGGGAGAGCGAACGTCCAAGACTGAAATATGTTTTTGACGTGTCGGACGTGCATAAGGCAAGGCGGATCGGGAAAGACCCGTACCTGTGGGAAATGCGGGAGGAACACAAGGGCGCTGTTCTGGCACAGCTTGAAAAGACCTACGGGGCAACCGATAAAAATAATTCCTTTGAGGGCAGGCTCATGGAGATCGCCGGGAGGATTGCGGAAGATTATTACGGGGAACTGATGCAGGATATGTCCTACGCAAAGGAGGGCAGCTTCTTAGAGGAACTTGACGAGCTGAACGTGGGGCTGCGGCTTCGGGAAACGCTGTCCGCAAGCATCGCCTATACCCTGTTATCCCGGTGCGGCGCTGACATGGACTTCTGGAAAGACGAACTGAATTTTGACTATATCAGTGAGTTTAACACCACAATAGCATTGTCTGTGATCGGCAATGCCACCACGGATATGTGCAAGCCGCTCCTTATGGAGATCGGGAGGACGGTTGCGGCTTATGACCGCCAGATGGCACGGCAAAAAGCCGCAGAAAAGGCGAGGGAGCGTGTAGACAGCGTACAGACCGCCGCTGCTGAAAAAAATCCTGAAAAAACGCTTGCAAATGAGCCAGAAGCACGCTATAATGCTTTAAAGCGTGAAAGCGAAAACGAACCACAAATTGATTCAGACACCAACCACATAGAAACGGAGGGCATTACGCATGGAACTGACATACGAGAAGAACGGGGATTACCTGATACCCAACCTGACGCCGGACAGCGAGCCGGAGGAGCCGCTGACCAAGTACGGGCTGATGCGGAAGAATTACCTGAAGGAACACCGGAGGGGGATTTACAGCGGGCTTCTGATGGAAGGCAGGCTGAAAGCGCACTGTCTGGAGATACAGAGGCAGGCGGAGGAGCGGATGGACTTCCTGACAGAGCAGATGGCGAAAGCCGAGGGAGTGGACGAGGCGCTGAAAGCCTCCGATCAGATGAAATGGGTGCGGAAAATCCAAAAGTTTGGATTTTCCGCCGAAATCCAAACTTTAAAGAAATCCAAACTTTCACACAGATATGCTGATAAATACGGCATTGTACGAAAAGAAAGTTTGGATTTCTTTTTGTTTACACTCCAATCGTTTATGATAAAACTGGAGGTGAACAAATATGAATTTATTCGAATCAAACAGTACATATGAGGAACTTATCCAACATATGGAGGAGTATGGCTACAGCTCCTGCCATATCCAACATGTAAAAAGGGAAATGAAATGGCTTTCCGCAAATCAGGATGCATATGGGATTTCTTCTTATGAAGAAGCCTGCCGTTTACGCTCTTTAGAAACGGAATCTGCTGAGATGAAAGAACAGTTCCGGTCTATATATAGCCTGTTTCGGCGTTATGCATTCTATGGAACACTTTCCACCCCGACCCGTGAACCCTTGTTCCGCCAGGATACATATTCACAGCTTGCCCCATATTTCCAAAATATACTGGACCTTTATAAGGAAGACAGTGTGAGGCGTGGCTTAAAACCCGGTACATACAAATCCAGCATTTCTGCCTGCAGCGGCCTTTTCCTGCACTGCCAGAAAGAAGGATGCGCAATGCTGGAAGATATCACGGAGGATATTGTTCTGTCTTATTTCTGCGATGAATCAGGAAAACCAGCCCTGAGTCCGAGCACAAAGGTAAATATCGCATCTGTTTTCCATGCAGATCTCGGGATGTATACCAATGCGGCAAGGACAATCCTTGCTTATCTTCCGGCATTGAACAGAAGACGGAAAAATATCCAGTATCTTACGGAAGAGGAAATGTCATCCGTCAAGGATGTCCTGGTGTCAGAAAAAAGCAGCATTACGTTGCGAAACCGGGCAATCGGTATGCTCCTGTTTTTTACCGGCATGCGTTCCAGTGATATAGCCGGGCTGGCCTTCTCTGATATAGATTGGGAAAAAGAAGAGATCAGGATATTTCAGAAGAAAACTGGAAATGAGCTTGTGCTTCCGCTAACTGCAAGCATCGGAAATGCTATCTATGATTATATAACCATGGAACGTCCGAAAAGTGATTCTAAAAGGATTTTTTTATGCGAACAGACACCACATGGGCCGATCAGTGCCGGGACAGTGGGCAATGCTGCAGGCAAGCTGTATAAAGCAGCAGCTGTACGGCAAGGGGAGCATGATAGAAAAGGCGCCCATCTTTTCAGACATAACCTCGCAGTTTCGTTTTCCCAAAACAATATCCCCCGTCCTGTGATCAGTGCTACTCTCGGACATGCGGACCCTGATTCACTTGACCATTATCTTTTTGCAGATATCACACATCTCCGTGACTGTGCCATAAGCATTGAATGCTATCCTGTCGGGAAGGAGGTTTTTTCGATATGAATTCTTATATATCAGGATTCTCCGGCCTGATCGAACAGTATGAGAAATATCAAAAAGCTGCAGATTCCTGGAGTGAACATGCACACGGACTGAACATCAGATATTTTGACCGCTACTGTGCCCTGCACTATCCCGGACAGCCACTCTGTCAGGAAATGGTAGATGAATGGTGCAGGAAACGTGAGACAGAAACCAATACTTCCTGTTTTACAAGAACTGGCGGTATCCGTTCTTTTATACGCTATCTGCGGGAAAGAGGACTGACAACCGTAGAACCGGCACTGCCGCCGAAACCGGAAGGAAGGACATATATCCCCCATGCATTTACAGATGGGGAACTTTGCCGTTTTTTTAATGAATGCGACCGGATCGTCCCATTGCGGCCGGAATTAAAGTATAAGATGAAAAAAATCACATGTCCTGTCTTTTTCCGGCTTTTATACAGCAGCGGAATCCGCACTACGGAAGCCAGATACCTGAAACGGGAAGATGTTGACCTTGAACACGGGGTGCTGAACATCCGAAAATCAAAAGGATATGACCAGCACTATGTAGCTCTCCATAAAAGCATGACAGAACTTTTGAAACAATACGACAAAGCGGCAGAATCCATCCGCCCGGATCGTACTTACTTTTTTGAGACCCCTAATGGGAAGTATTATTCCAGACAGTGGGTTACGCAGGCTTTCCAGTGTTTATGGGAAAAAGCGAATGGAAAGCAGGATAAAGCGGTTGCCTATGATCTCAGACATAATTATGCCGCCACAAACATCAACCGGTGGGCGGATGATACATTTGAATTCGACCAGAAGCTTCATTACCTTTCCAAGTCCATGGGGCACAGGGGCATCGAATCCACTTTGTACTATTATTCAATCACCCCCTGTCTCGCCGATATCCTTCTGAAAAAAACAGAACGCAGTTTCAATGAACTGTTGCCGGAGGTGGAACATGAAGAAATCTGATGACGCAGTTAAAATCGCACGGTATATCTCGGAGTTTTTTGACGTTTATGCCCCAAATTTTCTTACTACCAGCGGACATACACTGAAATCCTATCGGAATGCACTTGGATTATACATAAATTTCCTGGAAACAGAGTCGGTTACGCCGGGAAGCTTTTCCAGACACTGTTTTGAACGGGAGAAAATAGAAAAATGGACTGTATGGTTAAAAGAATCCAGAAACTGCAGTCCTGAAACATGCAATGTACGGCTTGGTTCCCTGCGGGTCTTTCTGGAATTCCTCGGCAGCAAAGATATGGAATACCTGTATCTATATCAGGAAGCGCAGAAAATAAAACGTCAGAAATGTACCAAAAAGAAAGTATCCGGTTTTACGCGTGATGCGGTAGCAGCCATGCTCGCAGTACCGGATGTATCTACAAAAACAGGAAAAAGGGATCTTGTATTCCTGACCCTGTTGTATGCAACAGCTGGACGGCTGGATGAAATCCGCTCCATAAAAATCCGTCATCTGCACCTTGACGGGAAAAAGCCCTATGTGAATCTGATAGGGAAACGGGATAAAATCAGAACTGCATATCTTCTTCCCAAGGTGGTCGCTTACATCAAAGTATATCTGAGTGCTTTTCACGATGGCACGCCTGACCCTGATGCATACCTGTTCTATTCACGGGTAGGCGGCAAATACACGAAGCTCACAGAGCCGGCATTGGCAAAGCGGATAAAAATATGTGCAAAAGCAGCACACGAAAAGTGTACGGATGTACCCCTTGATGCCCATGCACATCAATTTCGCCATGCGAAAGCATCACACTGGCTGGAGGATGGAATTAATGTTGTACAGGTAAGTTTTCTTCTGGGGCATGAACAGCTTGAAACAACGATGCGGTATCTGGACATCACAACGGAAGACAAGATAAAAGCATTGGCTACTTTGGAGGATGAAACACAAAAAACAGTCCCTAAAAAATGGAAGAACAAGAACAGCACACTGACAGATTTCTGCGGACTGAAAAAATAGAAAACGTTAAAAAGAAATCCAAACTTTTCTTTCGCACAATGCCATATTTATCAGCATATCTGTGTGAAAGTTTGGATTTCTTTAAAGTTGGGATTTTGCGGAAAATCCAAAAGTTTGGATTTGCCCCACCCACGCTTTGTTATCCCTCGAAAAGCGCCCATCCCATGATTCCTGCTGGAGCGTGTTGGCAAGGACAAAGGCGATACGGTCTGAACCGTACTGCTCCGCTAAAGGCTTCACAATATCATGATTTAAGTGCATACCGTCAAAATTCTGCCGGATTGTTCCCTCAATCGCCTCTTTGCACTCCCTGTCAAATTTCCGGAAATCCAAATACTTGTCCACTTCCCCATGTTCCATCGCATATACCAGGGTATGCCCGTAGAAAGCCGGATAGCTTTTCTGTTCTGTCTTTTCAACATCCGACTTCTGGACATTATGTCCAGAAGTGTCCAGCGTTTCCTCCTGCGGCGCTTCCGGCTCTGCTTCTCCCTTTTCCGGTTCCTCTATGCCTTCCAGTTCACGCATGAAATCAGGAAGCCCGGTAAAGCCGAACGAATCTACAAAGTGTGCGCTGTTCTTTCCGTCCTCATGCAGCACCACAATATCGCTGACCGAAAGGGAATGCCCCTTATAATCTGCCGGGTGGTCTATGTTGAATTTCTCATAGACTGCTTCCAGCGTTGCGCTCTGCGTCCGCCCTTGCAGCCCGGAAAGTTCGCCCACATAGACAAGGTTGTAATTCTCCGGCTTAATGGCATCGAGATTGTCTTTTATAATTCCCCTGCGCTTTAAAGATTCCGTGCCGGAAAACTGGAATTGCCGCATTTCAGGAATGTCCTTCAACTGATAAATGCCATACTTATCAGAATCTCCATATAAAAGCTGCGCTTCCTTATTTGCCCGGCCTTCCGCAAGTTCCTCCTGCAACGCCCGCAGGCTCTTTTCATTCTCCCAATCCGCTTTTTCAATGCCGAAAATACCCTCATACTCTGTAACCTGCTCCCTGCCCTGTATCAAGGTTTCCGAACCGTCCTTGTGAAGCTGGTACACGGGTAAATCACGGTCAAACAATTCTAATGCGGTTTCCTTTGTAAGCGGCAGCATTCCCTCCGCCAAATAGCCGTATTCCTCCATCTCCCATAAACCGATCATCGGGTCAGGAAGTGCGTCAATCTCTGCCTGTGCGTCAATAACCGCAAGGGCAGCTCCCTGGTTTCCTTCCGTTTCCTCATAATAGATACGCTCCGCAAGCTCCCTTGTCTTTTCCATGTCATTCAGCTTAAAGGCGTAATTCACGATAAGATTGCGCTCATCATCGGAAAAAGCGGTCTTGGCAAACTCTAACCGGTTGATGATGCCCTCCGCCTGCTTTGCCGGAGAAAGGTGGCGCATCATGGTTATCTCTTTTTTAACCAGGTCAATCTCAAAGTCATTAAACTGCGGCATACCGGAATTTCTGCCGCCGCCCACAATGATAGGGATATAGTCAGCCCCACAGCTTTTCAGACAGTCACGGATATTCTGTGCGTTCTTATCTTCCAGCTTTGTAAGCGCAGCCATGATCTCCTGCACTCCTTCCGGTGTCTTGTTGGTAATGCGCTCCACCTCAAAACCGTGCGAATGTGTGATTTTCAAAATTACATCATCCGCACTAATCGGCTCCTTTGCCCTCTCGTTCAGTTCCATTTCCGCCTTTATGTTAATGACTTCGTTTGTGTCGGTATTATACCGGACATCCAAATGGTGTTCCCCAAACTCTTTTGTATCCTGATTGGCAATCTCCGTAGTCCATGCGCCCCTGCTCTCCAGGTATGCGGCAATATTCAGCCTGTCATTGTCATTCATGGCGGACAGGGTCTCCACAATCTCTGCCGCATCCATTCCCCGGACATTCACAAGGCTGTACTCGGACAGATCGCTGTTCTGTATCAGCAAAAGGCTCTCTTTCTCCTGCTCCTGCATCAGTTCCCGGTCACGC
>BLLT01000136.1 GCA_011958945.1 Lachnospiraceae bacterium | reverse complement strand
TCCGGCGTGACCGTTATCTTCTTGAAATAAACGTGGAAATCGGCGAGATTTTCCCTAATGTCGCCATATTGAGCCCAAATGTAAAGATATGTTGATAGACAAAATAGCGGAAATTATTTATAATCGCACTAAAAGGAGGACGATCAAAATGAAAATTGGAAACAAACTCAACCAATTAAGAAAACTTTCAGGAATGACACAGGAACAATTAGCGGTGAAAATTGACGTGTCCAGACAGACGATTTCCAAGTGGGAGTCAGACAGCGCTTTCCCCAGATTTTATCCCAAAATCCACAAAAAAATGTCTTTTCATACAGTTTGTATATATATCCCAACTCAGGTGTTATATAATAATAATGTATTTATCAATAAGCAAACTGTAAATGAGGTTAAAATGAGAATACTTATCTGCGATGATGATCCTTTGATGATTGAACAGCTTAAAAAATACTGTAAAAATTTTTTTGATAAAATCCATGTGAAATGTCCGGAACTGGCCTGTTTTTCTGACGGGGAGTCTTTATTGGCTGACAAAGGCGACAAAGATATTCTTTTCCTTGATATAGAAATGCCCGGAATGAACGGCATTTACGTAGGAAACGAATTAAAAAGGGCAAACAGCAGCATTATCATTTTTATAGTGACTTCTTATTCCGAGTATCTTGATGAAGCCATGCGCTTTCAGGTATTCCGTTATCTGTCAAAACCTATAGACAAGCAGCGTTTCTTCCGAAATATGAAAGATGCAGTTGAACTATACAATACTATGACAATCAAAATACCGGTTGAAACAAAGCAGGGTATACACACACTTTCTGCTTCCGACATCATTGCAATAGAAGCACAGGCAAGAAAAGTAGTCGTACATACAACACTGTGTGATTTTGAATCCGTCCATAATATGCAGTACTGGCTGAAAGAACTTCCCAAAAACTGTTTTTTCCAGACACACCGCAGCTTCATCATCAACTTTGAACATGTCACGGATTTTGACCATACCCTTGTCAACATGGCTGGCAATCAGATCCACGCTTACCTGACAAAAAGAAAATACAGTGCATTTAAAGAAGCCTACCTTCTTTATCTTGAAAGTACGAGGTAAACCAAATGAGCAATGCTGCCTGTTATTTTTTTTACTTTTCTGATAGAGGCAATGATACTGTGGCAGCATTCCTCTATCCTTTTTACTGCCAGACGCAGACCGTAGATACGATCTGTAATGCTTTTCATTTTCTATTTTAACGTCCTCCTTTCTATTTTCTTTTTTCAAATTTAACAATTAAGCACTTGTTTAATTATCGTAGTTGCAGTATAATATACAAAAAGGCACTGGGCAATGTCTCTCAGGCATTCTCTCCCAAATGGGCAAAAGGTATTTCCATTTGGGCAAAATGCAGGTGAAAAAGAAAGGAAAAACAATATGGACAATATGAAATTACCGCACCAACATGGAGAAGGGCCACAGACAGCACTGATACAGAAACAATTAGACCGTGTAGATTATTTCCAAACCGTAGCGGAAGTTTTCAAACAGCTTTGCGATACAACCAGAATCCGGATTTTCTGGCTTCTATGCCACCAGGAGGAATGTGTCCTCAATATTTCGGACATGCTCCATATGTCAAGCCCGGCAGTTTCACATCATCTCCGACCATTGAAAAACAGCGGTCTGATTATTTGCCGGCGTGAAGGAAAAGAAGTATATTATCGGGCCGCAGACACAGAACAAGGCCGTCTGCTGCATCAGATGATTGAGCAGGTTATGGAAATCACCTGCCCTGAATTGTGAGGTCTGTCTTATGAATGGTGAATTGGTAAAAATACAAAAAGAAATGGAAAGATTTCATCAAAAGGTGGCAAATGCTGTCATTCCGCTTTATCCCGGTATAGAGTTATGTTATCTTACTTTTTCAACCGATTCTTTTTCTGTGCAGCATAAGGCTCTGTCACACATCATTCAGATTAACTACTGCAAAGCCGGACAGATGATGTGGGAGATGAAAAACGGAAACCGAATTTATTTAAATCCGGGAGACTTCTCCCTGCATACCATGAAAGCATGTACGGATTCCGTACTTACCTTTCCAAACGGTACGTATCAGGGACTTGGCATCTATATTGATCTGCAGGAAGCCTCTGACGCCCCTCCCGAATTGTTAAAAAACTTTGGTATTTTTGAAACCATATTACCCGAAAAATTCTGCAAAGATGACAGACCTATCTTCCTTGCTGGAAATGAACAGACAGAAAGTATTTTTTCTGCATTTTATAACCAGCCTGAAACGCTTATGCTTCCATTCCAAAAAATCAAGATTTTGGAATTACTGCTTTACCTTGCCAAGATGGAGTTTACGCCCCAAAACAAACTGGCTGAATATCAATTCGAACTGACTGAAACGATCCGGAAAATCCATGACCAGCTTTTGCGGCACATTGACCAGAGAATTACCATAGAGGAACTTTCAAGACAATATCTCATCAATCCAACAACTTTGAAAAATACTTTTAAGTCAATCTATGGAACTTCCATTGCGGCACATATCAAGGAACACCGAATGCGGCAGGCTGCAAAACTGTTAAAAGAAACGAATCAGAGCATAGCTGAAATCGCACAGGCTGTGGGCTATGACAGCCAGAGCAAATTTACTGCAGCATTTAAAACATATTTTGAAGTCCTGCCGAAAGAATACCGTACTATATACTCCATTGGTCATATGAAGCCGAAACGTATTTCTTACTCAAACCCGCCAATGATACTTCCTTTTTGAATGATATGCTTTTCAGCCTTTTTCAGAAAATTTCTTTTCATGGAATTAGCGCTTATGTTTATTTCGCAATCTAAGGAATAAATTGTAAAACGGTAAGTATGCGTTTTCCCTTTCGGCGGCTTCGGCCCCGCATAACGGTGCAGGCCGTATCCTATCCCCTGGCGGGCATTCCCCAACATTGGCACAGCCTTGCCGGCAGGAATATTTTTCCTTATTCTGTCAGCGGCGGGAATATTCCAAATCAGCCAGTGCGTAAAATCCTTAATCGGGTGTGATAAATCTTCCAATGTAACAGCAAGAGTCTTTGCACTGGGTGATAGATTCCTAATTATAAATTCCGGCGATATGTCCTTCCCCCGCCCGGTATATTCAATGGGAAATTTGTTTCCGTTATCTATGCCAATGCACTCGAATTCCAAAACAGTATTATTCATAATTTCCATCACTTATCCTTTCTTCCAAGTTCTGTCTTTAATGGCTGAATCAATGCCTTTACCATGTAGGAATAACTTTCGTCCATGCTTATGGCAATCAGTATAATCTTATCCACTGGCTGAATAATTGTCAAGGAACATGGCAAATATGCACATGGCCAGAAACGAAGAACGCCTTATCCGTTCCGACAGATCTGCTTTATATGCTGACCGGATTTTTTAAAGAAATTTGTATTGTAACTTTCGCGCCGCCCACAACAGCGGAATTTTCTAAAATGATTTTCCCATTGTGCTTTTTTGCTATGGATGCCGCCACATACAGGCCAATACCATAATGAGATTTTGAAGTCCGGCTGTCATCCTCCATAAAAAATTGTTCTGTTGCGTGTTTTAAGGCTTCGTCAGAAAATCCTTTTCCTGAATCTGTAATCAGGAAAGAAAGTTCGTTGCTATGTTCCTCTATTTCAAAAGTGACCTCTCCACCCTGCGGAGTGTGTTCTACTGCATTGGATAACACATTGATAAGCATCCTTATAAGCAAATCGTGATCTGCCGTAATATATGCTGGATAATGCCCGCAATCCCAATGCAGACTAATGTTGTTCACCGCACATAAACCGTCAATTTGACTCTTAAGTTCCAGCAGCAAAGAATCCATATTGACCTTTTTCATACAAAGTTTATAGCTGTTCCACGATTTTGTAGCCTCGATCAAGGTCTGCACATAGTCCTGCATCTGTAAGGAGCTGTTCTCAATGTATTCCGCACACTCCCTCTGTTCTGTTGAAAGAGAAGTGTCAAAAAGCAGCTCTGCATTGCCGCGGATAATAGTAAGAGGTGTTTTCAAATCGTGTGCCAGGGCAGAAAGCTGATCCTGCCTCATTTTGTCATCATACCACTGCCTCGTAAGGGACTGCCGCAGCGCAAGCCTCATGTGGTCGAGCGCATCCAACGCCTGATCCACCTCAAACAGCCTGCTTTTTTGAATTTCAAAATTTAAATCCTGCTGCTCAATTTTGTGGACGACAGTCAGCAGTTTATCAATCTTTTTTCCAAGATATTTCCCGAATATAAAAGATATCACAACCAGAGAGAGCAGGATTTCCAGCAGGATAGTGACGATCAAAAGCCAGTCGGCAGACGGAAATCTTCTTCTTAATGCCGCATTTTCAAATTGGGCCGTCATGCGGTATCTCAAAATCAGGATTTCTTCATCCCTCTCAATGACAGAATAAAGATACGCACCGCCTCTTGTTCTGCCATTTTCCATACAGGTATTCCAGACAGTTGCACTATACTCCCAGCCGATAGAGCCGCCTTTGTAGCGCCCGTCTTTTGTGAATAAGGCATACTCACAAAGATGTGGTATATCAGATTCTTCAATTTGCCTGGCAGTTTGAAGGGTATCTTTTTCCCTTTCTATTGCGGCGCTTATGCTTGTCAGCGGATATATGGCCCCTATGCTCACGCAAAAAAGGTAAGCCCCCACATTAACCGTGATTACAATAAAAACTGTAAGTGCAAGGCACAGTGCATACCGCATGAATATTGAACGCAGTTTTTTTACACCCATTTATAGCCAACCCCCCATACAGTCTTTATCGGAGCTAAATTGTAAGCAGTCAGTTTACCGCGGATATTTTTGATATGGGTGGAAATAACAGAACTGTCACTTTCCCCGTCCAGGCCAAAAACAGCTTCATATATTTGTTCCCTTGCAAATGTTTGCCCGTGATGAAGTGCAAGATATTCGCAGATTTCATACTCACTTTTGGTCAGCGGAAGTTTTTCGCCCTGAAACTCCGCTTCTTTTGCGTTAATCTGAAACACGATGCCGGAGATAGAAAAGGCATTTTTCTTTTCCCTTGTATCGCGCCGTAAGTGGGCATTTACTCTCGCCCGGAGTTCATCCGTTCCAAATGGCTTTGTAATGTAATCATCAGCACCAATCCCTAATCCGCGCACAATATCAGCCTCATGTATCTTGGCCGTTAGAAAAATAATGGGGCAGTCTACGCATGAACGTATCTGACTGCAAAACTCAAATCCATCCAGTCCCGGCATCATAATGTCCAGCAAAATCAAATCATATTTGGAAAAGTTCATATTAAGGGCTGTGCGTGCATCCGATATCAAGCTGATCAAATGCTGGTCTTTTTCCAGCACACGCCGGATAAGCTGAAGCATTGCAGGATCATCGTCTACTACTAAAATATGTCCCATTGTTCCGCTCCTTTAAAAATATATCATTTTTGTTCTAAACAATGACAGGATAAAATCCTCGTTTCACTCAGAAGATGTTCCACTATATCGTGAAAACCAAAATTCTGCCAGGCCTATTGCAGCAAAAGTGACAACGGTACAGAAAATAATCCCTATCCGATTTTCGAATATCCCCACAGGCTGCAGATTGAACAGATATGCCAAAGCACTTTCCGCAAACCGCACTCCCAAGCCATAAGGAATCATATACCACAATCCCGTACCCAGACCCGTCTGCAGAAGCGCTGACAGCAAACTTCCAACCACGCCGATGCTTATACATAAGTTTCTCCCAAAACGGAACGCTAAAATCAGATGCAGTCCGTACAGCATAACATTGCTTCCCCAAAGTACAATCGAAATTATGACAAAAAATCTTACCGGAAGTTCGATTCCTGTCATATAGGAGAACGGAACCCCAAACAGCACAGCACAGAGTGCAGTGGAAAACAGCCCCGCCAAAAATAAGATGGAGAGTTTTGAAAAGATAGCTTTATCGCGGCTGGGGAGCGTGAGTATATTTTGGGAATGCCCCGCCTGCAATTCCTGCTCTGCAACAATCTGACAGACAACCGAGATTACAAATGGATATGCAATTGCGGTAATCTGCGCAAAGGCTGCCAGCTTATTCAGTTCGCTGACAGACGATAAATGGGAATAGAGCAGCATAAGAGCTGCCCCAAAAACCGGAAAGAGCAGATGAATCCCCAAAAGCCATGAGTGCCTCAGCTTATAAATGTCACTTTTCAAATACCGGTAATATTCACTCATGTGCCCAGCCTCCTCTCGAAAACAATTTTGAACCACCCCAAAAAACAGCTAATGCAAACACCAGGCTGACCATCACTGCCGGAAGAACATACCCGGCGGATAAGAGAGGAGAGGCATCTTCAAGGGGAATCCCATTAACGTGCATTTTGAAGAATGGGCATACAACACGGGCAGGGATCGCATAAGGAACAAATAAGAACCATTCCTTCTCAGCACAGACAGCAGATAAAATTATGTTCGCGGCTAAAGATACAAAGACCGCTTTCATATACCCCATGAAACATACTAACTGCATTATAACAGGAATCTGCCACAAATAAGTCAGGAAAAGGAGCATACAGCCAATCAGCCCATCCAGGGGAGAAACCGCAGCACTTGCCGCCATGCCGGCAACAGTTGCTGCAATCCACAGAAAAAGGTTCGTCACAAAGAGCAGAATAACTAATGCTGCCGTTTTTCCAAGCCAGATCTTATCGAATCGTATAGGCAGGAAAACTATGTTCTGCATCCCGCTTTTTTTCTCCCGGGCAATCATGCTTGCTGAACACAGCGAAACTACAAGCGGCAGAATCATGAAATACCACCAGTTATATGTTGAAAGCTGGACATGGCTGCCGCTTAACAGATACCCCAGCAATAATGTGACTAACGGAGCCAAAATGATCATCTTTATAGAAAAAGTATGACGCATTTTCAACAATTCGGATTGAATGATACCAAGCATAAATCAGCCCTCCCCCCTGGCGCTTCCCACAACTTCCATAAAAATGCGTTCCAAATCCGCATCTTTATGGACTTCACCTTCATAACCCAGCTTCCCATTTGAGATAATACCGATATGGTCCGCAATCTGCTCAACCTCAGACAAAATATGGCTGGATAATATAGTAGTAATCCCTTTTGCTGAGAAAGAGCGGATCAATTCACGCAGATCCTGAATACCGATAGGGTCTAATCCGTTTGTCGGCTCATCTAAAATTAAAAGTTTAGGATGACCCAATAATGCAAGTGCTATTCCTAATCGTTGTTTCATGCCTAAAGAAAACTGCCCTGCTTTCTTTTTTCCTGTGTCGGTTAATTGTACTGCGGTAAGGACTTCTGAAATACGATCATCTGATAATCCCAGCGCCAGAGTGCGTACTTTCAGATTTTCATATGCTGTCAAATTATCATACAGCGGGGGATTTTCAATCAAAGCGCCGATTTCTTTCAAATCATTGCGGCTCCAATCATGTCCGTCAACCTCTATCCTGCCTGACGTTTGCTTAAAGATTCCTGCAATCATTTTCAAAATTGTTGATTTTCCAGCTCCGTTCGGCCCCAACAGACCATAAACCGAATTCCTTTCTATGCTTAAAGATATACGGTTTACCGCAATCTGCCCATTAAAACTTTTGGTTAGTTCCGTTGTTTTCAAAATTATGTCCATACTCTGTATATCCTTTCTGTTTGTTGTTACAGAAAGAATAGCAGATAATTTTGAAGATTTCATAAAGATACGGATAAATTTATTTCCTATTGCTTCGGCAGAATACCGTTTCATAAAATTTATCGGCAAATACGCCCCGTATCTATCCGCCACCGCCTTCAATTCCACATTCTCCCCAGTATAGCTGGGGGATTGGCGTTTTCATTAACTGGCTGCAATTCTACAAAGTGAAATAGAACAAAATTTTAATTTTGATTCGCCAATTTCTTAATATAGTTTCCAATATCATTTGAAATGGAATAAAAAGTCTCCATATCATCAATATCTTCTGAATAATTTGGAATAATATCATGTATATAGTATTGATTTTGAGTTTCAAATAATATCAGTTTTTCATTTTCAATCAGATTTTTCTCTCTTGTATGCCGCTCCAGTTGATAAATCGTTATTTCACATATGTTACTTTTTTCTTCGGGCAGACATTCCATTTCCAACCATGTTTCACGTTTTATCTGATTACGAAAAGCTGCTATTTCTTCTAAATCCTTCATTGTGCAAACAAGCTCAGAATCCTGGTCAAAAATTTCTAATTTTTGTTCTTTTGAAACCTTTGCAAGTTCATCTGCACTATATAAATGATAATCGTCCTCATTTTCTGATTTTAAGATTTCATCCGGCTCCTTCAAAACAGCTTCCTCTTCATTTTCAATACCAAAATCATTTATACCCCATGAGGCAAAAATATCATTTTTGTATAAAATATCAGAACCATTTTCCGCCAGTTTCATTATATATTCTCCCGCTGACACCGGAATGCGGCAATATGTAGAATCACCTTCAAAAGCATCCTCAGTATAAAACTCTCCGTTATCTTCATAAAGGGCATATTTTCCTATACTAATTTCAGGCGCTCCTTTTTCCACCCAAAACTTCTCCGTTACTTTTTCATAAGAGATAATGATATATTGCAATTCCGCTTGCATTGGAATTTCACTTACATACTCCCATTCTTCCATTTTTTCATTTTGAATAAATGCGATGACATCATTTGGTTCGACAACTTGGCAAAGCACAATTTTTTCAGGAGACACAATTTCCAAAAATTGTTCCTCTGATATTTCTTCAGCATTTACCGTTGTTTCCGCACCTGAATATGATTTTACAGTTCCGCATCCTGTAGACAGACAAATACAGCCTGCTGCTACCATAGACCTTATAAAATTTTTATATAGTTTCCTCACGCTATGTCTCCTCCTGATTGGCCGCTCTGTTACTTGGGTTATAATTATATCATTCCATTCGTTTTTTCTATATTCCTTCTTATCTCAGCCCAAATAGCCGGGAGCTGCGGCACAAACTCTGCATCAGTCATTACCCTCCGCTCCGCAACTTCCATAGCAGTCCTTCCGAAGTTCTCATAGTGGGACTGATTCGTGATTCCCATTTCTGCAAATAATTTTGATTCGCAGATTTTGCTGCTGTCCACCCCATCAAACCGAGCAGCTTGTTTTGCAGCCTTTGTTAGATAGTCACGAGCCAATCCCAGATCTCCCATGGCACAATATGTTTCTGCACAAAGTACAAGAAGAACACAATCATACTTGTCAAACCAAGTAATAGTTTCAGGGGGATACCCCGGTCGCAATGTGCTGCGTAACCATTCGATGCAGGCAACAGTGGTTTTGTAATCACGTTTCTGAAAAAAAACATTGGCATAGCCTATCATAATCGCATCCAGGTCATCCAAGCTCTGTGTGAACGCCTTGCCAAGATACACTATAGCTTCCTCTGGCTGGTGGTGACAGTCAGCCAGGACCATTCCGATCATCGCGTTATTAACCCCACATACATTATATTTTTTCAGCGTATCCACACAGGTGTCCGCGTGACCGAGCGATAAATGGAGCCGAGCCATTTTACGGCGGATCGACAGTTCGCTAATGTTTTCATCCGTGTTTTGCCCAATCAGTCTGCAGGCCTTATCAAAAAGTTCCAGTGCGCGGAAAGAAGCTTTTTGGTCTTTTTGTGTGTAGCCTTTTTCAGAATAGATAACGGCACTCTGATACACGATGTCAAAACAATTTGGATACTTCTTTAATGCCTTTTCTGATTCCATAACCCCTTCATCATATTGCGCTCTCTGGCGATAAACAATAATCCTTTCAAGCGCTGCCCCCATACTACCATTGCGCCACTCATATCCCAGTAAAACATCTGTGGATACTTCAAATAAATCTGCTAGTCCTATAATTAAGTTCAAGTCTGGATTTGATTGTTTAGATTCCCATTTATAAACAGCGCCAACTGTAACTCCCATCGCTTCCGCAAGTTGCTCCTGCGTCATCTTCCGTTCCTTCCGGAACGTTTTAATATTCTCGGCAAGCCTTGATTTCATATCTATTTCCTTCCATTTTGATAATTTGACGCTATCATTTTACCATTAACTATAATCTAAACAAACACCCTGATGGTATGAGTAGGGAAAAAATTTTTATACCGCTAGTGTTGATTTCTCATCAGGCAGACAGGGCAATATTTTCATTATCCATTATAACTGTGCAACAACAGTTTGCGTTTCAGAGCAGCTTCCTCCGCCAGCCTCTCATATTCTGCATGTTTTTCTTCCCTTGCGTTGCGGGCTTCTATAAATTCTGCCGATGACACTGACATCTTTTCACTTGTCACGCAGGCGTGTATGATATCCCCATTTTCATCTAATGCAATCAGATAGCCCTTTCGGGGATTCGGGTTCATAATGTCCTGCTCCGCAATAAAACCCTCAACCTTTGCCATAACACTCTTTGCCAGTTCCGGATCATTCTTCATCTTTTCTTCCAGTTCCGGCGGAACAACAATGGCTTTCTTGCCAATGGTGGAATTGATCTTTGCCTGCACTTTTGGGTCAAGCATGGCAGGTTCCGCACCCGATGGTTTCCAGTCCAGAACAGAATCATCCGCATTAATACTGAAATATTTATCCCACGGATAATCATTTCTCCCCCACAAGGAGCCGTCAATCTTGGATGTATCCATCACGTTGTAGTATGCTCCGGGATACCTCGCCTGCCACATATCCTTAAAACTTATTCCTGATACATCTGATTGTTCCGCCGCTTTCGCCGCAAGCTCCGCAAAAATCACGTCTCCATTTTTATCAGCCACCGCATTCTTCCGGTACTGCTCCGCCAGATAGTATCCTCCCAATTTACCTGTTACTCCGAAATCCATCTTCCTCTCTCCTTTCATTTTTCATCATCACAGACAGGATGAACACCCTACCATTTACCTTAAAATCCATTGTTCCCTGGTATTTCTCCGCTGCGCTTCTGATGTTAATAAGCCCTATCCCATGATTCTCCCTGTCCGCCTTGTCCGTC
>BLLT01000135.1 GCA_011958945.1 Lachnospiraceae bacterium | reverse complement strand
ATTTGAATTATACAGGAAGCTCCTAAATTTGCATTTCTATTCTTTTTTTTCTTCTAAATAAGTATCATTTTTTATATAGTATAACAAATCCTTCTGTGGCTTCGTCAAAGTATCTAGGTCAGCATTTATCTTAAACTTCAGCACTGACTCTCCTGCGTCTACTGAAAGAGGTATGGATATATCCTGTTCTTCCGGATACTCCCCTAAAAGTACAGTACATATTTTAGAATCATTAAAAAATATATCCAATGTTTGATTAAAAATCACGCCACTACACGGCATAATACTTAAAGACAATATAATATCTTTACGATTTCCGCTATCGTTGTTTACTATAATTTCTGCATTCTCCCCTGCCAATCTTTGATAACCGTCTTCAATAATCGTCTCATTTAATATATCCTTATATATTGGATAAATTAATCTATCCCCTTGTTCCACTTGAAGGCTATAAAAATAATCATTCTTTAAATCAATATACTGAAATCTATTATCTACACTATATAAGATTTTTTCTCCTGTTAGTTCCACAATACCTTTTATTATCTCATCTGTCCATTCAACTCCATATACACTAACGCATTTTGTATAGTCAAACAAAATTCCTGAAAAACCATCAAGTTTTAATTGTTTTAGGAAATCAGCCGGTTTCTGCTTTTCCATTCTATTCATCCAGTATCCTTCTTTTCTCCCTAACATGCCTCCACTGTTCCAAGCCGTTTTTGAATCATCTAATATATACCACTGCAAATATTCATTCCCCCATCCTCCCAGTAATGACTCACCTGGATATTCATAAATTTTATTTCCCTCTTCACCATCTAATATTCTATCTAAAAATTCTATATAAATACTATTTTCGGCAATCAATTCCTGCTGCCTTTCTGCAGGATAAGTTTCTGTCTGATCCCACAATCCAATACCTAGCAAGCAAGTTAATGCAATGCCTCCAAAAAGCCTTCCTTTCTTACTCAATTTCTTATACAATTCCATACATAATAGTGCCAATAAAGCTATTGAGAAAAAAGCTATAAATATCGATATCCTCGCATACGATCTTATCATTGGAATCAAATATGCCAGAATGCAACCTCCCCCCCCCATTATGCCAATAATAATTGTACAAATATTTAGATAAGCCAGATCTTCAATAAACCTATTATTGCTTTTTATATGAAAAAAAAATACCAATAAGAGAATTAAAAATCCAACAGCCCCTATAATACCGAGCGATGCTATTTCCGTTTCCATCTCTGTAGCCGTTAAAGACATATAATCACTATGAATACGAGATAAAAAATCCCATCTATGATTCAAACGGGGGAGCAACAAATTTAATAATTTCAATCCATAAACTTCTGCGTTCTGAGGCATTCTATTAAATACCCCCGCACTTGGATTTGGTTCGCTGTTCAAATAGAACAGAAGACTAGGACTCATATTAATAGCTGTTGACAATATCAATAGACTAGGCAGCCCAATGTACTTTTTTATTGTATCTTTTTTTCTGTTCCTTAACCAGCATCTTAGACAGACTGAAAAAACTAATATACCAAAAAAGAAAATATAATATATATTACTTAATCCAATAAAAAAAGTCATGAATACACAAAATTTAATATGCTTTAATTCCGTATCCTTTAACAAAACTAGACATACATATACACTTAAAGGCACAATATAAAAGCATCCCAACCATATCATATGTCCTATATCTATACTTCGTAGTTGAGCGTACGGTGTAAAGGCAAACAATACAGAAAATATTATTGAAATAAACACATGACCCGTCAGCTTCTCTAATACAAAATAGCATGTAAACGCCGCCAGCACAAACGTCAAGAAATAATATAAATTAGCAACTGTATACACATTTTCCGATACTAAACATAAAATCCATATTATAGCAAAATCAAGCATATTCCCTGTATTATGTTCATACATATTAAATGTGCCATTACCTAACAGATCATCTTTCATCCAAGTGCCAGTATTTATCATGGATTTTATCATGGCATAGCCAACAGTAGAGTCCCCTCTTCCCAAAGGTTCATTCAAATCAACATGCCTATATAATATTAAAAAAACTATTACTATTATACTAAATAGACCAATATATGGCATTACTTTTTTCGCATGAACCTTTTTCTTCATCTGTCCTAGCCTCCATTTTTTCTTGCTATAACAAACATATAATCCCGTAAGTTAATATATATCTTAATCTTCTTAATGCCTATTTTAACCAAAAAATCATATAACTTTTTATGATTCGAGCGAATACACAAAATAATATATAATGCATTATTCAAACTCATCTCATTCCAAATGTATGAAACCTTCAATACCTTAAATCCCTTCTGAACTAATAGCCTTTTCAAACTTTTCTTTGTAAAATATTGCAAATGCACTGGTGGTTTATACTGTCGCCATTTTTTTCCTCGCAAATGTGCATTAAGGCTTCCTATATCTCCTGTTGTAATCGCTATAATACCATTGGAATTTAAATCTCGAAATGCTTTCTCCACAAATTTGCCTGGTTCCTGCAAATGCTCAATAGTATCCCACATACATATTAAATCAAATTTATGATCTATTTCAAAAGATAAATAGTCACCAAAGTTTATGCTGGCTTTCGGGTTCTTACCTAATGAGTTTTTCGCATATTCAATAGCGGGTTCTGATATATCAATTCCCCATACCTCATTAAAGTGTTTTATTGCCTCTTCAATAAAAAAACCATATGCACATCCTATTTCAAAAACACTCTTTTCTATAGGATTATCAATAAAAGCTAATAATTCCTTAATCCGTTTTCTAAAATTACTCTTATAAATTTCCTTATCAGCTGCATAATCTGTATAATCTGCCCCCCCCCCAAAAGTTTTTATCATATAATGCAGCAAGCTGTCTATTTTCTAATTGGCAATCTGCACAAACATAATCACACTGAGAACATCTCACCAATTGCTTTAACTTATATGGTTGCATTTCATTCCCACAAATAATACACTTTTTCATTATTCCTCCTTAATATATTCTCCAATAATTCCCCATTCCTTCTCTTCTTCAACAGGAGAATAACTATATTCTTCTATTTCAATTACAGAATCCCCTTGGTTTTCCATTAGAAATTCTATACCTTCTTCATCCTGGCCCAACATTATCTGATAAGAAATACTATTATCCGTTATTTCCAAATCATTTACCGCAATTTCCTTTTTACCACAATTTGATGTAACCCATACTTTTGCATTACCCAAATTTTTCCCTCTAATTTTTATATTATACTTGCCTTCCAAAAGATAATAATATGGACCATATTGCAATTTATTTGCATCCAAAATCATTCTATTATTTATTGTGGCTATTTTTCCCTGTCCAACATATAAATCCTGTCCTTTTACTGACATTTTATTAGAACCATTCATTTCTTTCGCAAGATTCCAAACCCCTTGATAATACTCATAAATATCATGATAATCTTGGGTATTTTTCAACTCATAATAATAGCCTAAAATTCTAATATCTTCATTACTTTCCATTAAAAATTCTACATCTTCTGTTAACTCTTCCAATGCAAAATCATAGGTTATTTTGCTATCACTGCTAATAAAATTTTTCAACTTGATAGTTTTATCTCCTCCCCCTGCGGTTACCCATGCATGCACATTGGCTAAATTTTCTCCATAAACTGTTATTCTATATTCTCCTTCTGGTAAATCAATATACGGCCCATACTGAGTTTCTCCAGCTATCAGGTTGATGTACGTCTCTTTTTCAGCTTCATTTTGGGTAGTAAAGAACTTGTCTATCCCTATATAAGTTATACTTACCCCATCTATTTCATTTTTTATTGCTTTCCTATTTATCTCCATTTCATCTTGGCTAAATTTACTTAAATAGTTTTCACTATATTTTGTTATATCAAAAAAATATAAATTTCCACTACTATCAACATATCCTTCCTCATTACATAAGTTTTTTATTCCTTTATAAACTGTCTGAAATTCGTCTTCTGTAGCATAACTTTCTTTATCAATCAATACTCCCGTGATTCCCATCATAGCAATTGTTTTCAGAAAAGTTTCAGGCTCTTTTTGTTCCAATATATTTAGCCACTCTTTATACGCAGGATACCATTCGCTATAAGTCCATTTTAAGTTCTTACTGCATATATACCCTTTCATTTTTACAAAAGGTATATTATCACCTCCATAATAAGCCATTTGAGGCATCTGATAGATAGTGGCCCCAGCTCCGACTATGTTCTCAATATTATCAAAATATTTATTTAATTCGTGATATTCTTGCTCTTTTTCTTTATAAGACCACTGATATTCATTTTTTTCTGGATTAAAGAGCGAATATTGACTAAAAGAATCCGATGTTTGATCCCATATCCCTATTACCATTAATGCTGCAATTATTATATATTCAATAATACAATTTATAGATATTTTACGGAACAATTCTTCTATCAGCACACATACTACTATTACAGCATTCAAGGCAATAAAAATTGACATACGATTATAGCAACGTATTGAACTTGTCAAAAATATTCCAATATAATGTGCCATCCCCCCCGTACATGCAATCAAAAGAATTATTACATTCAATTGCCCTAATTTTATTATAGTATTTCGTCTTTTCCCACCAATATAATTAAAAAATAAGGATAAAATAGATACAATCAATCCTATAGACATTATCAACCCTAAAGTTACAGTAAATGCTTCATTTCTAATTCCCAGCATCTCACTATACTTTTTAGTAAAATCTGCAAAAGCTGAGATTCTGTGACCTTGAACAGGAAAGAAAAGGGACGAAATTTTCAATCCATACAATTCTATTTCCCCTACATTTCTAGTAGCTTCTACTGCCGTTAAGGTTTTTCCACCATCTAGAAATATTGAAGGCAAAAAATAGTATGTGCATATTGGTAGCATAATAAATCCACTGTATAATAAGGAACGCACAAAATATATATATTTCTTTTTATTCATTGAAACAATAAATGAAGAAATTAATATTAATATTATAGAAAAAATAGAATAATATATCCCATTAAGCCCAATAATAATTGCAAATAATATATTAATAACTACATTTTTAGGAATGAAATACTTTCCAATTGAAATACTATTTTTTTTATATTCAATGAAATCCATACCTTCCAAAATTATCCACAGAGCCAGGGGAATAACATAACATCCACATAACCAAAAATGTTCTATTCTAAAATAGTGATAAGGCAAAAAATTATATATCACTGAACCAAATATTGCCAGTGAATACCGTACTTTAAGATTTCTTAACAAACCATATGTTGTAATCATGGTTAATAAGTAAGTTAATAGCCAAAAAATATTATCTACTAATGCTGCATTTTTTGAAAATAGAGTTATCACTTTTACAATAATAGCCGGTAAGATATAATCTACTAGATAAGTTGTTTCTCCATATGGTGCCGACCAATAAGGCCTATCCCAAATCCAATTGCCCTCAATAACCCCTTTGATAGTAGCTACAGCTCCCAACCCATCATTTTGATAAGAAATCGGAACATAAATATCTCGTTCCCATATTCTAAAAACTATGAAAACAGCTAAAAGAGTTACTATAGCATCAATTATCAGACTTAATCCTTCCTTCACCTTTTTGTTTTCCTTTATCACTTTTTTTCTCCTCTCTTATAACAATAAAGGACAGTCCCGAAAACAATCCCTCTCAAGTTTCTGCCCTCTTTAAATTCTATTCTATCTCTATAATTAATTTAATTCCTCACTGCATATAAATACTATAAAATAATTTAGCAATACATCTAGTCTTACTAATCTCTTTAAAATATCCGGCGGTTTTCCTTTAAACCTAGCCGGATATTTTTCACATCTACTATATACCTTATCATCCGTATATCCCTAATACCTTTTATTAACATGCATATTGTAACATACGATGAATATGAATGCAATAAAAATCAGATTACATTTAGCCAAGATTATCTCTTATTACCTTAGCCGGAATCCCTGCAACCACTTTATTTTCTGCTACATTTTTAGTCACTACTGCTCCCATTCCTACTAAACTATCCTTTCCAATGGTAACATGATCCATCAATACCGCTCCTGGTGCCACATAAACATCTTCTTCTAGCACACTACTCCCACCTAGCAGTGATAGGGCAATTACCATTCCGCCATCTCCAATGCTCACATTATGAGCAATATGACAAAGGTTATCAATTTTCACATCATTGCCAATATAAGTATCTTCCATTGTTCCACGATCGATACATGTATTCGCCCCTATCTCAACACGCTCTCCAATAAAAACCCCTCCAAAATGAGGAACTTTATGATACACTCCATTTTCTTTATAATAGCCAAATCCATCAGTTCCAATAACCACGCCAGAATGAATTATCGTATCATCGCCTATAGTTGCCGGACATTCGATACAAACATTGTTACCAATCACTACATTATTTCCAATCTTTACATCTTTATGAATATAGCAACATTTTCCTATTGAAACATTTCTTCCTATACCGGACGATAACACTGTAGCATCCTCACTAATATTCATTTCTTCTTTTTCTTTAAAAAATTCATTCAAAATTACCGAAAAAACAGCCTTGGGGTTCTGGCTATACAAAATATTAACCGCTAAATCCTGAAAGTTCTTTAATTCATCTGGGGCAACTAGAAATATATTTTTATATCCTTTTAGCTTTTTAACTACTTCACTATCTGCTGTCCTTGTCCATGTAATAGAATATTCTTTTAAATCTTTTAAAGGAGCAAACCCTATAATATAAAATTCCATATCTCCTTTGTAGCTAAAAGAAATCTCACTTTTTTTTAAAAACCCACATATATCCTTTACATATATTTTCATTATAGCTATTCCTTTTTAAATAATATTATATCTCCATAGTGTAGGCTATTTCATTGCTTGCAAAGCAGTAAATACCTTATATTAATTTAAGTTCAGTATTTCTGCATAAAACAGAATTATAAATATCCATCTCCTTTTGACTACGTCCCTCTATTGCCCTTTTAACCCTTTCTGCCGGTGACATAACTTCCGGAGTCCACCATACAGGATGCGTTAACACGCATAATGGATATTTATCCTCCTTTTGTATAAATTCCTCTAATCTCCTAAATCTCCAATATCCTTCCGAATCCGAACAATACGATATCTGTTCTCTTATTTTTTTAGAGTATGCATTACACAAACCAGCATATTTGTCTTTATAAAATTTATTCATAATAGTTTCATTTGGAACATGAAACGCAAATGATTTCATCTCCTGTTGAAAAACATTTTCAAATACACCCTTTAAAAAGCTAAGTTTCTCTACCAAATCATCTTCTGACGCATCTACTGGTAAGCTTTCACAATCCAGATGAATTCCTATTTCATGCCCTAAATCTCTGATACCGAGCAATTTCTCATAAACATCCCGTTCCATCATATTATAAAAAGGACTATCCATTAAAACAAAATAAATGGCATGAAGGCCTTCCTTTGCTTCCGCTTTAGCCATCCATAAAGCCCTATGTGCAGAAACATCTATATCATGCCTCCAGATTATATCCTTTTTACCCCCCCCCCACAGTATTATAAGTACAAAAGGTTCCACGTTCATGCGCTAGTTTAATAATATTATGATACTTTTCTTCCGTGAAATCTCCATAGTAATATTTCTCTGCTTTTGCTGTCATCGACTTCTCCTTCCCTTTAGTTCTAATTCAGTCATAATTAATTTCTTTAACACAGTAAATGTTTTACTACGCCAACTACATCTTCCTATATAGCATCTATGGATTACCCTCAAATATTTGAGATTATTGGCATGTGTATACTATAACATATCCAAATAAAAATGCAACAAAAATGTATCGTTACAGACTATAGTCCTCCTACTAATAAAAGATAATGCCGTATTATCTCTTAATATCTAAAAATTTTAGTTAAATACCAAAATGAAATCAAAGCAAAATGAAAATCGTTTATGAAAGGTTTGCCTATGAAGAAATTCAGTATTATTATGCCAACCCTTAATTCTGAAAAGACAATAGAACATGCGTTAAAAAGCATCCGGGAGCAAGAATATGATCAAGAGCTTATAGAGATATTAGTTGTTGATGGTGGTTCAAGTGACTGCACCTTATCAATAGCCCAAAAATATAATGCCAAAATACTTCATAACAAGAAAAAGCTTCCTGAAATTGCCAAGGAAATTGGATTTGTTAATGCCACTGGAAAATATGCAATGTATATGGACTCAGATGAGGTTTTTATAAATAGGAAAGCTTTATTCTTTCGTGAAAAGATTTTTATAGAATTTCCGAATGTGAAAAATATCGTTTCACAGGGAATGTTGCCTTCAAAAAATGCTAACGGTATCGTTCGCTACTCTAATTTCATTGCGGATCCTTTTTCGCAATTTGTTTATAGATATAATGGATATAACCGAATGGAGAGTATGAAAAAAAAATTCTTTTATATAGAAGAAGAGCAATTTCTAATTTTCCATTTTGTATCAAGAAAAATTATCCCGTTATTTGATGCCGCAATGAATACTTTTGATATGAAATTTGCACGACAAGAATACTACCAAAGTCCCGATAAAAGTAATTTTATAGCAAATATATTTGCCAATATGGTATCAAAAACTAACTGTGTAGCCATGGTCAAAAACGATCAAATATATCATATTCCCGAATTGACATTTACAACATATTTAAAAAAATTGACCTGGCGGATAAAAAACAATCTTTTCCCAAAAGAAAATGTGGGAATTGGTTTTAGTGCACGCGAAAATATCGGTGAAGGCCATAAAGTTAGGAAAATCTTTTTTGTGATGTATGCAGTCACATTATTTTGCCCAATAATAGATTCAATAAAATTTACACTGAAAAATAAGGATATTATTTTTTTGCTGCATTTTTTCTTTGTTGAATATGTTTTTATAAAAATTATATTTTATCTTGTTTTAAAAATATTAAATATTAATCCCAGAATAGATAAAACATACGCTAAATAAAAGACGTTCGCCATCTACTTTCCTGAATATAAAGACGTTCATGGGGATTTGAAGGCGGTGGGCGGGAGGATGGTACTGAAGGAGGCACCGCTGCCGGAGGACATCAGAAAACTGGGAGTGGAAGATGGAAACCGGCCGTGGAAAACATACAAGTCAGTAAGACTTATAACAAAGAATGAGCCAGTAGCCAGCAGGAATATATTCCATAGGGCATGACCCTGTAAAGGAGCTGAACTGACACCCTGGTTATGGACAGGCGGAACGAAGGAAGTTAGGACCCCGGCAGAGATGCAGGGTGATCCTGGTAGACACGGTAGGTACGCTGCCATAGAAGGAAGGATATACACAAGGCCATGTAGAGCGAGAACAAAGACGTTCTACTTCGTGTACCTTTCACCCTCTATTTTCGTACCAGATACAGAGAAATGTCCATCTCCTTGGCTCATTCACCTGAGATATAAACTTTAAAATTCCTTGATTTTATAAGGAAAACCACTTGACAATATAGGGAGGATTTTTATTCCTGTATCAAAGGAACAGATTTGACGCCTACGCTGGAATCAGGTGTTGAACCAAATGATCATTCTGTACGGAGAATGTCTCACCTATCACTTGTAAAAGAAAAAGCTGAAACGCCATACTTTGCAAAATACGTTCCAGCTATACCTTATTCCATCAGTATTAGCAGTATCTCCAGAAAAACCAGTCTTATTCCTGAGTCCGGGTGTGGGCAGAGTCCACAGACAGTCTTTTGTTGCCAATGCCTGATTAGCATACAAAAAGCATAAAACATGTATGAGATTTAAAAGATTGGTACTTCTATCATAAAGGAAATTCGACAGTATAAAAAAATGATATTTGACAACAAATTTCTACTTATCTGATCCCTATCAGTAAAGATTAATTCCCATAGACACAGGATTTTTACACCCTCACCGTCCTATATGCTGTATTTTCCAAAAAACTCTTTTAGTTAATAAAACATTCAATATTGTGCTTTTTTCTATTCCAATGCTTTGTAGATATAATACAAAAAGCACTGGCATAGCTTTTCAATATATTTAATTAATAAACCAATTGCTTAATCTTGTCCAATACTTCCAAATCCCTTTTCGCCATTTCGCCGTTATTTCGCAATGCTTTTCCTTCGGCAATAGAATTTGCAAAGCACGATAATTCTACTTTCAACGGCTCTACATTAGGAACAAATACTCTTTCGATTACGTTTTCCTGTTTATATACAGGGCTATATCCCGTATCTAATTTATAGTGTGTTCTTCTGGAAATAGTAATGGTCTTATGCAACAAATCACATTCTATAAATGCTTCTTTGCAATGTACATTTATTTTCCGAATCTTATCTTCTGTTGTCCTGCTGGAAATTACAGATGCTTGAATTTTGTTTTCGAATTTAAAAATAGCTTGTACAAAATCAACATTTTTTTCGTTATATGATGTCCTTCCAAATGCATGCACTTTATCAAACCGTAAATCTAGCAATACAGCATTCAAAAGAATATCTATATCGTGTATCATCAAATCATAAATAACATCGGTATCGCTGATACGCATATCCATTGGAGAACATCTTTCAATAGTAACCGCAATGATTTCTTCATTTTTTAATATTTTTTCCAGTTCCTGGACAACAGGGTTAAATCGTTCTACATGGCCTACCATCAAAACTTTATGGTCAAGTTCTATATATTTTTTGCATATCTCGGTAGCATCTTCTGCGTTCAAAGCCAAGGGTTTCTCGACTAAGACATGTATATTATGTTCCGCTGCCTTTAATGCTAGTGATTTATGCAAAAATGATGGTGCTGCAATGACAACAGCTTCCACATTTGACATCAGTTCATCTTCAGATTGAAAAATCTTCCCTGTGTATCCTGTATTCCTTACGCGTTTTTCATCTAAATCATAAACACCACATAAATCAAAGTCTTCTTTCATTTCCGATAATAGGCGAACATGGTTTCTTCCCATATTTCCAACGCCAATTACACCCACTTGTATTTTTCCCATGCTATTATTCCTCCCTATATTGTCAAGTGATTTTCCTTAAAAAATCAAGGAATTTATAGTTAC
>BLLT01000134.1 GCA_011958945.1 Lachnospiraceae bacterium | reverse complement strand
GTTCCTTTGCGACTGCCGCAAGGGTAAGCAGATAGAAGTTGTCATTCTCAACTTTGGTGTCCCTGACCTCAAGACGTTTCCCACCCACCTTGTAATACTTTCCGTCCAGTTCCACCACATCATCGTAAAATGCAGGTTCCGTTGTGATCTCCTTTACTCCTGTCGTAAAAATCTGTGTGGCTGTTTTCATGTTCGACCAGCCGTGGTCAATCCCGATTACTTCAATATGTTTTTCCATTCCGTTTTTCCTCCATATCTTTTTCATGCTGTTTTATCTCCTTAAAATCTTTCTCATGCAGGGAAAACAATACTTTTCCGATTGTCGGTACGGACATTCAAAACACAGGCTTTCTTTGTCCTCTTCCGTGATTTCAGGCTTACCCTCTTCCTTGACACACTTCTTGGCGAGGCACTGGCTGTTGTTTCCGTAAAAGAACCTGCAGCGCATACAGCTTCTCAAGTTTTTTTCAAGATTTACCTGTGTCGCTATGATCCCGTCCGGTTTTGGAGCGTTCTGTACCCTTACGTTAATTCCCATCCACTCCACCCGCCTCTCCCCCGGCGGAAAGCCTGTGTAGTTCCTCCATTTTTCTGTCTGCCATCCCTGCTGATCTTGAAAGCGCAAGTACAAACATAAATGCTGCTATAAATCCTACCGCTATCATCTGCTGCCCCTCCTTTTCTGCTCCGCTTTTTTCCTCTGTTCCGCCTCCATCCGCTCGACATACTCACGAATGTCAATCAGATCCTCTAAGTCATAAATTTTGGAACTCATAGCACGGTCAACATTTTCAGGGGTACATTCGCCGTGTTCCGTCAGTGCTGCTATTACTTTCTGCTTGATTTCTTCCTGCACGGAATCCGGCATTGCTGCTATATAGTGTGGCGGCAGCTTTGAAACTTCTATGATTACCTCCTTTTCATATCCGTAACTCTTTTCAAAGTCACTCAGGAATTTTTCTTTTGCCAATACTGCTTTTGCCTTGTTTTCCTCACTGGCTAACTCCACCAGTCCGTCTAAAAACTTAATTAGCTCTTTTTTTGTCATCGCTATTTCTTACTCCCTCTTTTCTGCAATAAAAAAGTAGGACTAAGTTAGCTGTGCAACCGTGGCGCTTGTCCACAAAAGAGCTAATTTAGTCCTACCTAAATGTTAAATATTCAGTTATCACCTCTTTCAAGGTACACTTCATAAACCGTCAAAATACTTGATGGTAATTTAGTGTCAAGTTGCTTATTTTTCAGTTTCAAGATTAAAAATGAGCCCATCCTAATCATTTTTGCTGTTTTCACAGCGGTTTTTTCATAGGACTAAATCAGCGGAAACCTTTGATTTTACTGGCTTCTTACTAACTTGACACTATTATACCATCAGCCCCCACCCTAGCATTCGGGTACTCCGTTTCCCCTCTCACCGGCCTAGCCCCTCTCCTCAAATATGCCCGTACCTTCTCCCCATACAAATACACATCATTTCCCATCCTAATTCCCCATTCCATCATCAGAGCCGCCGCCCCTGTCACAAAAGGTGCAGCAAAGGATGTTCCTGTCACACTCTGTGCCCCTCCTCTCCCATCGGAGATTACAATATCCACCCCTGGGGCTACTAAATCCGGCTTTACGCTTTCGTTTGCAACCAGCCCCTCCAGGCGGTTCTCCAACAAATATCCCCGGCCCGAAAAATCCGCATAAGAATCGTATACACCGTGGTAAGCCCCGACTGTCACTACTTTCCTCGATGTGGACGGAATGGTGAAGGTCACTTCCGGTGTTGGGGAAAAAAAGCGGGTTCCGCTGTTCAGCACCACACTGCTCGGAAGGTAAAAATAATAATTCCCCGTCACAATTTTCACCGGTTCCAGCAAAAAGGTCCAGACCCCGGAATCAATATAGTTCTGCCTTGCAATAAAGTCAAAATAAATTTCCTGGTTCAATGAATAAGGGGATGGTTCCCCAACATAAATAAGGAGCTGCGTCTGTTCCATAGATAACCTGAGCGTTCCCCTCTGCCCGGTCTCCACAACCTGCCGCTCCCCGCCTGGGGAAATGACAGTGATTCGAAAAATATCCGCATACTCCTTCCAAAGCTGTACATTCACTGTACGCTCGTAGGGTGCAACTGCCAGTTCCACCCTCACTTCATCTTTCACTATGCCTGCCGTATGGCCCCCCGCCGCCCCTTCATTTCCGCTCCCCACACAAATCACATTCCGCCCTATTTCCGAAATATTATCAATAAAACGTTCTAACAGCGATGTGCCGTCATGTGGCCCATACGTATTGCCAAAACTTAAATTAATGGCGACGGGCTGCGCCAATTCCACCGATTTTTTCACCACGTAATCCAAAGCCCGCATCAGTTCCGTGGTCCTTGGAAAAGATTCCTGCTTTGGAGTTCCTAATTTCACTACAAGCAAATCTGCCTGTGGCGCCACACCCGTATATTTTCCTCCGGAAGAATTCCCATTCCCGGCCGCAATTTCCGCCACTGCCGTTCCATGGCCCGTCACATCCATGCTGGGAACTAAGCGAAAATTCCCTTCCGCCCCTTCCGCCTTCAAGGCTTCGTCAATCTGCCCACGGCTGAATTCCACCCCTATCCCATAGCCTTCCGGCGGCAGCATCCCCCTTTCCTCATCCGGCATCAGACTTTGATCCCATAGATAACTTATCCTGCTGCTTCCATCTTTATTCCGAAAATCCATACTCACATAATCGATGCCCGAGTCGATAACTGCCACCAGGATTCCGCTCCCGCTTAAATAAGGTTCCCTTGCCGTCACTGGCGGAATACAGGAAACTTCTTTCCCCCTTTGCAAGGAAAAATATAGCCTTTTTGGCATTTCTACATATTCCACTTCCTCCAGTTCCACAAAGGATGCAATCAATTCCTGCGGCAAAGTAACTATGGCATAGCCCGCAATTAACTCCTCTACAGTTATCACCGGCCCACTCAGCCTGCTTAAATCCCCATTATATTTTACAATTAACTCCCACCTTTCCTCTGCCGCTTCATATCCCACATCCAAATCCAGCGACTTTTCCCGTTCCTCCATAGTAGAATCCAATGCCAGATTCAATAAATTTTCCAACTTCTGAGAATTCATAAACACCCTTAAGGTTCTGTTTCTAAAATTATATGCTCCTCCCCGGTATATCGTTTCAGAATTGGATTTACGAAAATCCCTAATTCAGTACAATAGCATTTACTGCTTCCACTAAATCCACAACTTTACTTCTTGCCACAAGGGCTGTCGGTTCACCGTCCACTACAGCCATACAGTAATCCCCATCCCGCCGGTACAGGCCAATGTGCACTGTCGGGTAGTTTTCATCATTCAAATAAATCGTCATGCCGAGTTCTTCTTTATCGCCGTTTTCCTCTTCCCGAAATTCCGTTGCCGTAAGCACTGCGAGATCCGTCCTGAAATCGTCTACAGCAATCTCTTCTTCCCCATAAAACCATACCTTTTCTTCATCCTCTTCCTTGGAAATCAAAGTATATGTCTGGCCCTCCAGCGAAACATCAACCTGAGTTACTTTGTCAAAATCAGCCCAGAAAATTTCCTGATGACGCAGTTTATCATAAGATACATCCATTAACGATTCATATTCCGTTTCTGTAATCTCATAGATGATCTGAGACTCGCCGACCCGTACATAGGCAGGCACAGATTCTTCCTCAACTTCATAATCATCCGATGTATCGTTTTCTTCCGAAGGCTTCTCATCTTTCACTTTTGCCTTTTCTTCGGCGGACCTGGAAATATGCAGAACAAAAGTTTTAACTTCTTCTGTTTCTTCGTCCGTGCCGTCATCATCCTCCGCATCTTCCTTTGGCACCATGTACTGCACCGTTGCTGTCAGTTCCGGATCATCCAGCCCATAGACAGCCAGTTCTTCCTCTGTTGCATTGTAAGACACATAGTTGGTTAATCCCAGACTGCCGATAGAGGAAAGATAACTCTTTACGGTATCCATATCCAAAGGCAGATGCCCATTCTCATCATTGGCGAAATAAACGTCCTCCTCATGATAAGTGTCATCACTTTCTTCCTGATAGATAATGTTATAATTTTCGCTTCCTGCAAACGTAATGTTATCCGCCCAATCAATGTAAGGTGTTTCATCATGTAAAATCATGTCTTTCAATTCAATCCCATAAGTTTCCATCGGATCTGCAGATACCAGATATACATTGCCGTCCCCAATGGAAATGTACCGCTGTTCATCCATTGTGCTGTAGCCGCCCAATTCCACCTCATAGCTTTCCTCTGCCGTTTCAATATGGATACTGCATATCGGGTCATCCAATCCATACTGGCTGTAATCCTCCACATTCTCAATAATAAAGGACACGCCAAAGGACTCAAACAGCCCCAGCAGTTCGTTCATTTTTTCTTCGCTGACCGGAAAGGCCTCATCATCGTCATACAGCCATTTTTCATTCTTATGGAAAGCCAATTTTGTCTCGTCATATTCCCACGAAAGCGCCGTCACATCCTCTGCCGCCAGTTCCAGGATGATTTCATCGCTGTTTCTGATTTCCTCCTTTCGCTGCTCATACCGGCTGACTCCAAAAGTCACACCGCAAATGACGGCAAGTACCACTGATAATACATATAATCTTTTAGACCGTTTCATTTTGCCGCCTCCTTCTGCTCACAATTACATAGACGCCATATCCCAAAAATGCCAGCGGAAAAACACCGATCATCATTACCTTCAGGTAAGATGCCGCAGACTCATTAATCGTCAGGTAACTATAGTTTAAAGATTTGCTCCGGATTGCTACCGCTTCCCGTTCACCAATCATAAAAGAAAGCGCATTCATGCCCAAATCCAGATTGGCGCCGGATGAATAAGCATTATACATATCGTCCAGGAAATTAGAAGACGCAAACCATACCATCCGGCCTCCGCTGCCGCAGTCAACCGCTACCGCCGTTGCAAACGGTCCGTCCACATCTCCCTCTCCTTTCTCATAGGTTTCAATCGAATACCCGGCAGCTTTGCTATAGGCCGTTTCCGATGTAGTCAAAAGCTGTGTGACAGAGCCTGTCGTATCTGTAACGGTCAGCCCCTGGGCAATTGGCATAATTGCATAATAATTGCCTTCTATCAGCGGGTTCGTGATCTCATGCTCCGCCATGTCCGGCAGGAGAATATAAGGCTGCCGGAAAGCATAATAATTCCTGTCGCCTTCTGCCACAATACCTTCTTCCGCCTCCACGCCATAATCCCCAAGCAGGCTGTACAGGTTCGTCAATACCCCGTCTTCTGCCGGCCCTGCCATCACCATCAGCTTACCGCCGTTTTTAGTGTATTCTGCCAGCATATCCTTCTCCTCCTTCGAAATATCACTGGCTGGCGCATGAATCAGTACTACATCCGCATCTTCCGGTATTGTGTCTGAATTCAACAATGTGAATGTAACCGTTTCTATATTCTGCTTTTCAATCTGCTCTGCAAACACAGCAGAAACCTCCGCCTCACCATGCCCCTCTGTCATATAAAGCTTTGGATGATCTTCACTGACTACATAATCAATAGCCGAAGTAATCGCTCCCTCGCCGTCAAAGGAGGTCGTATAGGAATAGCTTGCCATATCTGCTTCTGTCAGATAAATATCCTCATAGCTGATATACCGGCTGCTGTCGCCGCACTCCACAATCAAACTGTTATTCAGAACAGTTTCCGAAGTATACTGCTGTGCAAATGTGGGATAGACATCCGGATTTTTCTTTACTACCTCGATATGTTCCGAAAGGCTTTCATATTTTGCCAATAGATTTTCGATGATATCATCTTCTTTGTCCGACTGGACCACCCAGTAAATTGTCACATCCTTTTCCAGTGCGTTGACCACTGCTTTTGTATTGCTGGTGATGGAATACAGCTTTGCAGAACTGATATCCAACTGTGTCCATGTAGATGGCAGCACGGATGCAAGAACATTTACCGCAATCAAAATTGCCAATACAATTCCTGTTAACACCAACGAATAGGAGCCGCCTTTTAATGCAATTTTATTTTTCATCAGTTGTACCTCCGTTTCTCAAGAGACTGCACAGACAGAAACAGAAAGAACACAATTACCGTCACATAATAAACGATTCCTGTCAAGTCAAATACACCATTCACAAATTTGTAAAAACGTTCAAACAGCGAAAGCTTTGTCATAATATCCGGCAGCAAACCTTCAAAGCCTGCGCTATCCGTCAAAAACAGCCCGGCAATTGCAATGGAAAGAACTGCCCCGACTCCAAAAGCCAAATTATCATTTCTTGTCAAATACCGTATGACAAATCCAAGAATAACAGCTGCCGCAATCAGCGCCACAGCAGATCCTATAGCCGTGGACGATACATACTCTGCCAGCGGCACGCTGTAATAATTCAAGAGAATGACAGGAATTGCAATTCCTGCGGCAAATCCAAGATTATCCGTCAAAGACGAAATAAACATGCCAATGGCCATGAACGCCGCCCCCATCATAAAAAAAGCAAACATAGATCCGTAGGATGTCAACAGGTAAACTTCCCCAAATCTGGAAAAAATCAGCGGATAAAAGGAAATAATCACAAGCGGCACCAGATACACGATTAAAAGAGCCAAATATTTCCCGATAATGATCTGCGAAGTTGTAATGGGCAGAGAATATAGAAGCTGGTCTGTTTTCTGCCTGCGTTCCTCTGCAATCACCTTCATCGTCAAAATCGGGATGATCACCACAAAGCCAAGACTAACAAAGCTTAACACATACTCAAAGTTTGCCACTGCCGACTGGATGTTATAAAGCATCGCCCCAAGACCTACAAAGGCCAACAATTGCCTTTTGTTTTTCTGCAAATGCAAAGAACAACTGCCGGCATTCAGACCTGATATCGTCCGTACCGGCTTTCACATGAATTCTTAAAAGCCCCGTTTCCACTTCGTCCAGCGTATATTCCTCGTATACCGCCATTTTTTTCAGAATCTCCTCCGCTTCTTCCGGAAGCGCTTCTACCGCAAAATCGATGCCGTTTGATGATTGTCTAAGTTTTTCCAGATTTTCCGGTGCATCAAAAGCTACCAGCCTCCCTCTGGCAATAATCAGTACCTTTTCACAAATTGCCTGTACCTCCGACAGAATATGGGAACTTAGAATCACTGTATGGCTTTCACCCAACTGCCTGATCAAGTCGCGAATTTCTATAATCTGGATCGGATCAAGGCCTACCGTCGGTTCATCCAGTATAATAACTTTTGGATTCCCCAAAAGTGCTTGGGCAATACCTACACGCTGCTTATATCCTTTCGACAATGCGGAAATCAGTTTATTTCTGACACTGCCTATTTTAGTCTGATCGATGACCTCTTCCACCTGCTGCGCCAGTTCCATTCCTTTCAGCCCTTTCGCTGCGCCGACAAATTTCAGATATTCTACCGGCGTCTCATTCATGTACAAAGGCGGCTGTTCCGGTAAATATCCCATCAATTTTTTTGCCATCTGCGGCTCTTCAAAAATATCGTATCCGTCAATTCTGACAGTTCCATCCGTTGCAGACAGGCATCCTGTCATGATATTCATTGTGGTGGATTTCCCAGCGCCGTTCGGCCCCAAAAAGCCATAGACATGCCCTTCCTCAATCTCAAAAGACAAGTCGCTGACTGCCATGAAATCACCATAACATTTTGTCAAATGTTCTACTGTGATCATAATGACCCTCCTTACTTATTTTCACAGTCGTTTGCCTTCATAGGACACAGGCAAATTTCTGTCATCTTTAAGATTTTACAAAACGGAACTAAAGACAGCCTAAAGAAAGCCGTGAAAAATTTGTGAACGGAAAAGGAAGCAGCCGCCGTGGCCACTTCCTTCTAAAAATGTCATTTATTGCCGCCATATCACTTTAAACCCAATATGGCCTGTATCTTTTTTATAAGCGTTAATTTCTCCCCTATGCTGCGTTACGATTGCCTTGGCAATGGACAGGCCGACTCCGAATCCGCCGGTAAAGGTCCTTGCTTTATCTGCCCGGTAAAATCGGTCAAACAGCTTGTCCAGCTCTGTCTCACCCACATCTGCGTATGTATTTTCCACATAAAGCACCGGATGTTTCTTCTTTTCCAGTCTAAGTCTGATACTTCCTCCATCATCACAATACTTGACCGCATTATCCAAAAGAATGGAAACCACTCTGCGAACCGCTGTCTCGTCACCCACATAATCTACCTTCGGATCAATCTGTGCTTCCAGCGATTTTCCGCGTTCCTGCACCAGCATCTGAAATTCTGAAATAACGTCCACAATCACATCGCTCAGAGAAAAACTTTGCATTTCCAGGTTTGTTTTATCCTCATCCATCCTTGCCAGTACAACCAGTTGGTTCACCAATGCGCTCATGCGCTCACCTTCGCTGCGAATGTCTGATAACCACTCATTCTCTCCTATTTCTGCCTCCAGTATATCCAAATTTGTCATTACCAGCGTTAACGGAGTCTTTAATTCGTGATTCGCATCTGTGATAAACTGTTTCTGCTTTTCATAACTTTCTGCTACTGGACGGACTGCACGCTTTGAAAAAAAAATTACGATCATCCAAATGGCGAAAGCGCTAATGATGAGCACAACGCCAGCTGCGAAAAGCATCCGGTTTGACATAAACCGGTTCATGCTGCCGTCCACATAAACAATCGTCCATCCACGCTCTGTCTGATACTGCTTATAACGATAGTCCTCCACCCAGCCGCGTTCCTTACCGCTTTCATAGGTTTCTTCCGCATATTTCCGTGCCGTTTCTTCCGTAATTGCAGAAATCGAACTCACATCCACATCTGCCACCCCGCCGCTTTCATCAAACCGTACAGTAAAAAAACGGGTACTGAATGGCGTTTCTATTGTCATAAAATCCGGCAATCCCACAGGTATCCCCGGATTCCCCCTGTCATCCCTCCATTCCGGAAATCTTCCGTCGTTATCCGATATCCGGTCTGTCAGCGCGTCCATTGTTTCGTTGATCTGTCTCGTGCTGAAACTATAGATTAGCAAAAAGATTACCGCAAATACAAGAATCACAGAACCCCCGCATATGCGTATGACCTTTCTTTGCAAATGATAAATCATGGCGCTTCCTCCAGAATATAACCCGCACTGCGCACATACCTTATACTGACAGGAACTTCAACTTTTTCGATTTTTTTTCGCAGGTTAGAGATATGTACCCATACTGAACTTGTATCAATCTCTGTATTCCACCCCCATATATGTGTCAGGAATTGCTCCGCTGTAACAATCATCCCTGGCTTTTCCATCAACATTTCTAATATCTGGTACTCCTTCCCGCTTAGCGCCTGCCGTTTTGTCTGACCCGAAATTTCATAGGTAGACCGATTCAGCGTGAGTCCTCCAAAGGTCAAAAGCTCCGGGGTATAGTTTTCCTTCCGCCGGAGCATTGCCCGGACTCTGGCCAAAAGTTCTGCCGTTGAAAAGGGCTTTGGCAGATAATCATCTGCCCCGGCATCCAGTCCGTCTACCCTCTGGGAAACCTCTGTTCTGGCTGTCAGGAACAGCGCCGGGGTTGTGATATTTTCCTTTCTGAGTGCTTTTAAAACCTCAATTCCATCCATCCCAGGCATCATAATATCTAAAACAAGTCCGTCATACTCTCCTGTGAGGGCATATTCCAAAGCTTCTTTTCCGTTGGACACCCCATCCGCACTGAACTTGTTCAAAGTAAAGATATGCAGCAAGGATTTCAGTAATCTGGCATCATCCTCTGCAATTAGTATTTTCATCTGCCTCACTCCAATCCATTATGCTGTTTCTATAATAGCACTTTTTCCTAAAGCAACGCTAAAGATTTTATTACCACAACTTAATCCACCACTTTTTATTCTTCATAAAAACATTCCATGGCCCGAATCATATATTCCACATCCTTCACCCCTGCCGTCTCATAGGCCGAATGCATAGCCAGCTGGGGCAGGCCGATATCCACACTGTCCACCGGAACCTGAGCTGCAGACAGATTCCCTAAGGTAGAACCTCCTGCAATATCCGAACGGTTGGCATAAGTTTGCCAAGGTACACCGGCACGCCGGCAAATACTTTTCATTATGGCTGTTGACACTCCATCCGTTGTATATTTCTGGCTGCCATGATATTTTATCACAATCCCGCCATTTAAATAGGGCCGGTTGGTAGGGTCCGCTTTTTCCGGATGATTGGGATGCACCCCATGGGCATTGTCCGCTGAAATCATAAAACTGCCTGCCAACAGCCTGTAATAATCCCCTTCTGCCATCCCTAAAGCTTCGCAGATCCTTTTTTGCGTATCCCTCAAAAAGGTCGATGCTGCCCCTTGCTTTGTGGTACTTCCCACTTCTTCATTATCGAATACAATCATGAAATTCACATAATTTTTCGGCCGCCCATGCAGCATGGCCTGCAGCGATGCATACACACATTCCAGGTCATCCAGCCTGGGGGCGCAGATAAATTCCCCGTCAGCGCCAAATACTCTCCCCTTTTCCCGGTTATATAAAAATAAATCGCTCCCCAAAATTTCTTCCGCATCTATCCCTGCTTCCCTGGCTATCAGTTCCTGTAAGGTATTCCCCTCTTTTTCCATAGCATACAGCGGAAGCATGTCCGTCTGCACATTGTACTCCACACCTTTGTTCATCTCACGGTTCATGTGAATTGCCACATTGGGAATAATTAACAAATCCCTGTTTACCGCAACCGTTGATTCTGCAATCCCAGCTTCTTTGCCTGCCGCCACCACGCGGCCTGCCACCGATAAAGGTCTGTCCAGCCATGTGGAAAGAATCATTCCCCCGTATTTTTCCACATTCAGCTTCACATAGCGGCCTTCCACTGTCATTTCCGGGTTCTCCTTTATCTTAAAGCAGGGCGAATCACTATGGGATGCAATCATATGAAAACCTTTCATCTCTCCCTGAGGGATGGCAAAGGCAATCACCGAAGAACCATTTCTGCTCACATAATATTTTCCGCCATAAGCAAGATCCCATTTCTGGTTCTCCGCCAGTCTCGCGAAACCCGCTGCTTCCAATTCCCTTTCTATATTTTCTACTGCATGATAACAACTCGGGCTTCTATCTATAAAATCCAACATCTTCTCAATCGGTGTCATTTTTTACCCCATTTCTGCGCTGCCTTTT
>BLLT01000133.1 GCA_011958945.1 Lachnospiraceae bacterium | reverse complement strand
TAGCAGAACTAATCACTATGATTGCAGCACTGGTTTTTCTTCATCGGAACAAGGAAAATTCCAATGCCGGTATCTGGTTTAGAATTCAGCAGTGAAAGTTGTATAATCGGGGAAATGTGTTATAATATTAAGAAGATGTCAGGAGAAGATTAGTGTATTCGGGAGGAACATGATATGGGGTTATATCGGATTTTACTGGTGGACGATGAGGAGGAGGTCCGCAGGGGAATTATCCGGAAGATGGAGTGGGAACGCCTGGGATTCCAGGTGGCAGGGGATGCGGAGAACGGTGAGGAGGCGCTTGAGAAGGTGGAACAGCTTCAGCCGGATGTGGTAATTACGGATATTCGTATGCCTTATATGGATGGCCTGACACTGACGAGACGGATTCGGCAGAAATATCCATCGATGCGAATTCTTATTTTTTCAGGTTATGATGACTTTGAGTATGCGCAGCAGGCCATCAAGCTAAATGTGACGGAATATATCTTGAAGCCGGTGAACGTGGAAGAACTGTCAGAAATTTTGACCAGGGTCAGGGAAAACCTGGATGAGGAGATTGAGCAGCGCAGCAATATCAATTCCCTGAGGGAGAGTTATCTGCGGAATCTGCCTATTTTGCGGGAACTGTTTTTGAACGACCTTGTACGGGGAGTGACAGATGAAAATGCAATAGTGCCGAAGCTGCAGGAATATGGGATCGATATTTTGGATGCGCGTAAATGGCTGGCCGCAGTTATTCATGTAGAGCAGACGGAGCCCCAGATGCTTTCTTTGCCAAGGGAGTTAATTCCTATCTCTGTCCGCGAATTGGTGGAGGACTCGCTGAGGGCAGCTTACCGGTTTGCCATTTTTAATTCTATGGATGAGATTACAGTGATTGCTGCTATTGATGAGGAAAATACCCAGACGGGATTGAGCAACCTTTTCAACGATATTTGTAAAGAATGCAGGCGGGTGTTGGATGTAACAATTACCGTGGGGGTGGGATACAGCTGCGAAGTGCTGCCGGAGATTAGCGATTCTTACCAGTCGGCTGTGGATGCACTGGGATATCGTGCTATCGTTGGCCAGGGGAAAACAATCTGTATCAATGATGTGGAGCCTGTGGGAAAAGGGAAGCTGCAGTTTACTGACCGGGATGAGGAAGAACTTGTGGCAGCGATTAAATTTGGTTCCCGTGAGAAAATTGATAGCGTAATCCGTAACTTGTCGGCCTGCATGACGGATGCGAAGGTGCATGCCAGACAGTATCAGATTTATATGCTTTCCATTGCAAATTGTTTAATCAGGCTGATGCAGCAGTATGATATGGATATTGATGAAATGTTTGATTCCAAGGCCCAGTATGCGGAAGTAATGGAAGGGATCTGCCATAGTGAGAAATTTGCAGATAGGATCATAACGATTGCCTGCCGTATGAATGAGGCTGTGAATCAGGAGCGGGATAATATGACGCACAAGGTGATACGGGAGGCGAAGGAATACATCCGGGAGCATTTTTCTGACCCGGAACTGTCAGTTGAGACGTTGTGCCGCCATCTGCATATGAGCCCGGCCTATTTTTCTACGGTATTTAAAAAGGAGACAGGACAGGCTTATGTAAACTATCTGACAGAGGTACGGCTGAAGAAAGCGGTGGAACTGCTAAATGAAACGGATGATAAAACATATATGATTGCCCAGAAGGTGGGCTATCAGGAACAGAATTATTTCAGCTATGTGTTTAAGAAACGATATGGGATGTCTCCCACGAAATACCGGGTGATGCAGGCAGATGCACAGTAAAATCATGCCGTAATAGTATGGCTGTTGATATCCGGGAATATTGGGAAGGGACTAAACGGATAGATATAATAAGGGAAATATTTGAGTCATTGCAGGAGGAGCATCATGGAGCAGGGGATGCCGGCAAGAGTGGGCAGGAAGGCCAGTATTCGATATACGATTTTTACTTATTTCACAATCAGTGCGCTGGCGGTAATTCTTCTCATTGGTGTGACACTATATGCACAGATGTCCCAACAGCTGAAAGTGGCTGTGAGGGAGGAAAACCAAGCAGTGTTGGGGCAGATTAACAGGTCGGTGGATGCCTATCTACGCACTATTATGAAGTTATCCGACAGCCTTTATTATGGGGTGATTAAAAATGCGGATTTGGATGAGGAATCGGTGGGCAGTCAGATTACCCTGTTATATGATAACAATAAGGATAGTATTGCCAATATTGCATTGCTGTCCAAGGAAGGGGAACTCATAGAGGCTGTGCCGGCCGCCCGTTTAAAGACAGGGTTGGATGTGACGCAGGAGCAGTGGTTCTATAACACCTTAAACAGAACGGATAACTTGCACTTTACTACGCCTCATGTGCAGTATATTTTTGATAATAATGAAAATCAGTACCGGTGGGTTATTACCCTGACACGCGCAGTGGAGATTACCCATGGTACTTCTACGGAACAGGGAATCCTGCTGATAGATATACGCTACAGTAGTTTGCAGCAGATTTTGGAAAATATTACTCTGGGAAACCAGGGGTATCTATATATGGTCAGCAGCAGCGGAGAACTGATTTACCATCCCAAAATGCAGATGATTGAAACGGGGCAGCTGTCGGAAAATGTGGCTATGGCTATGGAGTACAGAGACGGCAGTTACAGGGAACGGTATGAAGGGGAATGGCGGGAGGTCAGTGTGAAGTCCGTAGGGTATACGGGATGGAAATTGTTGAGTGTGACACCGGAAAAAGGACTGCCGCTAAGCAATTTAAAGATGCAGCTTTTTGCGGTATTTGTGGTGGCGGCATTTCTGCTGGTGCTGGTGATTGCCAATACATTTATTTCGTCCAGGATTACGACGCCTATTCAGGAACTGGAAAAGTCGGTTAATGCCATTGAGGCGGGGGATCTGGATACTGAGGTGTATATGGGGGGCTCCTATGAAATCAGGCATTTGGGGCGCTCGATTGGCGATATGGCGAAGCGGATTAAGACATTGATGGAAGATATTGTGGCAGAGCATGAGTCTAAGCGAAAGAGCGAGTTCAATACCTTGCAATCTCAGATTAATCCGCATTTCCTCTACAATACGCTGGATATCATTGTATGGATGATTGAAAATGAACAGAAGCAGGATGCAGTCAGGGTGGTGACTGCGTTAGCCAGGTTTTTCCGCATCAGTTTGAGCAAGGGGAAAAGCATCATTACGGTTAGGGATGAACTGGAGCATGTGCGGAATTATTTGATGATACAGAGGACCAGATTTAAGAATAAGTTTGTTTATAAAATTGAAGCGGATAAGGCTGTAATGGAGTTGGTTTGCCTGAAATTGACCTTGCAGCCGCTGGTGGAAAACGCCATTTATCACGGTATGGAATTTATGGACGGGGATGGCGAGATTTGCGTGACGGCATACCGGGATGGAGAAAAACTGATATTCAGGATCAGCGATAACGGGTTGGGTATGACGGCACAGCAGGTGGAAAACCTTTTGGATGAAAAGACCCATGTATCATCCCGAAAGGGGTCCGGCATCGGCGTCAAAAATGTGAATGAAAGGATTCGTCTATATTTCGGAGAAGAGTATGGGATCACAATATGGTCGGAGCCGGACGAAGGAACGGTCATCCATATTCATCTGCCGGCACAAGCTTATACGGAAATGACGCAGGAAGGTGACAGCAACAAGTAAAGAAGCAGTTTGACGGGCCGATATTGCGGGAAATGGGGAAGGGCATGATAGGCAGAAGTGGGAAAGCGCTGATAGTTGTATATATTATTTGTCTGGTGGTATTGTTTTTGATGTGTTCTACGGATCTGATTATCCGTGAACCGGAGCAGAAGATTTATCAGATCTCAGTGATAATTGAAGATGTCAGGGGAGACAATTACGGTAATTTCCGTAAAGGCATGGACCAGGCAGCGATGGAGTTTAACACGGATATCCATTTTATTACCCTGTATGAGAACCTGGATGCAGGGCAGCAGATGGAACTGATGGACAGGGAAGAGCAGGATGGGGCCGATGCCTTAATTGTAGTTCCGGTGGATGAGGAGCAGATGGAAGAAAAGCAAATGACCATCCCGGTAATTCTTTTGCGTTCAGGTGTGGCAGAGGCGGCCGGGGCGGAAAATGTAATTATAGATTATGAGAAAATGGGAGAAAGGCTTGCCTGGGAGATTCTGGAAGATATTTCAAATGAGACCTCCATTTGTGTACTGACGGACCCAGTGAGACAGAGCGCTATGGATAGCATGTTTCTAAAGGGGATAGATGAGGTGTTTTCGAAAGAGGGGCGCAAGGTACAGCGGATTGCCAGAAGGGAAGAGGATGGATTCCGCACGGTGTTTGAGATGACAGGGATGCAGATGGAAGGGGAAATAGTTCTCATAGCACAGAACCAGGATATTTTGACTGAGGCGGCGGGGATTCTGGCCGATTATGCAGCAGCAGGGAAGGATGTGGCAGGGCTTTATGGCAGGGGAACTACCATGCCTATCCTAAATTATCTGGATAGGGGGCTGATTACGGGAATCTGTGTGACAGACGAATTCAGTATAGGCTATTACAGTGTGCGTGAGGCGGTGCGGGCGCTGGAAGGGGCGGGCAGTGTTCCCACAGTGATGGATTCTTATTATATAGAAAAAGAAGATTTACGAAATCCGGCTTTTGAGAAAATGCTGTTTCCGATTGACTAAATAGGTCATAACATCGGATGAGAGGGGGAATGGACGGATGAAAAGGGCCAGGAAAGGTCAAGGAAGTGCAGGGGGAAAAGGAAAGGCAATATGTATGCCAATAGTGATACTCCTGTCATGTATCCTGACATGCATGGTTTTGACTTCCTGCCAGGGTGTACGCAAGGAAGAAGAGAAGATTTCGATAAGGATTGGCATCAGCCTCTACCGGGGGGATGACACCTTTATCAATAATATCCGAGGGATTATAGAAGAGAAGGCGAAAGAGTATGAACGTGAAACCGGCATTAAGGTAACCTTGGATATCCAGGATGCCAAGGGAAGCCAGAATACCCAGAACAATCAGGTGGAGCGTTTTATTTCCCTCGGCTGCGATGTGCTGTGCATTAATCCGGTAGATCGTATGGACACATCTCTTATTATCGACAGGGCCATGACGGCCGGTGTGCCGGTGGTGTTTTTTAACAGGCAGCCGGTGGAGGAGGATATGAATCGTTGGGATAAGCTTTATTATATAGGCGTGGATGCGAAAGAAACGGCCATATTACAGGGAAGGATGGTGGTGGACTTGTATCGGAAAGAGCCTGAGGCGGTGGATTTAAATGGGGATGGGGTAGTCAGCTATGTGATGCTGGAAGGGGAGACCAGCCATCAGGATTCCCTGATTCGGACAGAGTGGTCAGTGCAGACCTTAAAGGATGGAAATGTACCTATTGAAAAAATCACAGGGGGGATTGCCAACTGGGAACGCAGCCAGGCATCGGCGCTGATGGAGCAATGGCTGGCAGAATATCCGGATACTATCGAACTGGTGATCAGCAACAATGACGATATGGCGCTGGGGGCTATTGATGCGCTGGAACGGGCCGAAGTCATGGATGTAAATGTGATTGGCATCGATGGCACCACGCCCGGGCTGGAGGCGTTGGAGAGCGGTAAGCTTTTGGGGACTGTTTCTGCCAACAAGGAACTTTATGGCAGCGCTATCGTGAGGCTGGCGGTGAGCTGTGCCCTGCAGGAAGAACTGCCGCAGGAATATTCGCTGACCGATGGCACCTATTTTTGGACGCCCCAGGAGATTTTAATTACCGAAATCAAAGAAAATCCATAAATATTCTAAAAAAATCTTATAGAAAATAGATAGGTAATCCAGTACAATAACCTTGTCAGTTGTCATAATGTGCAAAAGGGAGTGCACATTATGGCAAAAAATGATAAAAACGCCTAAAAAAGGCAGAACAAAAAAGAGGAGGAATTATAACTATGAAATTGAAAAAAGTAATTGCGATAGCAATGGCATCTGCAATGGTATTCGGCCTTGCTGCATGTGGCAATTCCGCAGCTCCGGCTGCCACAGAGGCTCCGGCAGAGGAAGCTCCTGCTGAAGAAGCTCCGGCAGAGGAAACTCCTGCTGAAGAAGCTCCGGCAGAGGAAGAAGCTGCAGCAGAAGAAGCAGCTGCAGAAGATGCAGAAGCAGCTGCAGAGACAGCAGGTGCAGGCGGAAACATCGGTGTATGTATTTACAAATTTGACGATGCGTTCATGACTACATACCGTAACGCATTGCAGGAAATCCTGGAAGGCAAAGGCTACACTGTAACTTTCATGGATGGCAAGAATGACCAGGCTGAACAGAACAACCAGATTAACAACTTTATCGCACAGAAGGTGGATGCGTTGATTATCAACCCGGTTATGACATCCGCAGTAGATCAGATTATTGCTACTGTAAAGGATGCAGGCGTACCTACTGTATTGATTAACCGTGAGCCCACTGCAGATCAGATGAGCGCATATGATAAACTGGTATATGTAGGATGTGATGCACGTCAGTCCGGAACAATGCAGGGCGAACTGATCCTGGATACCGCAAATAAAGGTGATATCAATGGTGACGGCAAAGTTTCTTATATTATGATTCAGGGTGACCCTGAGAACGTTGATGCACAGTATCGTACAGAGTTCTCCGTAAAGGCTTTGACAGATGCTGGTATGGAAGTAGAAGAACTTGACTTACAGCGTGGCGACTGGGATCGTAACAAGGGCCAGGAAATCGCACAGAACGACTTAGCTAAATTTGGCGAAGACATCGAAGTTATTTTCTGTAACAACGATGATATGGCAATCGGCGCTCTGCAGGCAATTCAGGCAGCAGGCCGCAAAGTAAATGAAGATATTTATCTGGTAGGCGTTGATGCTCTGGATGCAGCGCTGAATGAAGTAGCAGCAGGCAACATGACAGGTACCGTTTTGAATGACGCTCAGGGTCAGGCAGAAGGCGCTGTTGCAGCTATGGAAGAACTGTTAGGCGGCAAGACATATGCAGCAGGCGAGCAGTCCATCTACGTAGACTATGTAAAGGTTACTCCTGATAACGTAGCTGACTTCCAGTAATCAGAAACACTTCACAACAATAAGAAAATGTAGATTCATTGGGAAGTGCGTGTGCGTTTGCGCATGCACTTCCTTCTAAATTATAGGGAACTGCGTAGTAAGACACATGCATTCACAGGTTCGTGCCGCGGACTTGCATGGAATGCGAAGGATTCTTTTTATAAAGGGGGTTATCAGATTGTCAGAGTATCGTTTGGAAATGCACAATGTTGTAAAAACATTTCCAGGTGTCAAAGCGCTGGACGGTGCGCAGTTAAACTTGCGTCCGGGTACAGTTCATGCCCTGATGGGTGAGAACGGAGCCGGCAAATCGACCTTGATGAAGTGCATGTTCGGTATTTACCACATGGACGAAGGGGAAGTTATTTATGAAGGGGAAAAAGTACAGATTAAAGGTCCGCTGGATGCCTTAAACCGTGGGATTGCCATGGTACATCAAGAGTTGCAGCCGATTCCGGAAAGAAGTATCGGTGAAAACATTTATGTAGGGCGTTACCCGCTGAAAAAGCTGGGGCCGCTGACCGTAATTGATCATGATAAAATGTATGAAGATGCCGCGAGGGTGTTAGAGGAGGTTCATCTGAACTTCGACCCGAAGGCAAAGCTGGGGAGCCTTTCGGTATCCCAGATGCAGCTTGTTGAAATTGCGAAAGCAGTTTCTGCTGATTGTAAGGTGTTGATTCTGGATGAGCCTACATCGTCTTTGACTGCCGCCGAGGTAGAGGCATTGTTTACCATCATCAATGAATTGCGCAGTAAAGGCGTTTCCATCGTCTATATCAGCCATAAGATGGACGAAATTTTACGTATCAGCGATGAAGTAACGATAATGCGTGACGGACAATATATCGGAACCTGGTCTGCGAAGGGCCTGACCACTGATTTCATTATCACCAAGATGGTTGGCCGTGAACTTTCCGAATTGTATCCTGTCAGGGAGAATGTGCCCGGGGAAGTGGTATTTGAGGTGGAAGATTTTACATCCATCAATCCTAAAAGCTTCCGGCATGTTACTTTCCAGCTGAAGAAGGGTGAAATTCTGGGTGTGGCAGGCCTTGTGGGCGCGCAGCGTACGGAATTGATGGAGGGCCTGTTCGGACTTCGCAACCATACAGACGGCAGGATTACATATAAAGGACAGGAAATTAAGATTGCCCAGCCCAAGGATGCCATTAATAGCGGTATCGCCATGCTGACAGAAGACAGGCGGGCCACGGGAATTCTTGGAGTGCTGTCCATAGCGGATAATGTTTCCATTGCATCCCTAAATCAGTATCTTATCGGAGGGTTTATGCTGGATGATGGTAAAATTGAGAAGTTGGTGCAGGAGAATGTAGCCAAGCTTTCCATTAAGACACCATCCTCCAAGACGCAAATCCAGTCGCTTTCCGGCGGTAACCAGCAGAAGGTGCTGATTAGCCGTTGGCTGGCAAACAGTCCGGATGTTTTTATCATGGATGAACCCACACGCGGTATCGATGTGGGGGCCAAATACGAAATTTACTGTATTATTGCTGAGATGGCGAAGCAGGGCAAAAGTATTATCATGATATCTTCGGAAATGAGCGAACTTATCGGTATGTCTGACCGCATTATGGTTATGTGTGATGGACGGGTAACCGGATTTATCGATGGAAAAGAAGCGAATCAGGAGAATATTATGGCTCTTGCGACTCAGTTTGAATAAGGAGGGAGAACATTATCATGGAAAAATCATTGAATATGAAAAAAATCGTTTCCAACAATGCGATTATTATCCTGATCGTGTTGCTGGCCATCCTGACAGGATGTACCACACAGAACTTTTTTACTGTGACTAACTTTAAAAATCTGGTAGTAAATGTATCTCCCAGATTCATCATCGCCTGCGGCGTATCGGGCTGTCTGATTACCAAAGGTACCGACCTTTCTGCAGGGCGTGCGGTAGGGCTTGCGGCATGTCTTTCGGCTATGATGCTGCAGAGCCTGGATTATTCTGCACGTATGCTGCCTTGGATGCCGGATATTCCATGGCCGGTAGCGCTTATTGTTGTTATGGCTATCATGGGCTGCTTTGGCGGCGTTAACGGTGTTGTAATCTCCGTTTTGAAAGTTCCTCCTTTCATCGCAACTTTGGGTATGCAGACCATCATCTACGGCCTTTGCTCTTTGATAACAAACAATCAGCCTATGGGTGGTTACAAACCCAGCTACCTGACCGTTGCCAGCGGTTCCTTGGGGCCGATTCCTTATCTGATGCTCTTTGCGGTAGTGATCGGCATATATTTCTGGTTCCTGTATAATAAAACCCGCCATGGTAAATATATGTACGCTATCGGCGGTAATGAAAATGCAGCACAGGTTGCAGGCGTTAATGTACGTGGTTCCTTAATCCGTATTTATATTCTGGCCGGCTGTATGTACGCATTGGCTGGTTTCCTGGTAGGTGCAAAAGCCGGCGGTGCTTCCACCGCAACAGGTAATGGCTATGAACTGGAAGCTATCGCAGCCTGTACAATCGGCGGTGTATCCGCTAATGGTGGTGTTGGTAAAGTTGGCGGTATCCTTATCGGTGTATTGGTATTTGAAATCCTGAAGATTTGTCTCCAGTTCCTGGGTGTTGACCCGGCTTATACATACATCGCACAGGGTCTTGTAATCGTAATCGCAGTTGCACTTGATTTGAGAAAATATCTGCAGAAGAAATAATTAATTTGAGTTTTAGCCGGAATATATATGGCAGAGAGGATGTAAAAGATATGGATAAGGAGCAGGAGAATCGGGAACTGGAAGTAAAAGAGGAATCAACGCAGACCGGAACGGAGGGGGAAACAGGGAAGAGGCCTTCGGGAGGCAGTGCATTTGAGGGAATCTATGATATGCTTCCTGATATTTCCATTCGCTCCCTGGACAGATTTATTCTTTTATGTGTCATCGCTTTGGTGCTGGTTATTGTGTTTGGAGTGCTGAAGGCGAATCATGTATTCGGCTGAAATGCAGTATATGATTCTTTGAAGGTAGAGACAGTATAAAATGTATGGATAAGGGGCTTTCGGAAGGGAAGCCCCTTTACATATATAATGACATTGCCTGTAAACAGTAACTAAAAAGTAAAAAAACGCAAGAAAAGTAGAACTTTCCTCTTGCCAAATGGGCCGAGTTATGGTAATATAATGTTCGCTGGGTTATTTCTTGAAGAAAAATTCAGCATACAAAGCCGAGCGGGTAGCCAGGAGAATCTTTACCGGTCTTAGTGCAGGATGCTTACGCTGATTCATTAGGCTCCGTGGTCAAGCGGTTAAGACATCGCCCTTTCACGGCGGTAACACGGGTTCGATTCCCGTCGGAGTCATTTTAAGTCGATGAATTACAGAAGAATAAGTATTGACTGTAGTTTATCGATTTGTTATATTATTAGTAAGTTTGTCATGAGACGGATATAAAGTATCGAAGACACTTTTTTATGATGACAGATGAAAAATTAAGGCGCAGTAGCCAAGCGGTAAGGCGTGGGTCTGCAACACCCTGATTCACCGGTTCAAATCCGGTCTGCGCCTCTCAGAAACCCCGAAAAATCGGGGTTTTTTGTTACCCATTTTTTCGCTCATTATCCTTTTAGAACTAAGCCTCCCCTTTTTCCAAGCAGTTCGTCAGTGGATATGTTAAAATATTCGGAAAGGATCGCCACTTCATAGTCCAGGACGAAGTTGCTTGACTTTCGAGCCTATGATGTTTTTGGAAGGACCATTCCAGTAGATTTTCATATACAGCCTTCCTTTCTAAAGACAAAACATATGAATAAAACGGTAAAAATTTAATGGAAAAACGGAATAGATAAAAGGGAGAAGAAACTGGCAAAGGCGGAATCCGTTGCAAGACCAGCTTACCGGATATAGGAAAAATTCTTATGGTGTGGCTGGGATATGCGTTACCAACAATCCCAATACGAGGAAGAACACCAAGGTATCTGATGAGATGAAGCAGCGAGTTTTTAACAGCGTGAAGGATGTGTTTTATAAATACAATGAAATGGTGCATGGGCGGCTGTATGTGATAAGGAAAATGAAACTTTTTTGAAGGCTGGTTCGTATTATTAGCAGAGGATAGCGAAACGG
>BLLT01000132.1 GCA_011958945.1 Lachnospiraceae bacterium | reverse complement strand
TTGATGGATGAGCCTTTTGGCCATCTGGATGCCCAGACACGTTATTCCATGCAAGATGCCATTCAGGATATCTGGAGCAAAGAGAAGCGTACGGTCATCTTCATTACCAATAATATTGAAGAGGCTGTATTTTTAGCAGACCGCATCGTGATTATGACCAACTGTCCATCCCGGGTAAAAACTGAAGTACGCATTAACCTGCCCCGTCCCAGGGATTACGTTTCCAGACAATTTTTAGAATACCGTGAAGAGGTAAGCCGTTTATTCGAGAGCACAAAATAGAAGGAGACAAGATATGAACAAAGTTGAAGTCAAAAATCTGACCAAGCAGTTTGGGGAACTCCTGGTTCTGGACAATATTTCTTTTAATGTGGGAGATGGAGAATTTCTATGCATTGTAGGACCTACTGGCTGCGGGAAAACTACTTTTTTAAATAGCCTGACTAAAATATATGATATTGACAGAGGTTCCATTTTAATTTCTGGTGAAGAAGTCAATCCTAAGAAACACCGTCTGGCCTACATCATGCAGGAATATTCCACCATGAGCTGGCGGAATGTACGTCAGAACGTCAGCTTCGGCCTGGAGGTTATGAAACTGCCCCAGAAAGAAATACAGGAAAAGACAGATGCCGCCCTGGAAATGGTAGGGCTGGATAAATTCCAAAAATATTATCCCAACCAGCTTTCCGCAAGTATGCTGCAAAGAGTTGCTATTGCGCGTGCCTTTGCAGTACAGCCTGATTTGCTCCTGATGGATGAACCTTACGGACAATTGGACATCGAACTTCGGTTCAAACTGGAGGATGAACTGTTGAACTTATGGCGCAAGTTGGGAACTACCGTTATTTTTATTACTCACAACATTGAGGAAGCTGTATATCTGTCTGAACGGATTCTTGTGCTAACCAATAAACCTACCAGCATCAAAGCATCCATCAGCAACGAACTGCCCTATCCCCGCAATGTCACCAGCGAAGCCTTTATTGCTCTGCGCAATGAGGTTACTGCTATGATTAAGTGGTGGTAATAAGGAAGATTATGGAAGGGTGAGGTATTCATATGAGGAATGGAAGAAAACTAGTTAAGCACATAACATTATCTGACCCGCTATCCGGGGAAAAAGTACCTGCCCTTTCTCTGGACAGTAAAGGCGGCCTGGAATTCATTACGATTCCTGACCGTGCCCTGGATATCTATCGACTGAGCTATCAGGAAACGATGATTAGCCATACCAATGAAAAGGCAGGGATTTCCCCTCGAAATTTTACAGAACAAGGAACAGAAGGATTTGCAAAAAATTTTTTTGTCGGCTTACTTACTACCTGCGGGCTCTGTAATGCCGGACGCCCCTGTGAAGAAAACGGACATGCCTTTGGACTACATGGCTGTATTTCCAATACCCCCTGTACCAATATAGAAATACAGGAAGAAGAAGGAAAAGCTACCATCCGGGGAATCGCCGATGAAATACACGAAGATGGAGTTCATATGCGCCTTTATCGAGAAATTACGGCGGATACGGAAAAAGACCAAATATTTATACATGACACCATAGAAAATCGTTCCGCTTCCCCTCAGCCTTATATGATGATGTATCACATCAATTTTGGTGCGCCCTTTTTATCTGACAAACTACTTATTAACGGCCAGTTTTCTTATATTGAAAACCGGGATACCGGATGCCTGGAGACAAAAGAACAGCTTCTGCGCATGGGTGCGCCGGGCAGTGAGAAACATGAAATCGTATATTATACTCGCTCTAATATGGATCGGGGAATCACTCTTTATAACCCTGACCTGCAAATCCAGGCTCTTCTATGCGCCAAAGGAAATGGATTGGAATGGATGGGAATCTGGAAAAATTTTCTCCATTCTCCTTATGCCATCGGCATAGAGCCTTGCATCTGCCCGGGCCTTGGCCGTGTCAATGCCCGTAAAAGAGGGGTTCTTGTGACCCTTCTTCCAAATGAAAAAAGAGAAAATATAATCTCCCTTTCGTTAAACAAGCGTTAATGCAAAGCTGCCAAAATATGTACTGAGACAGCTTTAAAAAAGCATATTGGAAAGGAAAAGTTCAAAATGAAAGCAATCATGTTAATGTTTGATACCTTAAACAGGCATTATCTGCCCTGTTACGGCTGCAGCTGGACTCATGCCCCAAATTTTAAGCGCCTGGCTGAAAAAACCTGTGTTTTTGATAATTGTTATGTGGGCAGTATGCCCTGTATGCCTGCACGGCGCGAACTCCATACCGGGCGCTATAATTTTCTGCATCGAAGCTGGAGTCCTTTGGAACCCTTTGACGACTCCGCCATTGAGATGATGAGTGCAAATGGCATCTATACCCATCTTGTCACAGATCATCAGCACTACTGGGAAGATGGCGGTGCCACTTACCATTTCCGCTATACTTCTTTTGATTTTATCCGCGGCCAGGAAGGAGACCCTTATCTGGGAGATGTAAAGGCTATGCATGGTAAAGATAAAATTCACTGTACTGCCGGTGAATTTAAAGCAGCCATGGATCAGGTAAACCGCCAGCAGATTCAAAGCGAAGAAGACATGCCCCAGTACCGCACATTTGCTTCTGGCATGCATTTTATCGAAACAAATAAAGAGGCGGATAACTGGTTTCTTCAGCTGGAATGTTTTGACCCCCATGAGCCTTTTTTCGTTCCCGATAAATACAAGATGCTTTATGAAGACTCCTATGCTGGCGAACCGTTTGATTGGCCAGGATACGGCCATGCGGAAAAAGATCCTGTAAAAAGGGAACATATACGTAAAACCTATGCTGCTCTCCTATCCATGTGTGATGCCCATCTTGGGAAACTTCTGGATTTAATGGATCGCTATGACATGTGGAAGGATACCATGCTGATTGTCAATACAGATCATGGCTTTATGCTGGACGAACACGATTACTGGGGAAAAAATATTATGCCTTGGTACAATGAAACCGCCCGCATACCACTCTTTATCTGGGATCCACGCAGCAACATCCATGGGGAACGGAGAAACAGCCTTGTTCAGACCATTGATTTACCAGTCACATTATTAAATTATTTCGGTATTTCACCTACTAAAGATATGGAAGGCCATAATCTGGCAGAAACAATTGTTAATGACAAACCGGTAAGAGATAGTGCGCTTTTCGGTGTCTTTGGCGGCCATGTCTGTGTCACTGACACCCATTATGTATACATGCGCGGCATCGGCGAAGGGGAAAACACCCCCCTCTACCAATATACCTATATGCCAATGCATCTATACAACATGTTTTCCGTTCCTGAAATGCAGACTGCCGAACTGACAACACCTTTTTCCTTTACTAAGGGCTGCCGCCCTATGAAAATCAAAAGCGGCCACTGGGTGGAAAAGGATACTCATGCACGCATCGGATATGTGGATGCCTTCCATATTCATGAAAATCTTCTCTTTGACCTGGAAAATGACCCTGCTCAGATGCATCCTTTGAACCATCCTGAACTGGAACGGAAAATGTTATCCAAAATGATAGCCCTGATGGAAGCCAATGATGCGCCAATAGAGCAATATGAAAGATTAAAAATTAAAAGGAAACAGCAAGAACCCTATCTTGCAAAACAGGAGGAAAACTATGAATCTATACTGGGGTGACTTACATAATCATTGCGGAATATCTTACGGATTCGGCAGCCTTAAAAATGCACTTTCCATAGCGGAAAAACATTTGGATTTCTGCTGCATTACCGGCCATGCCATGTGGCCCGATATTTATGAAAAAACAGCTGATACCCAATTTGTTGTGGATTTCCATAGACGGGGATTTCAAAAATTGCATGACCATTGGGAGGAGGTAAGGGAAACTGTCAACCGGTATAATACAGAGAATCTGGTAACGTTTCAATCCTATGAAATGCATTCTTCCAAATGGGGTGACCATCACTTCGTCTCCCCGGATGCCAACTTTCCCTTGATTTACCGTTCTTCCCCAGGCGAATTAATCCAGGACTGTGGTTGTAGCGCCATTGCTGTGCCCCACCATATCGGTTATACCCCTGGATATCGGGGGATTGACTGGGATGGTTTTACCCCCTCCATTTCTCCTGTTGTGGAAGTCTATTCCAAGCATGGGTGTTCCATGCGTGCCGATGGCCCTTTCCCATATTATCATGACATGGGGCCGCTGGACCCCCGCAACACTGTATCTGAAGGATTAAAGAGAGGTTTTCGGTTCTCCTTTGTTGGTTCCACCGACCATCATGCCGGCTTTCCCGGTTCCTACGGAGATGGGTTGGCTGGAGTCTGGGCAAAAGGCAAAACACGAAGAGACCTTTTTGAAGCAATAAGAAAAGGACATACTTATGCAGTAACTGGGGATAGAATCCTCTGCCAGATGTATCTTAATGATTCCATGATGGGGGATACCATTACAGCGGATAAGCGGGAAATTACTATCACAGCCAGGGGCGATGCTCCTTTAAGCGCTATCCTGCTTCGCAAAAACGGACTTCTCGCTGCTTCAAAGGTTTTCGATTCCGCTTCTATCGCCGATATTAAAACATCTGCTGAAAAGCAGCATTACATACTCCGGCTGGAAATGGGATGGAGCAGTTCGGAAGAACTTTACCATTGGGAAGGAAGATTACAGGCAAAAAATGGGAAACTTCTACGTGTGCAGCCTTACTGGCGGGGCCGGAATGCACTAAGCCCCAGATACAAGGAGGCAGATGCAGCAGACCATACCAATGCTTTAAGAAACTCTTTTCATTATGACAACCATTGTAGTGATTTTGAATGCGATACCCTCCGCAACCCTTCTACACTCCAGCCTCAAACCAGCGCTTTTGTCTTTGAGGTGCAGGGGGATTCCAATACGGAAATTATCTTGGATATAAACGGTTTCCATCATGAAATCCCTCTTTGGGAATTGCTTTCCTATGGTTTTTCCAACCATGTGCTTCCATGGCATTCCCATGCATACCTGATGCATACGGCATATACGGCACAATCCTGCAGCGGCACACTTGTATTTTCGGATATGCCCGAATTGGAGCAGGACATCTATCAGGCGGAAGTGATACAGACAAATGGATGCCGTGCATTTCTTTCCCCTATTTATGCCAGGAGAGCCTGATATGAACCTATGAACTAGAAAATTCGGATGTCCAAAGCCTTCTACATACAGGTTGGACATCCGAATTTCTTATGAAAAAAACCTGGAAATATCATTAAACAACACCAGAACCATCAATACCATCAAAGCCGCCATCCCTGCCAGATGAACCATCCCCTCTTTTTCCGGCGGTACCGGTTTCCCCCGTATCGCTTCGATGATAAGGAATACCAGCCGCCCCCCATCCAAGGCCGGAACTGGCAAAAGATTTAAAATACCTAAGTTTACGGACAAAATAGCCGCTATATTCATCATGGAAAGAATCACGCTGCTCATCCCGTAAGGTTTTGCGGTTTCATAAGTATCCCCTACCAGCTGGGCGATTCCCACCGGCCCTGCCACATCATCCTTGGTCACCCTGCCCGAAAAAAGCATGCCCAGACTTTTAAATGTGGCGCTGACACAATATTCCAATTCATAAAAACCATATTGGAAAACCTCCAGCCCTTTACACCGGAAAGGCTCCATCACACCGGCAAATCCGATATAATGTCTTCCGGCCTCACTGTCATAAACCGGCGTCAGCAACACGCTTTCCTTTTTCCCATCCCTTACAAATTCAATGGACAGTTCTTCTCCCCTGTTCAATTGGGAAATTAGCATCACCTGCGTGCCCAGATGTATTTTTTCCTTATCAATCTTCGTTATCACATCTCCGCTTTGCAGCCCTGCCTCCTCCGCTGCACTGCCAGGTACAACACTCTGCACCACAGGACGATTCGAACCGGAAAATGCCACTAAAATCAATGTGAGGACATAGGCCAGTATCAAATTAAACAAAGGCCCTGCTACTACGGCTGAAATCCGCGCCCAAACACTGGCAGAAAGGAACGAGCCTTCCGATGGCCCTCCTTCTTCCTTCTCCGCAAGGCCATCCTCCCCTTCAAACATACATGCCCCGCCAATGGGCAGCGCTTTTAAGCTGTAAACCGTACCCCCCTTCTGAAAATGAAAAAGTGTCGGCCCCATGCCTACTGCGAATTCCACCACATGAATTCCATTCATTTTGGCCAACAGAAAATGCCCAAATTCATGAGAAATTACAATCAACCCAAATATTAATATAAATAACAAAATTGTTACAATCAACTTATTGCCCTCTCTATGAATTCATACGCTTCCCGCTCTACACAGAGAATCTCTTCCACTGATGGATTGACCACAGCTTTATGGTTTTCCATAGCCTCCCCTATCAGCTCCGGTATCTGCATGAACCCTATCTTTCTTTCCAAGAATAAACTTACTGCCTTCTCATTGGCAGCATTATAGACCGTAGGCATACTTCCGCCCCGCTGTGCCGCTTCAAAAGCCAGCTTCAATCCTGTAAATGTCTCTAAATCCGGTTTTTCAAAAGTTAAGCTGCCCAATTCAAAAAAGTCCACTTTTTTTCCGTCCATCGGCCTTCTGTCCGGATAAAACAGTGCATAGGCAATGGGCAGCTTCATATCCGGCATTCCCAGCTGTGCCATCACTGCCCCATCCACATATTCCACCATGGAATGGATGATGCTCTGTGGATGCACCACTACTTCGATTCCATCCAGGCCAACGCCAAAAAGCCATTTCGCCTCCATCACTTCGAGCCCTTTATTCACCATTGTCGCAGAGTCTATGGTTATTTTTCTCCCCATGGCCCAATTAGGATGTTTTAAGGCATCCTCCACTTTCATATCCCTTAGTTCCCTCGCCGTCTTCCCCCGGAAAGGGCCGCCAGATGCGGTCAACAGTATTTTCTGCACCCTCCTTGCCGGTTCCCCGTTCATGGATTGGAAAATAGCGCTGTGTTCGCTGTCCACCGGCAAAATAGATACTTTTTTCTTCTCCGCCAGAGGCATAATAATATGCCCGGCAGTCACCAATGTCTCCTTATTTGCCAAGGCAATGGTCTTACCGCTTTCGATAGCGGCAATTGTAGGCCTAATCCCAATCATTCCCACAATTGCCGTTACCAATACCTCCGTTTCCTCCATAACAGCAATTTCCAAAAGCCCTTCCATGCCGCATCCTATTTTCACGTCCAAATCCGCCACTCTCGCCCGTAAATCCTTACAGGCTTTTTCGCTCCACATAACCGCTATGCGGGGAGAAAATTCACGGATTTGCTTCTCCATCAATTCCACATTGCTGCCCGCAGCAAGGGCGGCCACTTCCAAATCATCATTTTGCCTTACAATATCCAAAGTCTGTGTTCCTATGGAACCGGTAGACCCTAAGACTGCTATTTTTTTCATCCGTATTCCCTTCTTTTCTATAATGGCCTCCTGGAACAGCCCTTCCTCATCTATACGCTTGCGGCACACTCTCTGCCAGATGCAGGCAAAGCCACACACAAAAAATCCCTTGCCTCCCTTATGGTGTTCCTACGTTCATAAGCAAAAGAGCCAAACCATAAATCATCGGCGCCGTAAAAATAACACTGTCAAACCGATCCATAATTCCCCCATGCCCCGGTATCAAATGCCCATAATCCTTAATCTCATGATTCCTCTTAATGGCAGATGCTGCCAAATCCCCAATCTGGGAAATCATCGCACCGATTCCGCTGATAAAAGCAAACACCCAGGTGACAGGCTGCTCCGCCACTACCTTTTCCACAATGAAGTATCCATAAAGCGCCCCTACTAATGCAGAACCTGCCACGCCTCCAATGGCCCCCTCGATAGATTTTTTCGGACTCAGTTTCGGTGTCATCTTATGTTTTCCGATTAATATGCCCGTTAGATAAGCGCAGCTATCGCAAATCCATGAACTGATAAAAATCATCCATACAAGATAAATACCGTACTTCAGTTCTCTCGTCTGGTAAATAAAGGAAAACATTACCGGTGCATATACAAAGCTAAAAAAAGCTGCCATCACCTGGTTCGCATGATAAAGGGGAAAGGTAAATACATAGACAAACATATGGGCAATCATAATCAATAAGATAATGAGCATCGCTGCCGCCTGGGAATCCGTAAATACAACTACCCCATAGTAAATACATATTCCCATAATGCCCGCTATTTCCAAAGCATTTACAAATTTTCCCTCCGTATGGATGCCACATGCCTTGCTTAGTTCTCTATATGCGATTAAAGATATGGCCAAAAGTACCGCGGCCAATAAATATCCTCCCTGTAACAGCGTCACCAGGGCAATGATTACTAATATCACGCTGCTGAATAAACGAGTGAAAAACATACATACCCTCCATTCCGGTGCCGCCAATTACTGATTTTTTACCAGGCCAAATTTTCTGTCTCTTTTATTATATGCTTCCACAGCTTTTTCCAATTCTTCTTTTGAAAAATCCGGCCAGGACACCGGCGTAAAATACAATTCCGTATAGGCCAACTGCCACAGCAGGAAATTGGACACTCTTTGTTCATTGCATGTACGGATAAGCAAATCCGGCTCCGGAAGCCCATGAGTATCCAGCCTATCCCCTACCAGTTTCTCCGTAATATCTTCTTCGCTTATCCTGCCCTGTGCCATATCCGCCGCCACTTTCTTTACAGCCCGGACTATTTCATCCCTTCCGCCGTAATTTAAGGCAATCTGAAAATGCAGCCCGTCATTGCTTTTCGTTGCAGTTTCCAGTTCCTCAATCCTAGCCCTGATATCTGCATCCAAACCAGTTTTATCTCCAAGGATGCGCACGCACATCCTGTTCTTTTCCGCTGTCCTTAGGCAGGTTTTTAGGTAATTGCGCAGCAGCTTCATCAAAGCATCCACTTCATCTTTCGGCCGACTCCAGTTCTCTGTGGAAAATGCGTATACCGTTAAATACTGGATTCCCATTTTATACGCTTCTTCGCAAATCACTTCTACAGTCTTTGCCCCCTGTACATGCCCATAGTTCCTCGGCATTCCTTTGGCCTTTGCCCACCTGCCATTCCCATCCAGAATAATTGCCACATGATTTGGAACATTTACAAATTTTTCCTGCATTTTTCCCATGCCCTTTCCTAAGCAGTGTCTTCGTTCCTTTACTATTCGATGTCCGTAGGTCTGTACACTGCCAAAAGGGACAATACGATTGCTTCCTATCGCCTGTCCCTCATTTTTCTATTCACGGCCAACATTATACCTTGAGAATTTCCTTTGACTTTTCGTCAATTAGCTTATCAATTTCCTTAATAAATTTATCTGTCATCTTCTGCAGTTCATCCCCCAACTGCTTAATCTGATCCTCAGAAACATCTTCCTTTGCCAGCTTCTTGAAGGCATCGTTGCCATCCCTGCGGATATTGCGCACGGCAACCTTGCCGTCCTCGCCCTTTTTCTTTACTTCCTTCACCAAATCTTTCCTGCGTTCTTCGGTAAGTTCCGGGAATACCAGACGGATAATGGATCCGTCATTGGAAGGCGTAATGCCTACATCCGATGCCATAATTGCCTTCTCGATTTCCTTTATCAGGGATTTCTCCCAAGGGGCAATCTGAATCATCCTGGCCTCCGGCACCGTAATATTCCCTACCTGCTGAATAGGTGTAGGAGTTCCATAATAATTCACTTTAATTTTATCCAACACGTGGGGGTTTGCCCTCCCTGCACGGATTGTGGCATAGTCGGAAGCCAAATACTCCACCGTCTTTCTCATTTTCTCATCATATGCTTTAAGTCTTTCATCCATATCTAATCCCTCCAGTATTATTTTTGTAGCAGTCCAGACCTGTCTGAACTGTTTCAAACCGTTACCTTTGTTCCGGTGAACTTTCCTTTTACCGCATTGACAATGCTATTTTCCTCATTCAATCCAAATACCCACATGGGCATCTTATTATCCCTGGCCAAAATAGAGGCCGTCATATCTACTACCTGCAGGTTTTTCTCAATTACTTCGTCAATGGAAACCTCATCATATTTTTCCGCGTCCGGATTGCTCTTCGGATCATCATTATATACCCCGTCCACCGCTTTTGCCAGCAATATCACATCTGCTTCCACCTCTACCGCACGGAGCACTACCCCTGTGTCCGTAGAAAAATAGGGATGTCCGGTTCCCCCTGCAAAAAAGACTACTTTCCCCTGGCCAAAATATTTATTTGCCTTATCCTTAGAAAACATTTTGGTAAAAGATCCACAGCTAAACGGGGTAAGTATTTCCGTCTCCATCCCAACGGAGCGGAAAATCTCGGATACATAAATACAGTTCATTACAGTGGCCAACATGCCTATCTGATCTGCTTTTGTCCGGTCTATGTTCTCGCTGGAACGCCCTCGCCAGAAGTTGCCGCCCCCAATGACAATTCCTACTTGGGTGCTCTCCGCCAAATCCTTCACCTGCAAAGCTACGCCACGCACCGTCTCTTCATCAAATCCCGTCTTCTTGCTGCCCGCCAGCGCTTCCCCGCTTAACTTTAACAATATTCTCTTCATAACACCATGCCTTTCTCCCGGCTTGTAAATTTCGGGCTGCCTATTCCAGTCCATTGATTGTCATAATCGCTTTTTCATATTCATTTTTGAATTCAACCAAGGCCTCAGGAACCCCTTCCATATTATTGGCACGTAATTTTTCCACCATTGGCTCTAACACCTTTAAAACACTGTCCACACCTAAATTGGACAATACGCCTTTTAACGTATGCCCGCTGCGGAAAGCTGCTTCACAATCCCCGTTATTTATTGCCTCCCCAAAACTTACATAATTCTGATCTGCCGGAAGCTTCTTCAGAAATTTAAAGTACAGCTTTTCATTATTCATAAAACGCTGCAATGTCACATCTACATCGAATCCATTAGCCTCCAATTTGTCCTTCAGTTCCTTATCCATAACCCATTTCCTTTCCTATTTCTATGAATACCTCCCCTTTAGGGGTAATATACGATAGTTATCCTGCCCGATGCGCTCTTCGCTATGTGCAGTCCTTAACTATGTATTACTATAACATAATCTGTATGAATTTTCAATCAATACGTTTTTATAAGTTTTCTCTGTAAAAAAGAATTGGCCCAGCGGCTAATTCCAAAGAATGCTTCGCATTCTTTCCTGGCAGCTTACAACGCTGTGGCGTAATTTCCTATAATGTAAAAAAGAG
>BLLT01000131.1 GCA_011958945.1 Lachnospiraceae bacterium | reverse complement strand
ACATATGGTATAATGAATTGCGCTGATGCGCAAGCAGGTCATCAATTTCCTGACGGAAATTGGTGACATATGGTATAATGAATTGCGCCAATGCGTGATTGGTGAGAGAAATAAGAAAGGAATAGGGCGGGATGGATAATAAGCGGATGGAAGAGAAAATCAGGGAGTTGGGGAGTTATGAAATTGTAGAGGGAAGGCAGGTTCCGGATTTGAATTCGTATGGTTATCTGCTTCGGCATAAAAAGACCGGGGCGAGGGTTACGCTGCTTTCCAATGATGACAGCAATAAGGTGTTTTATATCGGTTTCCGTACGCCGCCCAAGGATAGTACGGGGGTGGCCCATATTATTGAACATACGGTTTTGTGCGGCTCGAAAAATTTCCCTGTAAAGGATCCGTTTATCGAACTGGCCAAGGGCTCGTTAAATACTTTTTTGAATGCGATGACTTATCCGGATAAGACGGTGTATCCGGTGGCCAGCTGCAATGATAAGGATTTTCAGAATCTGATGCATGTTTATCTGGATGCAGTTTTTTATCCCAATATATATAACGAAAAAAATATTTTTATGCAGGAAGGCTGGCATTATGAACTGGAGGATGCTGAGGATGAACTGAGGATCAACGGAGTGGTTTATAATGAGATGAAGGGGGCATTTTCTTCGCCGGACGATGTGTTGGACAGGGAGGTGCTCAATTCCCTGTTCCCGGATACGGCCTATGGCACGGAGTCGGGGGGGGACCCGGATGTAATTCCCAGCCTGACCTATGAGGAGTTCCTGGAATTTCATAAAAAATATTACCATCCTTCCAATAGCTATATTTATCTTTACGGAGATATGGATATGGCGGAGAAGCTGGAGTTTTTGGACAGGGAATATCTGGACCGCTTTGATGCTTTGGAGGTGGATTCCCAAATCCGGGTGCAGGAAGGATTTGATGCGCCCAGGGAAATAAGGAGGGAATACTCCATTATGGAAGGTGAGTCAGAGCAGGGGAATACCTATCTTGCTTATAATGCGGTGGTTGGTGACAATTTGGACAGGAAATTGTATATTGCGTTCCAAACGCTGGATTATGCGCTTTGTTCCGCCCCTGGGGCGCCGATAAAAGAAGCGCTGATTCAAAAGGGGATTGGAAAGGAAATATACAGCAATTATGATAACGGTGTGATGCAGCCTTATTTTTCCATAGTGGCCAAGGGGGCTGAGGAAGGGCAGAAGGAAGAGTTTGCCCGTGTGATCGAGGACGTGCTGAAGGAACAGGCCGGGAAGGGAATTGACAGGAAGGCGTTAAAAGCCGGGCTGAATTATTTGGAATTCAAATACAGGGAATCGGATTTCGGCAGCTATCCTAAGGGGCTGATGGTGGGGCTGCAGGCTTTGGACAGCTGGTTGTATGATGAGAGGAAGCCGTTGATTCATGTGGAGGCCAATGAGACGTTTGCGGCATTAAAGGCGGAAATGGACGAGGGGTATTACGAAGATTTAATCCGCAAGTATTTGCTGGATAATGGACATAAGTCCGTGCTGGTATTAGCTCCGGTGAAAGGACTGACGGCGAAAAAGGATGCCGAATTGGCCAAAAAACTGCAGGAATATAAGGCAGGGCTTAGCAAAGAAGAGATAGAAGAGGTAGTAAAGCAGACGAAGGAACTGGAAGAATATCAGGAGGAGCCTGACCAAAAAGAAGATTTGGAAAAAATTCCGCTGTTAAAACGGGAGGATATAAAAAGGGAAGCGGAAAATTATGTGAATGAAGAGCGTTATGCGGGCGATACGCTGATTTTGACCCATAATATTTTCACTAACGGGATTGGTTATCTGAGGTTTATGTTCGATATCGGACAGATACCGGGAGAACTTTTCCCCTATATCGGTGTGCTGAAAAATGTGCTGGGCATGGTGGACACAAAAAATTATGCCTATGGCGATTTATGTCATGAAATCAATATCAAGACAGGCGGTATCAATCTGGTAGCGAACACATATATCAATTCGGCCAATATGCCGGAATATAAGGTAATGCTGGAAATCAAGGCAAAGGCGCTTTATGAAAAAATGCCGGAAGCTTTCCGCCTGGCAGAGGAAATTGCTTTACATTCTAAGTTTACGGATAAGAAAAGACTGTACGATGTGATTGCGGAGATACAGTCCAGGATGCAGGCTTCCATGGTATCGGCGGGCCATTCCCTGGCGGCGCTCCGGGCGCTTTCCTATCTTTCCCCTACGGCGGCCGTGGCGGGGCAGCTTAGCGGCATTCCCCAATACAGGCTGTTGGAGAAGCTGGAGGGCCGGTTTGAGGAGGAAAAAGAGGATTTGGTACAAAAGCTGGAACTATTGGTGAAAAGTATTTTCCGTCCGGAGAATTTTATGATGGATTATGTGGGGGAGGAAAAAGGGTATCAGGGTTTGGAAGAACTGGTGCAGTCTTTTAGGGGGAAACTGTTTACTGATCCGGTGGAAAAAGAAGCGTTTCGGCCGGTGTTGGAAAAGAAAAACGAAGGCTACCTGACGTCTGCACAAGTGCAGTACGTGTGCAGGGCGGGGAACTTTATCCGGAAGGGGCTGGCTTATACGGGAGCCTTGAAGGTGTTAAAGGTAATGATGGGCTATGATTATCTGTGGAACCGTGTCCGGGTAAAAGGCGGTGCCTATGGCTGTATGTGCAGTTTCGGAAAATCGGGGGATAGCTATTTTGTTTCCTATAGAGACCCTAACCTGGAGAAGACGGTGGATGTTTATGAGAAAGCGGCGGAATATGTGGAAGGTTTTGAAGCGGATGAACGGACGATGACTCAGTTTGTCATCGGGGCAATCAGCGAGCTGGATGTGCCTATGACCCCGGCGGCCAAGGGGCTGTATTCGTTGACCGGATATATGACGAAGCTGCCTTTTGCCAGCGTGCAGAGGGAAAGGGAGGAACTGCTTGCGGCTACCCCGGAGGACATCAGGGGATTGGCCGGGCATATTCGTGCATTTATGGGGGATGACTGCCTTTGCGTGGTGGGCAGTGAGGAAAAATTGAAGGAGAGGGAAGGGATGTTCGGAAAATTGGAACAGCTGTTCCATTAAGGCGGCTTTTCGGAATTTCAGGTACAAAAAGGTTCCGTATTTGGGAGGGAAAGGTTTATGAAAAAAGTATGGAAGAAGAATTTTTTTATGGGGATGGCGGCTGCGGCGGTAATGCTGCAGATGGGATGCGGCAGTTCCAGTATATATGATAATTCTACGGCAGCGGCGGAGGCGCCGGCCATGAATGAAGCGGCAGCCGAGGATGTTTATTTGGGAGAGTTTGATTATGCGGAGGAAAAAGGGGCAGGGGCAACGGATAGCGGGGAGACGGTATCGGTGGCCTCTAACCGGAAGCTGATCAAGGATGTCTATATGGATGTGGAGACGGGGGATTTTGATAAGCTGCTTGGTACGGTGGAGGGGAGAGTGGATTCCCTGGGCGGGTACATAGAAAGTATGAGCGTGCATAATGGCAGTGGTTCGTATGGGAATTCCCTAAAAGGGGCTAACCTGAAAATACGTATCCCGAAGGATAACCTGAGTCTGTTTGTAACGGAAGTATCGGAGTATTCCAATGTGGTTAGCCGCAACGAGAATACGCAGGATGTAACGATGCAGTATGTGGATTTGGAGAGCCACAAGAAGGCCTTGGTGACGGAGCAGGACAGGTTGCTGGAACTGTTGGAAAAGGCGGAGACGATGGAGGATATTATTGCCATAGAGGAGCGCCTTTCCCAGATTCGCTATGAAATAGAAAGCATGGAATCCCAGCTGCGGACTTATGATAATCTGGTGGATTTTTCCACGGTATCTTTGAATATAAGGGAAGTGGAGGTGCTGACACCTACCAGGGAAGAAACTGCCTGGGAGAAGATGTCCAAAGGTTTTGCGGCTTCCATGAACAGTCTGGGGAAAGGGCTTAAGAATACCTTTATCTGGTTTGTTATCAATTTGCCGTATTTGATTTTCTGGGCGGTTATTATTGCGCTTATCATATGCATTGTGCGGGCAGCACGTAAAAGGAGAAAGAAAAAAGCGGAGAAGCTTGGCGGGAAGCAGGGCTGGCAGGGAAAACAGGGATGGAAAGGAAAAGAGGTTCAGCCGGTGAATCAGGAGCCCCAGCCAGGAGCATATTTTGATATGAGCGGGCACTGGAGCGGCCGGCAGGGTGCGGATGCAGAGGGGAAGCAGAGCGAAGGTATGGTGACGGAGGAAATGCAGGAAAGAGGAGAACACATTGAACAATAATTTTAAATCGGGGTTTGCCACTTTGATAGGCAGGCCCAATGTAGGGAAATCTACATTGATGAATCATATTATCGGGCAGAAGATTGCAATTACCAGCAATCGCCCACAGACAACCAGGAACAGGATACAGACCGTGTATACTTCGAAGGAGGGGCAGATTGTTTTCGTGGATACACCCGGTATCCATAAGGCGAAAAATAAGCTGGGGAATTACATGGTGCGTATAGCGGAACGTTCGTTAACGGAAGTGGATGTGATATTATGGCTTGTGGAGCCTTCTACTTTTATCGGGGCAGGGGAAAAGCATATTATCGAACAGTTAAAAAAAGTGAAAACACCGGTGATCTTGGTGATTAATAAAACGGATAAAGTAAAAAAAGAAGAAGTGCTGACTTTTATTGATGCTTACCGGAAAGAGATGGATTTTGAGGAGATCGTTCCTGTATCGGCACTGAAAGGGGATAATGTGGACGAACTGCTGTCCTGCATTATGAAATACCTTCCTTACGGGGAAGCTTATTATGATGAAAATACGGTGACGGATCAGCCGGAGCGGCAGATTGTATCGGAGTTAATCCGTGAGAAAGCCCTTTATAGCTTAGAGGAGGAGATCCCTCATGGAATTGCGGTTGTAATTGAAAGTATGAAATTCCGTAAAAGTGTGGACAGGGCCAAGGGGAAAAGGACCACAATAGCAGATATCGAAGCGACCATAGTCTGTGAAAAGGAATCCCATAAAGGCATTGTTATAGGGAAAAAGGGTGCCATGCTAAAGCAAATCGGCAGTAAAGCCAGGCCGGAAATTGAAGATATGCTGGAATGCAAGGTAAATCTGCAGCTTTGGGTAAAGGTGAGGAAGGATTGGCGCGACAGCGATTTGTACATGAAAAATTTCGGCTATAATCCCAAAGAATCCGAATAGGAAATATGAAAAAAGCGAACCCTAATAGAAGTAGAAAAGTTAGGGGGCACAAGATGAAGGGATTAAATTACTGGCAACAATTTTTAAGTACCGGAAGCGTGGAAGATTACCTGAATTTCAGGAAAATACAAGGAAATACAACGGAAGATTACATGGTTATGGGGGATAACCCGTATGCAGGAGTTTGTGAAGTTAACAGGGATTGTATTGAAGACAGTGCCTATCGGGGAATACGATAGGCGCGTCGTTATTTTGACAAAAGAACGGGGAAAAATATCGGCATTTGCCAAAGGGGCGAGAAAGCCTAACAGCCGTCTTGTGGCCGCTGCTTCTCCTTTTGTATTCGGGGAATTTAAGATGTATGAGGGAAGGTCTTCTTATAATATCATGGAGGCGGATATCCGGAATTATTTTGAAGGCCTTCGGGAAGACTTTTCGGCGGTCTGTTATGGCATGTACTTCCTGGAAATGGCGGATTATTATACGCGGGAGAACGGGGAAGAGGTGGAGATGCTGAAACTGCTGTACCAGTCGCTGCGGGCTCTTCTGGCGAAAGGGCTGGATAAGGAACTGGTGCGCTGCGTTTTTGAGATCAGGGCAGTGGTGGCAAATGGGGAATACCCAGGAATCCCCGTGGGGAAAGCATGGAAGGAATCCACAGTGTATGCGATGAATTACATAGAAAAAAGCCCGGTGGAGAAATTATATACTTTTGCCGTGACCGATGAAATTTTGGGGGAATTGAAACAGATTGCGGGGGAATTTTGCAAAAGGTTTGTGGACAGGGAGATGAAGAGTTTGAAAGTGTTGGAGTAGGGGAAAAATATAGGTTGAAAAATCCCTATAAGTCAGATATAATATTGTGAATGTAAAATAACAGCCTTGCCGGAGGAACGGATTATTACGAGAAGACAGGCAATGGAGGACGATGGAATGGGTAGAATGAAGTGGATATTAGGAATATTTCTGATAAGCGCTGTTTTATGCGGCTGCGGGGAGAATGGAGAAGGCCGGGGGGCAGGTCCGGAGGAAGCCAATGTTCCTGCGGGGGCTGGAGCGGAAATCGAAGTGCTGAAAGACGGAAGCATCGTGGAAACCATTACGGAGGAATTTGCGAAGGAGTACTATGATGCGGAGAATTTAGAGGATATGCTGATGGCGGAAGTGGAGGATTTCAATAGGAATCTGAGCGGAGGAAGCGTGACTGTGGAAGCGTTTGAGAGCGCGGACGGCAAGCTGACGGTGGAGATGAAATATCCTTCGCCGGAGGCATACAGCGCTTATAATACAGACACCTATAATCATAAAACGCTGTTTGTGGGAACGATAGTTCAGGCCAAAGAAGCAGGATATACTTTTGATGTTCCCCTGACAGATGCGAAAGGGGAAAAAACCATAGGCGAAGATGAGATTCTGGGAATGGAAAGTTCGAAGATAGTTATTGCAGAATCCCCTTCCCAGTTGAAGATACCGGGAAAAATTCTATATATCGGGGAAAATGTAGAAGCTTTGGGGAAAAACAAGGCGGCTATGCGGCCGGATGAAAATGGCAATTCCCTGGGGAAATATTATGTGGTATATAAATAGGACAGGTATTTGTGAAAATCTAAGCTGGGAGAATATTCAGCCAAGTTTGTTGATTTTTAAATTATTATAAAAAGACCGGGTGGAAAGGAGAAACAATAGAAAGATGGAAAAGACAATGGATAAAATCGTAGCATTGGCAAAGGCAAGGGGGTTTGTTTATCCTGGCTCTGAGATTTATGGGGGGCTTGCGAATACGTGGGATTACGGAAATCTTGGTGTGGAACTCAAAAACAACGTGAAAAAAGCATGGTGGCAGAAGTTTATTATGGAAAACCCTTATAACGTGGGTGTGGACTGCGCCATTTTAATGAACCCCCAGACATGGGTAGCTTCCGGACATCTGGGAGGGTTTTCTGACCCTTTGATGGACTGCAAAGAATGCCATGAACGTTTCCGTGCCGATAAGATTATTGAGGATTATGCAGCAGAGCACCAGATGGAACTGGATGGTTCCATAGATGGCTGGTCTCAGGAGAAAATGAAAGATTTTATTGAAGAGAACCGGATTCCCTGCCCTACCTGCGGCAAACATAATTTTACGGATATCAGGCAGTTCAACCTGATGTTCAAGACCTTCCAGGGCGTTACCGAAGACGCTAAGAATACGGTGTACTTAAGGCCGGAGACCGCACAGGGTATTTTTGTAAACTTTAAAAATGTACAGAGGACTTCCAGAAAGAAGATTCCTTTTGGAATCGGGCAGATTGGGAAATCTTTCCGTAATGAAATCACGCCAGGGAATTTTACTTTCCGTACAAGGGAATTCGAGCAGATGGAGTTAGAGTTTTTCTGCGAGCCGGATACGGATTTGGAATGGTTTGCTTACTGGAAACAGTTTTGTATCGACTGGCTGAAAAAGCTTGGGATGAAAGAGGAAGAAATGCGCGTGAGGGATCATGATAAAGAAGAACTTTCCTTCTATTCCAAGGCCACTACGGATATCGAATTTTTATTCCCCTTCGGCTGGGGTGAACTGTGGGGCATTGCGGATAGGACAGATTATGATTTGACGCAGCATCAGAATGTTTCAGGCCAGGATTTATCCTATTTTGATGACGGAAAGAATACAAGGTATGTGCCTTATGTAATAGAGCCTTCTTTAGGGGCGGACAGAGTAGTGCTGGCATTCCTTTGCGCAGCCTATGACGAAGAAGAAATTGGGGAAGGGGATGTGCGTACCGTACTTCATTTCCACCCAGCCTTAGCACCGGTAAAAATTGGTGTTCTTCCTTTGTCAAAGAAACTGAACGAAGGGGCGGAGAAGATTTTTGCCGAACTGTCCAAGAAGTATAACTGCGAATTCGATGACAGAGGAAACATCGGCAAGAGATACCGCAGGCAGGATGAAATCGGAACGCCTTTCTGCGTAACCTATGATTTTGATTCGGAAACGGACGGCTGCGTAACGGTGCGTTTCCGCGATTCCATGGAGCAGGAACGTGTGGCTATTGCTGATTTGGATGCATATTTTGCAGATAAATTTTCATTTTAACTATTGAGGCGGTGCACAGAGAGAATATTTTTCCTGGCTGGATTCGATGACGGCAGGCGATAGTGTGTTGAGTGATAATAGGGAAAGGAATACAGGCAACGATGAAACAGTATGGAGTGAACGAACTAAGAAGAATGTTTTTGGAATTCTTTGAGAGCAAAGGGCATCTGGCGATGAAGAGTTTTTCGCTGGTTCCCCATAATGACAACAGCTTATTGCTGATAAATTCCGGTATGGCGCCTTTGAAACCGTATTTTACAGGGCAGGAAATACCGCCCAGGAGGAGGGTAACAACTTGTCAGAAGTGTATCCGTACTGGCGATATTGAGAATATCGGCAAGACGGCACGGCACGGCACCTTTTTTGAAATGTTGGGCAACTTCTCTTTCGGGGATTATTTTAAGCACGAAGCGATTAAGTGGAGCTGGGAATTTTTAACGGAAGTGGTTGGCCTGGATGCGCAGCGCCTGTATCCATCCGTATATGTGGACGATGACGAGGCCTTTGAAATCTGGAATAAAGAAATCGGGATTGCCCCGGAAAGGATTTTCCGTTTTGGAAAAGAGGATAATTTCTGGGAGCATGGTTCAGGCCCGTGCGGCCCCTGTTCGGAAATCTATTATGACAGGGGAGAGAAATACGGCTGCGGCAAACCGGATTGTACGGTAGGGTGTGAATGTGACCGTTATATTGAAGTGTGGAATAACGTTTTTACCCAGTTTGACAATGACGGAAAAGGACATTACTCCGAACTGGAGCAGAAGAATATCGATACCGGTATGGGGCTGGAGCGGTTGGCTACAGTAGTGCAGGACGTGGATTCCATTTTCGATGTGGATACGATTCAGGCCCTTCTAAACAGAGTGTGTGAACTGGCAGGAAAGGGATATAAGGAGAAATATGAGTGGGATGTGTCCATCCGTATTGTGACGGATCATATCCGTTCCGCAACCTTTATGATTTCCGATGGAATTATGCCTTCCAATGAAGGTAGGGGATATGTGCTTAGAAGGATTATCCGCCGTGCGGCAAGGCACGGAAGGCTGCTTGGCATTAAAGGCCAGTTCCTGGCAGAATTGAGCAATACGGTGATTGAAGGCAGCAAGGACGGATATCCGGAACTGGAAGAAAAGAAAGACTTTATTTTCAATGTGCTTACGCAGGAAGAAGGCAAGTTTAACAGGACAATTGACCAGGGGCTTTCTATCCTTATGGAAATGGAAGCGTCCATGGAAAAGGAAGGCAGGAAAGAACTGGGCGGCAATGATGCTTTTAAACTATATGATACTTATGGCTTCCCCCTTGATTTGACAAAGGAAATCCTGGATGAAAAAGGCTTTTCAGTGGACGAAAAGGGCTTTGCAGAGGCGATGGAAGAGCAGAAGGTAAAAGCGCGTTCTGCCAGAAAAGCAACGAATTATATGGGGGCGGATGTAACTGTTTACGAGTCCATTGACCCTGGCGTAACGACAGAATTTGTAGGCTATGACAGGTTAGAGCATGAATCCGGGATTACGGTATTGACTACGGAAACAGAAATCGTGGAAGCTTTGGCCGATGGGGATACAGGAACGATTTTTGTAGAGGAGACGCCTTTTTATGCTACGATGGGCGGACAGTGCGCGGATACCGGTATAATAGCGGGCCAGGACGGTGAATTCCAGGTAATGGATACGGTGAAACTGTTGGGCGGAAAAGTAGGGCATATCGGTAAAGTGACGAAAGGTATGTTCAAAATCGGCGATAGAGTGACCCTTAAGGTGGATGCCGGCAGGCGCGGGGATACTTGCAAAAACCACAGCGCAACCCATCTGCTGCAAAAGGCTTTAAGGACGGTGCTGGGCACTCATGTGGAACAGGCCGGCTCTTATGTGGACGGGGAAAGGCTTCGTTTTGACTTTAGCCATTTTTCGGCGATGACCAAAGAGGAGATTGCCAAAGTGGAGCAGATGGTCAATGAAAAAATAGCCCAGTCCATCCCGGTAGTGACAAGCGTTATGTCTATTGAGGAAGCAAAAAAGAGCGGGGCTATGGCACTTTTTGGCGAAAAGTACGGCGAGACGGTGCGCGTGGTGAAGATGGGTGAGTTTTCTACAGAACTTTGCGGCGGTACTCATGTGGCCAATACAGGGGCGATTGCGAACTTTAAGATTTTGTCCGAAAGCGGCGTGGCAGCAGGAATCCGGAGAATTGAAGCGCTTACCGGCACAGGGGTGTTAAAATATTTTGAGGGGCTGGAGGAGACTCTAGCTGAAGCGGCTAAAACGGTGAAAACAACGCCGGCTGGGCTGATAGAACGCTTAGAGCATCTGATGGCGGAAGTGAAGGCTTTGCAAAGCGAGAATGAATCCTTAAAGAGCAAAGCAGCAAAGGATGCCCTTGGGGATGTGATGAACCAGGTACAGGATATCAAGGGAGTGAAATTCCTGGCGGTGAAAGTATCCGGTGTAGATATGAACGGCCTTAGAGATTTAGGCGACCAGCTGAAAGCAAAAATCGGGGAAGGGGTTATTGTACTGTTTTCCGATGTGGAGGGCAAAGTAAACCTGGTAGCTTTCGCTGCCGAGGATGCTATGTCCAAAGGCGCCCATGCGGGCAATTTAATCAAAGGGATCGCTTCCCTTGTAGGCGGAGGCGGAGGCGGCAGGCCCAATATGGCTCAGGCCGGGGGCAAAAACCCGGCAGGGATTGAACAGGCTATAGCGGAGGCCGCAAAAGTGCTGGAAGGGCAGTTGAAATAAACAATGGTTTTTGATATATTGCTGCAGTGAAGGAGCAAAGTTGGGCCGGCGTAAAACGGCAAAAAACTAATATATAGTGTAACATTGTAACAGTTCAGCCGAAAGGCTGAACTGTTATGCTGTCACGGCGAGTGAGTCATATAGCTAAGGAATTGCGCTGATGGTAACAGTTCAGCCTTCGGCTTCCCTGTTACGGAATCTGCCCATTCC
>BLLT01000130.1 GCA_011958945.1 Lachnospiraceae bacterium | reverse complement strand
GTACGGACTTTGCAGCAAGTGCAAAGTCCTGGGTTGAACTGTTACGAAGGTTTCACTTTATAAGCAATTATATATTGTAAATTAGAGGCTGCTCTATTATAATTTTAATATCTGATATGAACTATAAAAGCAATGGAGAAGTGGTTTTTGATTATGGAAAATAAAATTGTCATACAAAATTTTGGACCAGTAAAAGAGGCACAGATAAATTTAAATAAAAATTTTCAGATATTTATAGGTGCTCAGGCTTCTGGTAAAAGTACAATTTGTAAGGTTGTATATTTTGTTCAAAAGATAAGAGATTATACCTTAGATTATCTGATGGATGCAGCACAGTTTACACAGAATCATAAAAATGAATATTTCAATAATTATATGAAATATTTGGCAAAGCAGTTTATGGGGTGCTTTGGGAAAACTAAACATATGCAAAAATTTAATCTTTCCTATATGTTTGCCGGAAAACGTATTAATATTTTCTTAAACCGTGATGGCTATGTACGATTTTCTCTTGATGCTAAATTAAAAGAAGAACTTTTAGAGCTGATAAATGAAGCTTCTGAAATGTTTTTAAATAATTTCAATACAAAGGGGCTTTTGGATAATATAACTGCTGTGGGGGTAATGAAACGCCATTTAAATGAACGGTTGTTTTTAGTATTTGAAAACAATGATGAAATTATTTACATTCCAGCCGGAAGAAGTTTGTTAGCAACCATGTCTGAGCAGTTACAAGATGTTTCTACTGATGAGATGGATTTGACTATGCAGGAATTTATTAAACTGATAAAAATAACAAAAAATAAATTTGGAACTAAAATTCCGGAAATGATTACAGATTATGTAAAAACGATTAAAGGTCAGATCAATAATGCAGCAGTAGACCAGGCATATGAATTTATTAAGAAAATACTGAAAGCAGACTATATAAGCGAAAACGATGGCGAAAAAATTTATTTTGATGAGTATCATTGGGTTAAACTAATGTATGGTTCGTCTGGTCAGCAGGAAGTATTGTGGATATTGATGCTTGCCTTTGCAACAATTTTGGAAAAGAACAAATCATTTATTATAATTGAAGAACCAGAAGCACACTTATTTCCGATTGCACAAAAGGATGTTATGAGTCTCATTTCGTTAATGATAAATTCAACGAACAGTAAGGTTATTATAACAACACATAGTCCATATATACTTACTTCTACGAATATATTATTGTATTCGCAAAAAGTGGAGAATCAGCATACAAAGTTAAATAAGATTGTTATTCCCAAAAATTTAAGAGTGTCTTATGAAAACTTTGCTGCCTATAAAGTGGACAATTTTGAAAAGGTGTTGGAATCTCTGTTAGATGAGGAAAGTCATATGATCAGTACAAATTATATTGATGAAGTATCGTCTATTACAAATAGTGAACTTGATGAACTTATTACCATGGAGATAGATGAATGATTTGTAAGAAATTAGAAGAATGTATTAATGGAGAACTGCAAAGTGCTTCTTTAGAGAAATGTGATAATAAAAATAAGATGAACTGTATTGAGTCATCGGACAGACGTTCAGCAGTAAAGTGCGAAGAGAATAAAAAGAGATATGTGCTTGAAAATACGAAGAAAAACCATGTGATTTTATATAAAATGGATGGTGGGATAATAGCGGAAGATAAGTCTGTCCCATTAAATACGAGTAAATGCGATTATTTGTTTATCATTGGTGATGCAACTCCAACTGTTGTTTTAACAGAACTCAAAGGTGTTAATGTGTCCAAAGCGTTGATTCAGCTTAAGGGAACTTTATTATTGTATAAAAATGTTTTCTGCAAATTTGGACATGTATATGCAAGAGCAATAGTGACATCTTCAACACCAAATTTAAAAGCGAGTCCGGAATATGTTAATTTAGAACGGATGATTCGCAAAGATTATAACGGAAATATAAAAATTGTTGAGAAACAATTTAACGAAAAGGATATAGAACTATAAGTCGTTACATATAAAATACGCACGGGGCTGTGCACAAAAAGAGCGGGTGATGGGAATCGAACCCACGTGTCCAGCTTGGAAGGCTGGTGTTCTACCATTGAACTACACCCGCAAAGGACAGAATATAATCTGCCGTTTTGAGAAGTCGGGGTGACAGGATTCGAACCTGCGACCTCCTGATCCCAAACCAGGCGCTCTAGCCAAGCTGAGCCACACCCCGGCATACATCTTGCTTTGTCACAGCGCAAGACATATTATATTATAGTATTTTACTTATGTCAACATTTTTTGTAGAATTTTTTACCGATTTTTTTATGGGTGATTTTTTATAACTCCTCCCACATCTGTTTTGCTTACAGATATCGAATCTCAAAATGCGCTTTCCCCTGCTCATCCAGATCCATTATTATATATGAGGGCTTCCGCCCTACCTGTCTGGGGTATGTAAGGCTTCCCGGGTTTACGGCAATCAGATTCTCGCCCACATCCACCACCGGCTTATGGGTATGCCCATACATAACGATATCCGCCCCCCTGGCTTCCGCTTCTTCCTTTAATATTTCATTTCCCATAGAAACGTAGTAATTATGCCCATGGGTCAGCCATACTTGGTAGCTGCCAATCAAAAACTCTTCTTCCTTCGGCAAATCGCAAAAGAAGTCATTGTTCCCCGCGATAATTTTTACCGGGCAGTCCGCGCTTTTGCAAATAGCTACCTCGGTACCTTCCGCATCCCCGCAATGAACCACCATATCTACCGTTCCTGCCTGCTCCAATGCCTTGAAATAATTTTTATTCTCACGATGTGTATCGCTGACTATCAATATTCGCATAATTCCCCTTTCTATATTCTTCCCCTGAGTTTTTCTTTCATTTTGCGCAGCGCCCTTCCCCTGTGGCTTATACTGTTTTTCTCTTCATCGGTCAATTCCGCTGTTGTTTTGCCAAATTCCGGCACGTAAAAGATAGGGTCATACCCGAACCCGTTTTTCCCCTTTTCCTCATAATCTATCCTGCCTTGGATTTCCCCCAAGGTGACCAGTTCCTGCCCGTCCGGAAAAACAGCTGCAATGGCACATACGAACCGGGCCGTCCTTTTCTCATCCGGTACCCCTGCCAGACGTTCAATAATAGCCGCATTTTTTATCGAATAGGGGGTTTCCTCCCCCATATACCTGGCCGAATAAATCCCCGGATCCCCATTTAGGTAATCTACTTCCAGCCCGGAATCATCCGCCAGGACAATTTCCCCGCATTGTCCGGCCACCGCCCTGGCTTTTATCAGCGCATTTTCTTCAAATGTGGTTCCATTCTCTTCTATAGGCATATTGAAACCAATTTCTTTCATGGATACCACTTCCAAATCCAGATCTGCCAGAATTTCCCTGATTTCTCTCATTTTGCCCGTATTCCCTGTGGCAAAGACTATTTTTTTGTCAGCCATATTCTTTTGTCGTCTCCTCTTTCCCCTGCTATGCTGCTATGCATCCGCCCTTTTCTTCATCGGCGGCTTAGGGCCAATAAACTGATAATAATAGGTTTTCAGCATGCCGTTATATATCTTCCTGTTCTTATCCGCCCTTCTTCTCATATCTTTTTCCACATTCTCATAAGAAGAAATCAGGTACATCGACCAGGAATCCAGTGCAGCGAACCGCTCCCCCAGCATTGCATAGATTTCGGACAGGTTCACTTCTTCCATCCTTTCGCCATAAGGGGGGTTGGTAATAATAAATCCATACTTCCTGCTATGGTTTAGCATGTCCACTCCTCTTCTTTGGAAGTGAATCAGCCCATCCACCCCTGCCAGCCTGGCATTTTCCCTGGCTAAAGCCACTGCCTTTTCATCAATATCATATCCCTGTATGTCCGTCTCCACCGTCAAATCCACCATTTCATTGGCTTCATCCAAAGTGTCATACCAAACCCTTTTTCCCACAATATGATGCCACTCCATAGCCGAAAATGTCCGGTTCATCCCCGGAGCCATATTGGCAGCCATCATCGCCGCTTCAATTGGAAATGTTCCGCTGCCGCAGAAAGGGTCAACCAATGTACGCTCACCCCGCCATGGTGTCAGCATAATCAATGCCGCTGCAAGGTTCTCCGCAATCGGCGCCTGTACAGACATTTTGCGGTATCCCCGTTTATGTAATGATTCCCCTGTAGTATCTAAACCTACCGTAACTTCGTCTTTCAAAAGAAAAACCCTTATGGGAAATGATTCCCCGTCCTCCGCAAACCAGCTTTGATGATATACTTTTCTTAAACGTTCAACCATCGCTTTTTTCATAATGGACTGTATATCGGAGGGGCTGAACAGTTTGCTCTTTACGCTCCCTGCCTTCGCTACCCAGAACTTCCCGTTCTGAGGAATAAATTCTTCCCAGGGAAGGTTCGCAGTTCCCTGAAAAAGTTCTTCGAAAGTCTCTGCGTGAAAACTCCCCACCTTAATCAGTATTCTTTCTGCTGTCCTTAAAAATATATTTGCACGGCAGACAGCCTCCTCGTCGCCGAGGAAACTTACCCTTCCATCTTCTACTTTGCTGATATCATACCCTAAATCAATAATTTCTCTTTTCAAAACAGCTTCCAGCCCAAAATGACAGGGCGCGATCAATTCATATCTTCTCATCCAAATACTCCATATCCGTTTATAACTGTCCGTTCTTTAACATTGATACTGTATGTCATTTAATATAAATCTTATCCCCGTACTTTGTCAATCGTATTATTGATTTTTACATAAAAGAGGCTGCACATTTTTGCGCAGCCCCTTTTATGAACTCACTTAGTAATTGCTGTTCTTCTGGTTGTTGGAACAGTTGTTGCTGTTGCTGTTCTTCTGGTTCTGTTTTTCATTGTTGCTGTTATTAGCTTTGTTTTCCTGGTTCTGCTTTTCATTCTGGTTATAATCGTTTTTAGACATTTCGTATTCCTCCTAATGATTTTTAGTTACGGAAATAGTATGCCTTATACATTCAAAAATTATACAAACTTTTTTCCTAATACTTTGGTACTGCATTTTTATCAAATATGCACATAAAAATCGTTAGGACTTTAGTACTATTTACGATATTGCTTTTTTTTCCATCCATGTTATAATAGGTACATAAATAGAAATAACCCTTCATCGTTTCTATTTATAGACCCTTATATTAATTATTTATACTCCCCTCATTAGAGAGCCAGACCCTTTCTGGCTCTCTATTCATGTTACTGCACCAAAAAGCCTTGGCCTTTCGTCACGTTATCCCCATAGTGTCTTCGTCAACTTATGCCCGCCTGATGACGGACTTTCCTATAATAGCACAAAAAGTTGGCCAAACAGCCAACTTCCAGCATTTAATAGTTCCCCATACTGCAATCCTGTCCTTCAATTCCGCCTCTGCAGCCATCTGACTAAAATAACCACGCACAGAACCGGTACCGCTATAGGGAGCAGCACGGAGAGAACTGTTCCTACGATTCCTATCACCACGAAAAAAATTACCACGCACAAAGCGATCAACAGCCATCCCGGCAGCCGGTAGACATGCGGTGAAGAATGCCCTCTTTCCCCCGCCTGCTTTCCGCCCTGGCTTCCGTCCTCGTACACTTCATCATATTCCGGGGTATCCCCTCCATAGTTTCTCGCCTGATACTTTGCCGCTTCAATAATTGTCTTGGCTAACAGCCTGGGATCTCCCAGACTGTTTACCACTTCTTCTTCGCTTTGCCCGGAGCGAATCTGCATATCAAAATATTCCTCATAATAGCGCATGTTTTCATTGACTGTACTACTGGTCAGGCTTCCTGCCAAAGCCCTTCGCAAACTATCCATAAATTCAATTCTGGTCATCGTTCAAACCTCATTTCCGCCCCTTTAAGTCAGTGGCCCTATTAACCTCAGCACACGCCCCATCAGGCGGTTTAAGAAAAATATTTTTTTATAATAATTTAAATCCACCTCAATGCACTGCATCACCGTATCCTGAAAATCCTTTTCCACATCCGCCACCGCTTTGCTTTTGTAGAGATAAGCGGCACACTCAAAATGATGGTACAGGCTCCGGTAATCCATATTAATCGTTCCCACCACCGCTTTTTTATCATCGGACACAAATACTTTTGCGTGTATAAACCCGGGCTTGTACTCATAGACTTTGATCCCCGCCGCGAGCAAATCGGGATAAAAGGTTCTGGACATAGCAAAAATAGGCTTCTTATCCGGTATATGCGGGATTATGATCCGCACATCCACACCTCGCCTCGCCGCAAACTGCAGCGCATCCAGCATGGCATTATCCACTATAAAATAGGGCGTCATAATATGTACATACTTTACCGCATTGTGAATGATGTCCAGATATACCGTCTCCGCCACATTCTCCGATGTGGCTGGGCCATCCCCATAAGGTATCACAAATCCCGCATCCTCCCACTCCGCCTCCGGCTCTGTCTGTACATACTTCCCATACTCTTCCGTTCCCCATTCCGAACTGTTCCACATCTGTAAAAACATTATGGTAAAGCTTTTTACCGCATCCCCTTCCACTTTGACGGCCGTATCTTTCCAATGGCCGAATTTCTTCTTTTCATTAATATATTCATCCGCAAGGTTGACGCCTCCGGTAAAGGCCACCCGGCCGTCTATCACAACAATCTTCCTGTGATCCCTGTTGTTCTGGGAAGTGGACATCAGCGGCCTTATAGGCGAAAACATCTTTGCCTTGATTCCCAAGGCGCGGAGTTTCTTCGGATAAGAATATGGGAGCAGCAAAAGCGAACACATCCCATCATACATAAAGCGCACTTCCACGCCTTCCTTTGCCTTCCGCTCCAGTATTTCCAAAATACTGTTCCACATCTTGCCCCGCTCTACAATAAAATATTCCAGAAATATAAAATTTTTTGCTTTCTCCAACTCTTTCAGCAAATCTTCATATTTTGCCTCCCCAGTGGGGAAATAAGTTACCGGGCTGTTCCTGTAGGCCGGGAATCCCCCTATCTGTTCCACATAATGGCTAAGGCCGGACATATGGGGGCTGATGCTGTCCATCGCCTGCTTCGTTCCCGCATCCGTGTGCATAAAGGATTCCGTTTCCTTCACCCTTCTGTCCAGGGATTTTTTCAGCCCTATATTGCCCCAGTTGCCCATAACAAACAGGTAAAGCAGTGCCCCGAAAACCGGGGCAACACACATAGGGATGACCCATGTCAGCTTAAATTCCGGCGTTTCGTCTTTATTGATGATATAAACCAGCAGCACTGCACTGAGCACAATCATAAGCAAAAGGGATAATTCCGAATACTCCCCAAGCCACTTAAACCCGGCAAAGAGCCAGAATATCTGGACTAACAGCAAGGACACGGTAATCATCGTACGGCTGAATACAATTTTAAATAATATACTCCAATATTTCTTCACTTAAATGCCAGCTTTCCCAAAGGAGCAAAACACTCCGCTTTCTCCTTTGTATACATCAAACATTAGGATTTATTATAACATATAATGCCGCATTTAGAAATTAAATAAAAATAAACAATAAAAACACTCGTAACGGCCTTTCGGCTTCCCTGTTATGGAATCCGCTTTATATCTTCTTAAACAATTTGTAAGTTTTTCCCCTTTTATTTTGTAAGAAAAAAAATATAAAATAAAAAAGCACAGTTTTGAAACTACATCCAAAGAAAGGAGCATTCCCAAAATGCGCAGATATATTAAAAGAATTCTTTTTGCAGCCATTGCACTTCTTTTATCCGGCTCCATCCTGCTAAATTTTTACCTGATGTCCAGACTGGGAAGCGGTGCACAAGGCAACACCCAAAGCGATGCCCAAAGCAACGACTTATGGAACATTCATTTTCCGGATGCTAATTCCCGGGACACTTATGCTTCCATCCATAACCTGAAAGAAGCCCATAAAACCGCTACCGGTTCGGGCATAAAGGTGGGCATTCTCGACTGGGGCTTCGGCTTTGCAGATCATGAAGGGTTCTATGCCGGAGGCAAAGATTTTATGAAATTTTCTTTTCATGAGGAAAATTTCAACCATGCCAGCGAGCACGGTTTCTGGATGGCACAGACTTTGAAAGAAATCGCGCCGGATGCGGAAATCTATGCATTAGGCACCTATTCGCCGGATGATGAAGAGGAATGGGTGGATGCAATGATAGAAGCGATTGACTGGTCCATGGACAATGATATTGATATACTCACCCTTTCCCATCAGGCAATATCCTCCAAAAACAGGGAACGGTTCGACCAGGCTGTAAACGATGCCATCGCAAGCGGCATCGTAACTACCTTTATCCACTATGATAACCCTGACAACATTCTGCCCTGGGGAATCTGGAACAGCGAGGGTGAGGGGTACTACCAAAGGGCTGCGGATATCAATATTTTCCAATATGACTACAATACTTTATTTACAGAAAATTACGCCAGGATCTCCGAAAACGCGGATTTTGCCTCCAACTACAGACAGGAACTGTTCCTCTCCGTTTCTTCCATGTCTGTAGTAACCGGCGGGTTTGTCGCCCTTTTAAAAGAGGCAGACAATACACTGACACCCCAGCAGTGTAAAGAAATCCTGATTTCTACCAGCCATCCTGCCGCCTATGAGGGAGAATATGCCGAACATGTAGTGGACATGGGCGCAGCTATTGACTACTTAAGAAAAGACTGATCCGCTCATTCCAAAAGTTTCTCACATCCCGCCATACAAATACATGGCTTTTGCAAAATAAAGCAGGCTTCCCGCCACTTTTCCCAAGGCCATCGCCAGCACGGCGATGCCAAGCCCGTGGCGGAAGCCTATCCTTCTGGAAAAAATGGGAATCGTATCAAGCATTTCCGCAATTGCCAGCGCAAGGCAGCCCACGAAAATCCCGGCAAAAAGGCCGAAAGCCACGATAATAACCGTACCGGCAGCATGCCAGACTACCTCCGTCCTCCCGCTTCCAAACAATTCATTTTTTAAAATAAAATCCCCCAGCCTGCCGCTTCTTTCAAACACACTGATAAAATCTCCCAGCAAAGTGCCAAGCACTACCGCCTCTTCGAACAGGAAAACCTTGCTGCTGACATGCATTTTTCCCGCAAAACGGGGGATCAGGCCTACCGATATCAAAACCGTAAAAACACCGCCCGCCGCGAACATGCCAAAGCTTAAGCCGATTATCCCCAAAAAAATATGTTTAAGAAACATCAATTGTCTTCCCCTCCCTGTCGGCAGTCTCTATCAATGCATCGTTTACATCCCTCTCATAGATACGCATCTCCACTTCGATAGGGGTGGGGTCCTTGGTGATCCTTCTTCCCCCGATATGGTTGAAGAATAGGATAATCCCTACCGCAAGCCCGATGGAATAAGACACCTCCAATATGGAGTATCCCGGGGAAGGCTGGCCCATCACCAGTTCATACACTTTGCCGAATACCTTGGTTATTCCCACATCATTATGAAACGCCATAATCGTAAATGCCGTGCCAAAAAAGCTGATGCTCGCCACAAATACTATTTTCAGCCACTGGATACCCCCTTTATGCTTATCTACATTGACCCGCTCCACCAGTACATCCGTTTCCCCCAGATTTTCCACCGTCACATTGGGGCATGCCTGCTGAATCATTTCTATTAATTTTAAAATGCCCAGCACCTGCCTTTTTGACTCCTGTGCGGCAAAGCGGTGCACTTTTATCGCTTTTACCTTGGCTGCAATATTTCCGTTTACACAGTATACCTTCGCAATGTCTTTTAAAAAAACATCGTCGTCTTTCACTTCCACATTCCTCTCTGCCTTTAAATAAACGATTTCTCCTGCCATTTTATGCAATTGCTCCTTTGCGCCTATTGTTTCTTATTCCGAATAGTATGGCATGAAAAAGGTAATTTATTCACAGCATTTTTTCCTCATTTCTACACGGCTTTATTTTTCAATCTTTTCACCGAACGGCCTGGGGAAATGCTTCCCTTTATAACGAAGCTTTCTTTTAAAGTTATCTTTGGCTTTTCAATCAATTCCACTAAATGGATAACCGCTTCTTTTCCCATGGCATCAACATCCTGTTTCAGGGTTGTAATGGGCGGCTCATGGACGAATGCGTAGCGTATTCCATCATATCCCGCAATGGAAATGTCATCAGGTATACTCAGATTACGGCTTTTTATCAGGTTGATGCCGCCAATGGCCGTATAATCGTCAGGATACAGGATACAGGTGGGGCTATCTTTCAAATCCAAAAGATGTGCCGTACATTCCCTGGCTTTTTCCGTGTCGTGATATTCGCATTCCAAAACGTATTCCGGTGGAATGGACAGCCCCAGCTGCTGCGCACTTCGATAGAAGCTGGTCAGGCGGGCCTGGGTTACCGCGGAATCCGCCCCGTGTATATAGGCGATTTTTCTATGGCCCATGGAGTATATATATTCCATCAAATCCTGGATCCCTTTCACATTGTCGGAGATTACGGACATGGTGTTATGGAAAACGTGGTCGATGGTTACCACGGGAATACCGCTGTTTATCAGTTCCAAAACCTGGGGAGAGCCGAAATCAATGCAGGCGATTATCACGCCGTCAAATTGGCGGTTCCTGCAATATTCCGTATAGGTGACTTCCCTGTTGCCGATGCGGTTGGTGAGAAAGGTAATGCAATAGCCCATGGATTCGGCCTGTGCTTTGATTCCTTGCAGAACCCCGGCAAAGAATTCGTGGGTCAGGCCGTTATTGGCAGCATCTACGAAGAGGATGCCAAGGCTGTAGGTACGGTTTGTTTTTAGGGCAACTGCAGCCATGTTGGGGGTGTATCCCATTTCTTCTGCGGCGGCTTTGATTCTGGCGCGGGTTTTCTCGCTGATGTCGCAGTAGCCGTTTAGGGCTTTGCTGACTGTGGCTACGGATACGTGGCATTTGGATGCGATGTCTTTTACGGATACCATGGCATGAATGTTCCTTTCTGGGGGTGGGAGGGGCCGTATTCGTGAGACAAAAGCCAAGGGCGGGGCAGCGGTACAGGGCGGGGGCGCTCGCAAAAGTTGTGCTCATTCCATTGTGCAGGGCATTCCGATGAGCCTCATAAATGAGTCTCCTCTCCATTGCACAAAAGTCATTCGCACAATCTTTTGCGCCGCCCCCGCCCCCTGCCGCCGCCCTGCCCTTGGCTTTTGTCTCACGAATCCTCACTGGTTTGTTGGATATTTTGTGTTTCATATTTTGTGTTTTATATTTTGTGCTTCGTATTTTGTGCTTTGTATTTTCTGCTTTGTATTTTCTGCTTTGTATTTTCTGCTTTGTATTTTCTGCTTTGTATTTT
>BLLT01000129.1 GCA_011958945.1 Lachnospiraceae bacterium | reverse complement strand
CACGGCGATTTGTGTCTGCGCGTTGCTTGCCACAAAGTCGCTTATGCGCAAAAGCCGCGCAGAAATGAGGATTTTTATAAATAAAAAGATATCAGGGAAAGAAGGCAGTATATGAGAGAAATTAGTGGAAATCATGAATTTCTTTATCTTTTTAGAAAGACATTCAAGAACCGGCTGAAAAGGGCTTTGAAGAAACCGGTCACATATATTTATATGGCATTTGTCATCTGGTATTTCTATATTATATTCAGCTATTTTGGGGAACTTACACAGTTGTTTGAGATGGATAAGAATTCTGTACTGACGGCATTGCTGACCGGATTGATTTTCTTTATTGTTCCATCCAATTTGATTTCTTACAGTAAAAGAAAGGGGCTTATTTTCCGGGAGCCGGATGTGCATTTTCTTTTTTCCGCACCCATTGAGCCGAAAAGGATTCTTTTATATGCCCATTTAAAAACAATATGGATGACATTGCTGTTAAATCTTATTGTGGCAATCGGTGCAGTATTATGGTTTGATATGCCTGTTTGGAAAGCTGTGGTGTATTTTATTTATTCTTTTGTGGCAGAAAATGTATTGGAATCATGCCTGATGATTTTGTGCTACGGGAATGAAAGGCTGGATGGGGAGCAGATGAAGCGGGTAGAGGTATTGATGTATCTGCTTATTGGAGTTTTTGTCTTGATTGGTATCGGAGTATATTTGAAGGAAGGGGCAGGCTTCAGGGCAGTGGTCAATTATTTGCACAGCCCTGCTATCCGGCTGGTTCCTGTGATTGGCTGGAATATCGCTTTTCTCCATCTTTTGTTTATGGGTCCCGAGACGGTGAGTGTGATAGGCTCCATATTATATTTTGTGTCGGTATTTGTATTGCTTTTTGCGGCGTATCGGATGAAATGCACAGGGCAATATTACGAGGATGCCATGAAATTTGCAGAGGATTACGAAGAAGCCAGAAAAAAGGGGAAGGCGGGGGAAGTAGCGGTCATAGGGAAAAAGAAAAAGTACGGGAAAGCAGAAGTTGCTTACAAGGGAGGCTATGGGAAAGCTATTTTTTATAGGCAGCTGTTGGAGTACAAAAAAAACCGTTTCTTTATTTTCGGATTTTATACGCTGGTTTGTCTCTGCATTGGTATCGGTATAGGGATATTGGGTTATATGGAGAAAATCGGCGGATATGGAGAGTTTGTGATATTGGGGGTAATGGCTTATCTTACTTTTATGTTTTCCGGTTATTCCGGAAAATGGGGGAAGGAATTAAAGAAACCTTATACGTATTTAATTCCGGATACTGCTTTAAGTAAGCTGTGGTATGCCACATTGATGGAACATATCCGCTCATTGATAGATGGATGCCTGATTGCATTGCCTGCAGGGATTGGTTTAGGTATTTCTATCGTGCGTATTTTGTTAATCATAGGGGTTTACATTTGTGTACAGGCATGCAAACTTTATGCAGAAGTGATGGTGGAAGCATTTTTGGGAAATCTTCTGGGAACTGCAGGAAAACAATATGCCAGAGTGTTTTTTCTTGGGATTATCATGATGATTGGCATAATGGGGGCAGCAGCCGGAACGATGGTTTATTCTATGGAAATAGGGTTTTTGTTTTTAATAGGCATAATTATTTTTCTGACAGGGGGAATGATGGCCATTGCCGCGGTGAATTTCGAGAGGATGGAAACTGTGGAGTAAAGGAAATGAAGTTTCACTAAGGCTGCATAATACGCAGCCGGGCAGGAGAAGGATATGCTGATTGAGAAATTGGAACAGGGAGAAAATTTTACCAGCCATGAAAAAGAGGTGGCGCAGTATATACTGGCGAATCCCGATAAAGTACCAGGAATGTCTTCCATGGAACTGGCCCGGGCTTCTTTTACCAGCAAGGCTACGGTAGTGCGTCTTTGCCAGAAAATAGGGCTTGCGGGCTATCAGGAATTCCGGTTGAAGCTGGTGGAGGAGATGAACCAGAAAAACAGGCTTTCCCAGATGCTTGCGGGGGAGCCGATACATGATAAAAGCACTTATAAGGATATTATCAATACGCTGCCCGTTCTTTACGATAAAGCGATAACAAATACAAGGCTTTCCTTGGATAAAAACAGTATGAACAGAATTAATAATATGCTGCGAAGGGCGGAGTGCATTGATTTTTACGGAGCCGGAATCAGTTATATACTGGCGCAGTCGGCTGCCTTTAAATTCGCCACACTGGGGATGGAGTGCTCGGCATATGAAAGCATTAACGGGCATTATCTGGCGGCCAGGAAGAATAAGAAAACCATTGCTTTTCTGATTAGTTTTACCGGGGCAAACCGGACGATGATCAGGGCGGCCAGATATTTGCGGGAGGCTACGAATAATTATGTAGTTGGTATTATGGGACCCCATAATGAAACAATAAGGAAAGTATGCCATGAGATTATAGAAATACCCAATAGGGATTCGTTGGTAAGCCTGGATGTGATTACTTCTTTTTCGGCAGTCACTTATGTCATTGATATCCTGTTTTCCCTTCTTTTATCCGGGTGTTATAATGAACATGCAAAATCTTCTTTGGAGATGCTGCTGCATAATGATTTGCTTATAGATAAAATGGGAAAAGAATGGGAAAAAGAAGTATAAGGGGAAGAAATAAATTTTGAACCGCTGTTACAGAAAACAGCGGTAATTTTTTTCCTTTTTTGTAACAATGAACCTATCGGGCTGCTGCTTATTGAGGCAAAAATATTCCCATGATATAGTTGGAGCAACAAAAGGAAACTGAACGAAATAAGGAGGAAGAACAGATGGGAAAATATGAAGCGCTGGCAAAAGAGATCGTGAAAAATGTCGGTGGCAAAGAAAATGTTGCGGGTTTGGTCCATTGCATTACAAGGCTGCGTTTTACGTTGAAAGATGAGGGGATTGCAAAGGATCAGGTGTTAAAAGATATGGAAGGCGTTGTGACCGTTATGAAGAGCGGCGGCCAGTATCAGGTGGTAATCGGAAACCATGTGCCGGAAGTATTTGAAGACGTAATGCAGCTTTTGGATTTAAAAGAAGGGGCGGCTGCACCGGAAGAAAAGAAGAAGGGGAGATTTCTGGATAAGGCTATTGATATGGTATCCGGGATTTTCCAGCCGATTCTTGGCATTATGGCAGCGTGCGGTATGTTAAAGGGATTAAATACGCTGTTTGTTACACTGGGATTATACAGCGGTGACTGCGGGGGATATATGATTATCAATGCGGCGGGGGATGCTTTATTTACCTTTTTGCCCTTGTTTCTAGGATATACGGCAGCACAGAAATTTAAGCTGAAACCGATGCTGGGGCTTGCCATCGGGGCGGCTATGTGTTATCCGGGTATTCAGTCCGGGGCATTATCCGCGGCGGCAGACCCGATGTATCACATTCTTCAGGGAACGATGTTCCATTCCCCCGTATATATTGATTTCTTTGGAATCCCGGTGATTTCAGTAGATTATACGGGAACGGTGATACCGGTCATTTTGGCAGTGTGGTTCGCTTCCAAATGTGAGAAATTATTCAGTAAGTTTATACCGGATTTGGTAAAATTTTTCTTTGTACCTATGCTTACATTGCTGGTAACTATTCCGGTATCCATGCTCTTTTTAGGGCCTGTTGCAACTTTCGGCTCCACATTAATTTCAGAATTTACATTGTCAATCCGGAGTTTTAGCCCGATGCTGGCAGGGGGGATCGTAGGATTGACCTGGCAGATACTGGTAATTTTTGGTATGCATTGGGGCTTTATACCGGTTTATATCAACAATGTACAGACATTGGGATACGATAATGTGATGATGCCGTTCTTCGCCTGTACATTCGCCACATCGGCAGTAGTATTGGCAATATTTTTGAAGACAAAGGATAAAAAGCTGAAAGAAATGGCTATCCCCAATTTTATTTCCGGGATTTTCGGTGTGACGGAACCGGCTATATATGGTATTTTGCTGCCGAAAAAGAAACCGTTTATCATCAGCTGTATCGCAGGCGGCATCGGCGGGGCATTTTACGGGTACTTTAATTTCAGAAAGTTTATTCTGGGAGGTATGGGTATTTTTGAACTTCCTAATATGATGAATCCGGATGGAAGTATGGGGAATATTTTGGTGGCGTTTGCCGGAATCGGTATTTCTATGGCAGCAGGCTTTATCCTTACTATGATTTTTTATAAAGAGGATGGGCAAAAAGGGGATATTGGTGAAGATGGGAAAAAGGATACAGCAGGAAATATAGCAGATGATAAAATAAACGATAAAAAGGGAAATGGGGAGAAAACAAATACAGCGGCTGAGATAAAAATTTACAGTCCGTTAAGCGGGAAAACAATTCAGTTGGAAGATGTGGAAGATGAAGCGTTCTCTTCGGGCGTCTTGGGAAAAGGGGTTGCTATTTTGCCGGAAGAGGGCGTGCTTTATGCACCGGTGGACGGAATCGTATCCGCATTTTTCCCTACCAGCCATGCCATTGGTATTTCTATGGATAACGGTGCAGAACTGCTGATTCACGTAGGGATGGATACGGTACAGCTGAACGGAAAAGGCTTCCGGCCGTTTGCTGCAGAAGGCGATAAGGTGAAGAAAGGGCAGAAGCTGTTGGAATTTGATTGCAAACTGATTAAGGAAGCCGGATATTCCCTGGTTACACCTATACTTATAACGAATGCGGAGGATATGGGTATGGTAGTTCCTGTGGAGAATGGAAAACAGGTACAGGCAGGGGATGAATTGATTACGGCAGAAATGGAGTAAAAAATGCGGAAAGATTTTTTGTGGGGCGGCGCTACGGCGGCGAATCAATGTGAAGGAGGCTGGCAGGAAGGCGGGCGGGGAATGGCAATCGTGGATGTAATTCCTCACGGCGCTAACCGTATGCCGGTGATGAAGGGGATTATGGATTATCGGGATTTGCCAAAAGATTCCTACTACCCTGGCAGGGAAGCTATAGATATGTATGGCCATTATAAAGAAGATATCGCGTTATTTGCGGAAATGGGTTTTCAATGCTATCGGTTCTCTTTTTCCTGGTCTAGGATATTCCCTACCGGGGAGGAGACAGAACCTAATGAAGAGGGGCTGAGGTTCTATGATGATGTGGTGAATGAACTTATCAAATACGGGATAGAGCCGGTGGTGACGCTTTGCCATTTCGATGCCCCTTTGGAATTGGTGGAAAAGTATGGTTCCTGGAAGAGCCGGAAGATGATAGATTGTTTTTTAAGATATTGCGATGTGGTTTTCCGGCATTTTAAGAACAGAATACGGTATTGGATTACTTTTAATGAAATCAATATGCTGATGCATCTGCCTTTTATGGGGGCGGGAATTCGTTTTGAAAAAGGCGAGGATGAAATACAGGTAAAATACCAGGCCGCGCATCATGAACTGGTGGCATCGGCACTGGCGGTAAAACTGGCACGGGAAATATGTCCGGATGCCCAGGTGGGCTGTATGCTGGCAGCAGGCAGTGTGTATCCGTATAGCTGCAATCCGGCGGATGTATGGGAGAGTATGAAAAAAGACAGGGAGAATTATTTTTTCATCGATGTGCAGGCACGGGGTGAATATCCGGAATATGCAAAGAAATTTTTGGAACAGCAGGGTATACGGATTGGCATGCAGGAAGGGGATTTGGATATTTTAAAAGAAAATACGGTGGACTTCATTTCCCTGTCCTATTATAACAGCCGGTGTGTACGCTCGGACGGCCAGGGGGAGGCTTCCGGGGGGAATGTATTCGCTTCGGCAAAAAACCCTTATCTGGAATGCAGCCAGTGGGGATGGCCGATTGACCCTATGGGATTTCGGATTACTTTGAATGCCCTCTATGACCGTTATAATAAACCTCTGTTTGTTGTGGAAAATGGCCTCGGGGCGGTGGATACCGTGGAAGAAGACGGGAAGATTAATGATGATTACCGGATTGATTATTTGAGAAGCCATATTAAGGCGATGATAGCCGCAGTGGAGGAGGATGGCGTGGATTTGCTGGGGTATACGCCATGGGGCTGCGTGGATTTGATTAGCGCCACTACTGGGGAGATGTCTAAACGGTATGGGTTTGTTTATGTGGATAAGGATGATATGGGCGGAGGTACTTTGAAAAGGGTGAGGAAGAAATCCTTTGAATGGTATAAAGAGGTGATTGGAACGAATGGGGGGAATCTTTTGTAATGTGATAGGGATTCTATAAAGGAGATAGTGTAAAATTTTTTACACGCGAATTTGAGATTAGTATGGTGAATGTTTTATAGCATATAATATAGTCAGATAGAATAAAAGCGGAAATTTATTGTTGGGAATTAATATGTGTGCTATACTGATTAAGAAAGGATGTGATTATATGTTAGCAACTAAACCACAGGCAGTTTTAGATGCATCAGATGTTGCAAAGTTGGAATTATATAGATTAATTGGCGAAGGTTATAAGGCAATGCAGGATGGAAGAACCAGCACGATTGAGGAAGTAAGGGTCAAACTGGAAAATAGGAGAAAAGAACGTGGAAAAATGATGTGGTGTATATAATCAGGGTTTTGTATAACAAAGCTGACTGGAAAAATATTTTGAAAAGATAACAATGTAAATTAACAGAAGAATGAAGGGGCTGTTGCAAACTGGCATATGCAGGCAATATATGGTAGGGATATCTGAGACATTTTGGCCATATATTGCGGAATTGCTTAACTTTGCAAAAGCTCCTTTCAAATGTCAAAATAGTATAATTAATAATCACAAAAGAGTAAGATAATGGCAATATCTCCAATTATAATAATAAAAAAGTGGAAATTATGATTGCGGAATCGGAACGACAGGAGGTATTGCATTATGGTTAAAACATGGTGGAAAGAGGCGGTAATTTATCAGATTTATCCCAGAAGCTTTATGGACAGCAACGGGGATGGTATCGGGGATTTGAAGGGGATTACCAGCAGGCTGGATTATTTGAAGTATCTGGGAGTGGATGTGATTTGGCTGTCGCCGGTGTATCAGTCGCCTAATGATGACAATGGGTATGATATCAGCGATTACAGGGATATTATGGATGAGTTCGGAACGATGGAGGATTTTGATGAGATGCTGGCACAGGCCCATAAAAGGGGAATCCGGATTGTGATGGACTTGGTGGTGAACCACACTTCCGATGAACATAAGTGGTTTATGGAAAGCCGGAAATCCAAGGATAATCCATACAGGGATTATTATATATGGAGGGAAGGGAAGGAAGACGGCAGTGCACCCAATAACTGGGGGGCATGCTTCGGAGGGCCTGCCTGGGAGCATGATGAAGAAACGGATATGTACTACCTTCATTTGTTTTCCAAAAAACAGCCGGATTTAAATTGGGAAAATCCGAAAGTGCGCGAAGAAGTATTCGATATGATGACATGGTGGTGTGATAAAGGAATTGATGGATTCCGGATGGATGTCATCAGTATGATATCGAAAACGGAGGAAATGCCGGACGGAGAAGTAAAGGATATCTATGGAAATCCAAATCCTTATTGTGTGAATGGGCCGAGAGTGCATGAATATTTGCAGGAAATGAACGAAAAGGTATTGTCCAAATATGATATCATGACAGTGGGGGAAACGCCTGCAGTAACAACGGAACTGGCAAAGCAGTATGCGGGTGAAGATACCCACGAATTAAATATGGTATTCCAGTTCGAGCATGTGGAGGGCGATGGGAAGTACGGAAAATGGACGGATGAAAAAGTTCCCCTTATCCGGTTGAAAAAGATTATGTCTAAATGGCAGACGGAGTTATATGGAAAGGCCTGGAACAGCTTATTCTGGGATAACCATGACCAGCCCAGGGCAGTTTCCCGTTTTGGGGATGACAGGCCGGAACATAGGGAGGTGTCGGCTAAGATGCTGGCAACATGCCTTCATATGATGCAGGGCTCCCCTTATATTTATCAGGGGGAAGAATTGGGGATGACCAATTATCCTTTCCGCAGTGAAGAAGAGTTCAGGGATATCGAAAGTGTAAACGCGATAAAAGAGTGGTGCGACAGCGGCGTGGTTTCTAAAGAGGATTTTTGGCCTTGCCTTCTTAAGAAAAGCCGGGATAATGCCAGGACGCCGGTGCAGTGGGATGATACGGAAAATGCCGGTTTTACTACCGGAACGCCTTGGATAGGGGTGAACCCTAATTATACGGAAATCAATGCGAAGGCAGAAACGGCGGATGAAAATTCGGTGTTCCATTATTATAAAAAACTGATTGCGCTGAGAAAACAGAATCCTGTTATGGTATATGGGAAATATGAATTGCTGTTGGAAGACAGTGAGGAATTATTTGTTTATACGAGGACGCTGGAGGAGGAGAAACTGCTGGTGGTGTGCAGTTTCTCGGATAAGGAGACAGTTTTTGAGATACCGGATGAGTTTGTAGGGAAAGCCTGCCTGATATCGAACAGGGAAAATGTTTATGATAAAAAACAGGTGGTTTTAAAGCCTTATGAGGCCTTTGTTTTAAAATAAAGGCTGTCAGATTTTCTTCATAACTCAATATATATAATTTTGTGTGATGAGTCAAATGTTCAGAGATGGTTTTATTTCTTAAAAAGGGCATTTGACTCATTACATGTGTAAGTAAAAAAGTACTGCAGAGGCAACCGGCGGCATTAAGTGTAAAATCGCCTATTTAACTATCTATTTAACGCCACCGGCCCGGCCAGTATTTCCCTGGATACGTACAGGCTCATATCGGTTCGGGTGGACAGAGTCCATTTTACAAGGCAAATACGGCTGCGCTCAATTTCCAGGCAGGTAATGCATCGCGGGTGGACGCAGCTTCCGCTGTTGTAATAAAAATTATCCTCAAAGGAAAGGGTGGGCCGATGAGTATGGCCGGTAATGAGAATATGGTTTTCTTCTTTTGCCCAATGTTGAAGCCGTTTTTCCGCTTTGTCCTTTCTCGTGTAATTCTTGGCCGCGCTGGTGGGGTCCAGGACACCGAAATGTTCCAGGGGTTTCCATAAGTAGCGGACGAGAAAGCGCGACAGACGCCAGAAGGTGGAATTGAATAAATCGGTTTGGTGGCCATGGGTGAGATAAATGTCCATAGGAAAATTGGTCTCCAGAATGATTCCCGGATAAAAGGGAATGTTGGGAATGGAGAATTCTTTTTCCCAGGCTAAAAAGTCCTCAGGGGCATGATGGCAGCATTGGCATATTTTTTTCGTATAACGGTTATTTTTCTTTACCATGTCATGATTGCCGTAGAGCATGTATAGACGGTTCTGCTCGTGAAAACGGGAGAGCAGGAGGAAGACATTGCTGTGGGTTTCGATAATTTGCTTCATGCTGCGGTTTTCCCAAAGTTCATCCCCATCTCCCAGTTCGATGTAGGTATAACCTGCTTTATAATAGTGCTGCAGGGCGGCAAAATACAGGTTCTGGTTTTTCAGGAAGTTATCGTTGGAGTTCCCTATGCCGCGGTGACAGTCGCTGATTAATACATATTTAGAATTTCTATTGAGAGGGAGCCTGAGCGCTCCCTCAAAAGATTTGGAAATCCTGGAATAATAACCCATTTTTAACCCCATTTCTTTACACTTTTTACCTTTTTTATCTTCTTTTTGCCTTTTTATGGCGTTTGAATTTTTTCATGCGAAGTATTTTCCTGAATACAAAAGGCAAATAATAATACAAATATAGGATTTTATCCAAAGAAAGGCAGAAGGGCCTGGTGACGAACAGATACACTTTGCACCAAAAATGGTTTATCCCCTGTATGAGGCGGATTCGCAAACGGTGCAGGCAGCTGCCGGCCTTTCCCAATGATTTGGTAAAGGAAAAAGAAACGGTATTGTGGCAGATGTAAATATCTTCCCGGCAATAACCGGCTTCTGCCAGCCCTTCTGCAAAGGCTTCTGCCATTTCGCAGTGAGGGAAAGAAACGCTGGCGCGCATGTTCAGGTCGGTGGGATTGGAAAAACGCCCTACGGAAAATGCGGTGAGCCACCAATGCCTAGCACCTACATCGGCAATTCCCATACCGCAGCGGAATAGATTAAAGGAAAGCCCAAGCATATCTTTATTCTCCACGCATTGGAAAAGCGTGCTTTCCCGTTCTGAGCGGGGTATGATGCCGTCCGCATAATAAATGCCGATTTCACCGCCGGTATTAATGCCGTATTGCCCTTTCCAGAATTCTATGAGCCAGGTCCTGCCGTGATAATTAAAGTAGACAGGGAGGGCATCGAAGACCATATGAAACGTTAGGGCAGTTTTATCATATAAAGTACAATAACCGAATTTTCGCTGAAATGCATCAATGCGGGAAGTAATGATATCCTGTGAAGCCATATAGCGGAAGCCAAAAGGCTCTAACAGTTCATCCAGAAGATGGCATTTTGCCCGCGTGGACATGCAGCAGATTTTTTTGATTATTCTTTTCCGACGCCAGAAATTCAGGCAGAAGAAGAAAAGAAGGATGAGGAAAAATATTCCGAAAAATAAATACATACCAAATTCCTTTCATCATAAGTTTGTTATATCTTATGATGAATTGTCGAAATTGGTACGGGATTTTTACTATTTCATGTTGAGGAATCCGACTGGTGTCATAATTATTGGATTTTCTAAACCGGATTCGAGAAAATCTTTATCACCAGTGAGCAGGATATCCGCCTTTGCATTAATGGCAGCCCTTAAGATTGGGCGGTCATTGACATCCCTAATTTGTAATTCTGATAAATTTTCATCTGTAGGAATTGGTACTAATTCTAGGGTCAACAGGGCAATTGAGAGAAATTTATTCAATGATTCTAGCCGTTGAGGAAACTTTTTGTTGAAAATCCTTTTCATTTCATCAACATTTTGTTCACATATTAACCCATGATTAGGATAAGAAGTGGCTTTTATATAAGCTTGAAATGGTGTGCCATTTGCACTTAATGCCGCAGAGATGAGAACATTTGTATCAATTAAAATCCTCATACATTCTCATCCTCATTTCTTAATTCTTTTACAAGAGCCATAATGTCTTCATCAGATGTAAGGCCAGCACGTTCTGCTTCCCCAATCATTTCATTTTGGAGCATTTGCATAGCGTAGACGGCAGAATTAACAATGCGGACGGTATTGCCTTCAACAATAAAGGAAATACGGTCTCCGCTTGTTACCCCGAGAACTTTTCGAACATCTTTTGGAATTGTAATCTGCCCTTTGGCCATAACCTTTGCATTATCAACAAAAGCATTTGTTAACATATTTTACCCCATTTCTGCGCGGCTTTTGTGACCCGGCATTTCCGGGGCTTTATGCATGTCAAGTTTGTGGATGCCGCGCAGACACAAACTTGGGATTAAAAATTTTCAATTTT
>BLLT01000128.1 GCA_011958945.1 Lachnospiraceae bacterium | reverse complement strand
GGGATACCGAGGACAGCATAAAACAGCGGCTTGTCACTGCCCTGTTTAAGTTCCGCTTTGATGAACAGAAAGTATAAGAAATCGCTTTCATTTTTTGAAAAACGGATATATAATAAAGCAACGATGGAGGGTAAAGCGATGGATAAAGAATGGGAAAGATTATATGAAGAAGCAATGAGTGTTTTGAACCCCCATGATGTTTCAAATAAAATGTGGGTAGGAAGTGTGGCATCTGCCGTACTCACAAAAAAAGGTAATATTTACAAGGGTATATGCATTGACACAGATGGCTCTATAGGAATGTGTGCTGAAAGAAATGCTTTATCAACAATGCTTACATATGGCGAAAGTGAGATTAAAAAAGTGGTTTCAGTATATAAAGATGGAAATATCATTCCGTCTTGCGGTATTTGCAGAGAATTTATGATGCATTTAGGCGGAGATGTGGAAAATATTGAAATTCTATTGGATATAGAAGGACGGACAAGTAAATTGATTGATTTGATGCCTGGATATCCACGACATAAATAAATTCCAGTTCGCAGTGCTGCTAAGTGAGTGCTAAATCGGTAATCATAGGAATATGCATTATACTTCATATTTTATGCAGTAGGAACACTTTTCCGAAAAGGGAGATTCAGTATTAGACAAGTCGGAATTTGGGAGATGATAGAATGATATTGTTGATTGTTGATACTCAAAATTCAATTATGACTAATGACTTATATGAATTTGAGATTTTTGTATATCGTATTAAAACACTAATCAAAGAGGCGCGCAATAATAGTATAGAAGTTATTTATGTTAGACATGATGATGGTGCTGGACAGAAATTAACGAAAGGTGCATTAGGCTATGAAATATACGAAGAATTTCAGCCAATGCCAAATGAGCGTGTTTTTGATAAAAATGTAAACAGTGCTTTCAAAGGTACGGGGTTGTTGGACTACCTACATGAAAAAAATGAAGATACAATTATTATTGTAGGGCTACAAACAGATTATTGCATAGATGCAACAGTGAAATGTGGTTTTGAGCATGGACTTAAAATGATTGTTCCAGCAAATACAAACAGTACGCTTGATAATGCGTATATGACAGCAGAAAAATCTTATAGATATTATAATGAGTTCATGTGGAATGGAAGATACGCAGAATGTATTTCCTTTGAAAAAACTCTTGAATTGATGAATAGATAAATGCTGATTTGTGGAGGAATAGAATTATGGAACAAAATGAAAACGGACGGGAAGAAATCGCGCAAATCATAGAGGAACATATTGATTTTATGACGAGAAGGTATCGTGAAACAGGGAGTGTATTCAAGAGCATTGTCGCAAAGATTGGATTTTTTCCGTATATGGAATGCCTTGGGAAAGTGCTGATGGATAAGGATTGGGATAGGCTGAACAACCTTATTTATCAGGAAAATTGTTTCAGAAGTTTGTGCTCTTTGATGTGTGGAGATACTCGTTATTGGGCTTTTCTTGACATGTTGGATGCTCTTGCGGTGGGAAATATGAAAACACTGGAGTTACTTGTCCCCCATAAGACAGAACCGGTAACAAATATTTTTCCTGCATACAGACCTGCCACCAATATGCTGATCGGACTTTGGCGCAAGGACAGCAGCGTTTTGGATTATGCCGTTCCGAGGGCAAAAAAATTTGTGTCTGGAAAAAGACCGCAATGGGAACGGGCGGCAGTAGCTTATTTGCTTGCAGTGTACGATAAAAACCCGGAAGAAGCGGGAGTACAATTAGAACTTTTGTGTAAAGGAGTTATGCGGGCAGATTTTGACGCTGATACGGATAAAGTGCTTTTTGTGCCTGCACATGGATTATATCAGCTTGCCGCCTGTTTGTGGGACAAAGAGCTGTTTCAGCAACTGCCTATGCCAAATCACAAGATTTTTTCCAAAGAATACGCTGTTTGGAGAAATACACATGAGATACAGCCAGAGTTATTTGTAAAATATCCTGAGCCGGTGATTAACAATATTTTGATAAATCCTGAAATTGAAATGTCTTAGGAGCGTGGCATTTCTGTGACAATTGGCCGTAATGATAGCAGAATCACAGAGAAATCGAAGTTTTTTATGAAGCAGGGGAAAATAAATCAGAGAGTTTAAAATGGCATGATTATTTCGCTCCAACAAAATACAACAGGAGATGATTTTTGTGTTTGGATTTGGAAAAAAAGAGGATAAGGCCCCGGAGAAGCGGTTGGCTGATCTCCAAAGAAAAAAGGACTGGGCTGGGGTGTCCAGAACCTATTATGAGCTGGGCGTGGCCGCTATGGATGCGGGCGACCTACATAAAGCCCAGCGGTGGCTCCAACGGGCGGACACCATTTACAGCGCTGACGACAATATCTATGATAAGGTGGGGGAGAAACTGATGGACGATTGCTCCGACCGCATTGGACGGCTGGAGGATGGGGACGGACTGGCCGGCCAAAATATTCCAGGTGTGGTAGATTTGATTGTATTCGAAAAGTACCGGCGGAAGAAAATAGCTACTATGTTATTGGATGCAGCAGAAAACATTGCAAAACAGCATTGCAATAAAATATATCTGGATGTATGCTTAAACAACGACTACGGACCTGCCCAGAGATTCTATATAAAAAGAGGCTATATTACTGATGGAAAAGGGGTGTATTATAAACACCAGTTTACAACTTTTGAAATTTCCTAAAACCTGATAAAATGTAGTCTTCTACGACCTTTTACCTTTCCAAAGGTTGGTAATAACCGGCATCATGCCAATTAGCCAGTCACCACTTATTGGGTCGCCAAGGACAATTTCATCCAGTTGAATCCGGTTTCCACGCTTTCTGGTCCTGCCCTTTTTCCCGGTTTTAGCGGGCGGGAGCCCGTAAAGAGCGGTATCCACTCTAGCATTACAGACCATTTCCAGGTTATCAAACTGTTCCACAAGAGCGACTACTTCCGCTTTTGGATACCAACTGTCGCACAACAGGATCACCTGATGCTTAGAATCCATGACTTTCATGGCCTGAGCCACCAGATCGGCAGCCAAAGCGAGCTTGCTTGTTTCCTTATCCCAGAGCCGGTACCCCACCAGGACAGAAAGATAGAGAATTTTCCCATCCTGGTATACTGGGAAGGAGAGCAGAAGACTGACCATACAGTGTCCGTTGAGGTAGTTGGAGCCATTATGGGCGGCATGGTCATAAAGTTTGGAACAAAGCTCAAAACGCTTACCGGATTTTTCGATCATGGTGTCATCGATAGAAAGAAAAATCGGCTGATATGCCAAAGTGTTGGGAACAGTCCGGACAGCTTTCGATACCGTAACGTCATTCCAGGTGGAGTGATCATAGGCATCTGTTTTGAGTGTATAGTAAAACGCGTTAAGCGGGGTATCGGACAGTCTGGAAATCACATGGCTGTGGGCAAAGCGAACGGAGCGGAAAATATCCAGAGTTAAAATGGAGATAACCAACAGGAACAGGTTTCTGGCGGTAGGTTTGGAAGCATTAGCAAAATAATCCTGAAAATATAAAAGCAGTCTATTAAAAACGGAATCTATAAGGTATAATAAGCGGTAGAATAAAGAAAAAGTATGTGAAACAGATGCTGTTTGCAGGAATGATGATGAGCTGACACTATGGCTGGCAAAAGAATTGTGAATCGTATCTCAAACTATCTGAATTTAGGAGGAGAGATAAAATGGTAGAATCGGGGTTTAAGACAAAAGCACAGGAATTGATTAAGTTGATGGTAGATACGATTGCAGACAAAGAATACGCAAAACTTGCATCCAGCATTCCACCAAAACTTTCATAGGCTTTTTTATGACAGCGGCATTGATTCAAAATACTGGCATTGGAAGCAGCATTATTGACGAACTGTGTCGCTATCTGGCCGACATCAGGCTTTCGAGCATACGGCTTGGCTGGGTTAAAGGCAATCCCCAGGCAGAGCATTTTTGGCATAAAAACAATTTTAAAGAAACGGGGATTACATACGACACGGATAACTACACTGTGGTTGTAGCTCAACGAGTTTTATAAATCAGGATTTGATAAGGGGAGGAGACCCAAATGTCAGAATTACACAGTATTCCACTTACTTGCAAAGAAGGCGTGTACAGCGTTTTTGATTTTTATCAGGACGCCGATGGTGAGGACGCAATCTTCTTTGACTATGACACACAGTATCAAATGCTCACCTATGATATCCCTGTTGGGCAGGACTGGCGTGGGATGACGCTGTACAGCGTGCCGGAGAAAGACATTTTTCGGACACTGCGTGCCTGCTATGGGGAGGACGGAGGGCTTCTGAAGATTACGGCTGTGCTGAACGGTCACGAAACACTTTTGTATATCCGCTATGAAGATGAGGAAGATGCCAGGAAAAAAATCCGGAGATTTGCAATCCGAAACGCAAACGCCATCATTGAGCAGATCCAGCAATGCAAGGATGATGTGGCAAGGCTTTTCGTTGATTATTACATTGATTCGGAAACAATCGATTATCATGCGATGATCGGCACCGCAGCGCAGGTGGAGGCGGTCAGACAGAAATACCATGATGAGGATTCCTGTGACTGCTCCGGCAACTATCCGTCTGAATACATTAAGGGTGACAATAAGATGCTGATTACCATGGTGCGCTGTGCCGAGGGCCATCCGTCAGCGAACTTCCAATATGCAGTGGAAATTATGTCAAAGCACATCGAGAAGTACGCCTTGCCAGCCTTGCGCAGGACTGAGGATTTCAAATTTATCTGCGAGGAATACGATTAAGCAGCTGAGTGCGGATGGCGGAACAGAAGGGGGCGAACAAGATGTCAAAGCATAGCTTAAATATAGCCGTTAAATATGGGGAATCTTTAAGAGAATTTCGTGATCAATCCGAGGCTGAAGATTATTATATTTCATATAAAGACGATTTGCTGAACAGATTGAAGGCAATTAGTACGCAAGCGTCCGTGTTTTTTCCTGACTATACGATTGAAAGCCTGAAAAAATTAGAAAATTGGTATTTTAATTTATATGGGAAACAATCATTTGATAAGGCAGGATTAACACAAGAAGACTTTGAAAGCATGATGTCTGTTTATTGGGGCGAGGTCATTATTAAAAATAACGAAGACGCTGAATGGGTAGTTGAGGAATATCCTTTTTCACAAAAAAAGTATGAATTGTTGGTACATAAAGGGTTTTGCAGTGTATCAGTAGTTGATAAATATCATGATCTGTATCACAAGCAGGGCAATAAGCGAAGAAATCTGTTATTTAGAGAGTATAACAGGTATTTTGCAAGATAGCTTTCCACTTGTAGATGAAGCAGGGAAGCAGTACAGGACTTTTTCCAAGAAGGCAAAGGAACCTGAGTATAAGCCGGCGGCCTGTGACATTTCTGTGAGAATTGGCTGTTATGATAGTGGTATCACAGACAAACTATACCTTGTGGCACGAAGTGCCCCAGCTCTGAAAGAGCATGAATTACGGTATGCCCTTGGGTATGATTTTGTGTAAAATTTCAAGATACTATGAGGTGTGAATTTATGGAACTCAGGGATGTGGAAATATGTTTGGGGATACAATTTCCGGAATTATTTCATACAATCAATAACAGTGGGATGATGGATTACTTAAGGCACTCTAGGGAATGGATCGAAGATAAAATCGCGAACGATATGAATTATGTATGGCGAGGAGATTTTTTTGGAGAATGGATGGGCGATTGCTGGCTGTTTGCTTTTGAGAACCTTCCAAGTGCTTGTGATGAGTTGTACGAGTGTCTGAACTTTGACTTGAAAATTTATCCGGAACGCCAATCCATCAATCCCCTATACAGGCTTGTTCCGTTTGCGCATAGAATATCCGGCGATAAATATTGTTTTTATATGAAGATGTGGAACAGGAGTCTAAAATAGTGGTATATGGACATGACACAGGGGATGTCGATTTGTGGGCAACGAGTTTCGAGGAATTTTTGTATTTCCAAATTGTTGTAGAGGTGATGGATAAAGACAGGGAAATTCATTCGGATTATATAAAGGCGCACATTCAATGGTTGAATGATGCGCATAAACGTCTTTTGGCGGAAACGCCGACAAAAGATATTTGGGAACAATTACCTGAACCGCAGGGATTAAATATTTGGACGTTTTAATTAGATTTCGGTTTGGAGTGCATTTATATGGTTTATTTTTCTAACGGACAAATAACTATTCGTAATATGGAGTGCATAGATGCACAGGCAATTTCATTGGTTGCAGAATATTCTGGAAAACCAGTTGGCTATATAAATATTTATCCCAATAGTGCGTGGGGAGCATTTGGAGGAAAAGGCTACCCGGAAATCGTTGATTTTGGCGTTTTAGAAAAATATCGGAACCGGGGGATTGGTACAGTTTTGATGGATATAGCTGAAAAAATCGCCGCTACATATGCGGACATAGTGTACCTGGGTGTTGGACTTCACAGTGGCTATGGAAGTGCTCAGCGAATGTATGTAAAGCGTGGTTATGTACCAGACGGTTCTGGCGTTTGGTATCAGGACAAAATATGCAAGCCCTATGAGGAATGCAAAAATGATGACGATTTGGTTTTATATTTTTCAAAGAAATTGTGAGGTGACAGATACTGTAATTGTAGCTCAACGAGTTTTATAAATTGAAATTGAACAAGATATATAATTGTGAGAAATCTTCTTTCAATAGAGCATGAAAAATTAGGAATATTATATAAAGAGTCTCAATAAAAGGAGCAGAAAATGGAAATATATGAAGTAATGCTTGACAACAAACAATATGCCCTACTGAAAAGTATGCTGATTGGAGATAGAAAGGGGGACTTAATAAGAAAAATACCAATCAGCGGAAACGATTTATTTTGTGATATGATTCATGAAATATATTCACCTGTAATTGATGGATGGAGTACGCTTGAAATTGTGTTGAAAGAGTCTGCCAATGCACTGGATCTGTTAAGATTTATGACAAAGCAGATATTTCCAGAGGACGAAAACTATTTTGTGAGACAGATAGGGAAAAAATGGGCAAATATTCGCTTGGAAAAGGATTGCGCCTTTAGGATATATAAGGTCAAGGAAGAAGGTATAAAATAAATATCCCAACAAAATACCAGTTTGTAGATTAAGGGGGAAAACAGTATAGGACTATTTTCAAAAAAGCCAAAGGAACCTGAGAATGATGCAGTGGACTGTGAGAGAAAGAAAAAAAGAATGAGGGAAGTTTTTACCGAAGCGGTCAAAGATGGAGATACTTATGAAGTTCTGTATGCTTATATGTCAACCTCAAAATTTGAAAGAGGTTTTGTATTTGATTGGAATACTACTACGTTTTTTTGTTACATCGTCGGATTCAGGAGAAGCGATTTTAGCTTAGTCCTCGTGCAGACAGACGCAGATTTACAGGAACATTCAGATCCGTTTTATGTTGATATGGACAATATAGGCAATGTATCTTATGAACCAAAGGTGCGTCAATTATGTTTCGAGTATAAAAAAGGCTCAGAAGATTTTGGGGAATTGCTGAACATAGGCGGGACAAACTCTAAAACTTTGTATGGACCCAAAAACATACACCAGCCAGAGGAAATTGAGAGATTTCTTGATTTTGCGGAGGCGTTTCGCGGAAAGCTTGAACAAAATGGCTTTAAACTGGATAAGTGGAAAAGGTAAACCGGGTCAGGAGGGACAGACAAGTGGATCAGTTTTATAAAGATTTAGTGGAGAAGATTAGGGATGCGGCAGAAAAGGACATACAGAAGATCATGGGCGAAACAGGCGGCGAAAAGATATATGCCAGCTTTGGTAACGGACAGCGACTGCGTCACCCTGTTTTTGGCTGTAAACACACTGGAGTATCTGAAGGATAATGGCGGCCTTGAGAGCGAGGACAGATGACTCCCGGATGAGTGGGGGTACTCCGATGAAAATGACAGCGAGCTGTCAAAACTCAGCAGGTTATTGTTTGAACATGATAGAGCGATATCGAGTGATGGATACACTGACGAGGAATGGGAGCAAAACAGGCGGCAGTTTTTTGAGGCGGCAGTCGCTGCCTTTGTGCGGCTCAAAGCAGAGAATGTGTTTGGAGAGCGAACGAAGGAAGTTACCTGCTTTGTTTCGATTTCCGATGATGACCGGGCCGAGGATGTGGAGAACTGGTCGGCACAACTGCTGAACACACCTGAGTTGGCGTCAGCTTTCGTGGATCGGTATCAACAATAAACCCAGAAAGATCTTGGTACGATAAAGCTGCTGATAAATCGGAGTCGAGCAGCCGCCAAAGGCAATGTGCAAAGGAGATAAAATGGACTACAAAGATTTCATGGAATATGCATTTCAGAAACTGCATGAAAGAGGATGGCTTATGGAATTGATACCTTCTTCCATAACCGAAACAGATATTGCCGAATTTGAACAGGAATATCTTATGGAGTTGCCTGTTGTTTTGAAATTGTATTTGATGGCATATAAACCTTCGCCGACTGACATTGTGGGGATGGTGTATGACGATGCGAATAAAGAAATCAAAATCGATACAATAGATTTTTATGACCTGACAGGTAATGTTTCCGACTGGTCAGAGTGCCTGGGATGTTTCCGGGAGGAATTTGAAGATTGCGAAACTCCCCTCCGAGAAGAAATCTATAAGAACTTGTTCCCAATCGGATATATGGACGGCTGGTATTGTTTAGATTTAAGCCAATCAGACGGCAAGGACTGTCCGGTTGTTTTTTTGGAATATGGAGGTTTTTGGGATTATTATTGTGACTCAGATGGAATTTTGCACGGTAAGTGTGTTGCTTCCAATTTTCGCACATTTTTGGAATGGTACTTTTGTGGTTCTTTGGAACCGGAATATGAGAAGATAAATCATGTAATTGTAAACTATGAGTTCTATAGTTTATGGCATGATCAGCATTTTATTTCGGAACTGAATTTCCCCCGGCGGTGAACGGGATTTTTTTGATATGTCAATGACCGTCGGATTTTGTCGATACGGTATGTGTTTCATGGCGGCTGCCTCCTCGTTTGGCAAAATTAGGCTTATTCCATAAGCAAGCCCCGCCATAAAAAACGCTGTCAGAAACACCAGTATCCAAATCAGAAAAATTCCTGTTATACCAGCGGCAAGTCTGACATGGAAAAGCAGACTAACACACCCCATTATTCCCACTTCAAGGAAAGTGCATAATACCGCTTCAAGAAGCTGCCCTAAAACAATAGAACTTCGTTTAATAGGTGCAATCAATACACGATAAAAGCTACCGTCCGACTTCATCATATAATTCACAATTCCGCTGTTGCTGCAGGTAGAAAAACTAACTAAAAACACTATGCCGGGAAGAATAAATGCAGTATAGTTTTCTATCTCTGTATTTTTCATAGTCTGCCCAGCAACAGCACTGTAAAGCACAAGCCACAAGATAGGCTGTAAAATTGTAATTACAATGGTAAATGACTAAGAAAACTGAGTGCAGATAGCAGAAAGGAGAATGTTATAATGAGTGAAAAACAGTATCAGATTTCCCCCATAGAGCTGGTTCGGTGGGCCGAGCCGCTGTTCGGCTTTGGAGAGGGGAAAGCAACAGGGTTTCCCGAGAAGACAGTCGCCGCCTATGAAGCGGCGGCAGGGATACGCCTTCCCGCTGCCCTGCGGGATTACTATCTTGCCTGCGGCAAGGCCAGTCTGAACTGTGCGCTGCATGAGATATTCATCCCGGACAAAAAGGCCAAACTCTTTGAGAAGCGTCTGACCTTTTCTTACGATCATATTGACGAGGACTTGGAGTCTTTCAGCAAACCGGGAGAAGAAGACTATGAGGAGCTGGCGAAGCTGCGTGCCCTGCCGCGAGAGCGATGGGGCGAGGTGACCGGCAACTATCTGCTGTTCTGGTGCGAAAATCAGGGCTGCTGGTATGCGGGCATCAAAGCGGAGGATTTGTACCAGCCCAACCCGGTGGTGTACTACAACGATCAGGACGATGTATACAGCTGGGCGCCCTTTTCCGATTCGGTCCAGTCCTTCCTCTTGGACATCCTGCTTTTAAATCTGGAGCCAAAGGCCCGGCCGGACGAGATCGAGGACCCCGCCAGGATTCAAACGGTTTTGTTCGAGGGCGGCGTGGATTTCCAGCGCCTTCAGGAGCCATACCCCTTCCCCGGCGGGCGATTCTGCCATACCTGCCTGGATACGGAGACCAATACGCTGTATGTCTATGGGGAGCCGGCAGAGAACCGCCCCGCATATTTGAAGGTATTCAAGCCGGACGAGTAAGAATAAACAACCGTCAGTTTGTAGGTTAAGGAAGAAGAAATCTTATAGATATTATAATGAGTTCATGTGGAATGGAAGATACGCTGAATGTGTTTCATTTGAAAAAACGCTTGAATTAATGAATAGATAAATTCCTGTCTGATAGCTTCTGTTTCTGCAATGCGATAAGGCATAGCATTTCCTCCTGTGACTTTTACGGAAAAATTAATTGGCAGATAAGCATTTAAGGTAGTTCCTTTGCTTTTTGCAGCAGCAGGCGTTATTCCATGAACACTTTGAAATGCTCTGTTAAAAGATGTTGGAGAGGTATAGCCATATTTGAGGGCAACATCTAACACCTTTTCGTCTGTCCGCTGTAATTCGAAAGCAGCCTGTGACATTCTGCGCCTGCGTATGTACTCTGAAAGAGAAACACCCATCTTTGCCACCCCTGCCAATTTTATTTTTACAATTTTCTTATCGGAAAAAACATATATCCCTTCCCGGTCTGTGGACAGGTAAAATCATGGACTGCGCCTGCCAGAGCAATACCATTGTCCTTCATATATTGGATTACTTCTGAAAAGGTATTATCATTTTCACGTTCCACATAAATATACTCATAGTCGGGTATCACCCATTTTGTCCAACCGTCGGGGGCTTGGGCATCCTCATTACACTCCACCCCTACAAGGTAAAGTCCTTTCTGAAAGCCCTCCCAGGGCTGGAAGGAATGGGAAAAGTCAGACATTGCGCCCCATATTCCGCTGATGTTTCCATCTTCATCTTTCTTTGCCAGATGCGCTACTTCTCCAAAATGGGAATAAGCTGCGGGCACAGATTTCAGCCACATAATCTGCCGGAACCGGCAGTCCACGCTTCTTTTGCAGCACAGGACAATGCACCTAATGTTCTCATTAAAACAATTGCGAAACGGGGGTATAAAATAGATGTATGTTTTCTCATGGAATATTTCGGTCTAAGTGAAGAAGCAGCACAAAAGAAAATGGGGTACTTGAAATAGCCGCCTCTTTTCTATTTTTTTAGCAGGTTTTCGGCTTTCTTCATTTCAGCGTCAAAACTCGGGAAACCTGTATAAC
>BLLT01000127.1 GCA_011958945.1 Lachnospiraceae bacterium | reverse complement strand
AAGGGGAGGAGCATGGGAAGGCAACGGTAGAAAAGTATGTGCGGAACGTGAGGTTTTTCGCGGCCTGGCTGGAGGGCGAAGCGGTATCCCGGGGGGCCGTGGCCAGGTGGAAGGCGCACCTGCAGGGGGAGGGGCTGGCGCCCTGCACGGTGAATGCCAAGCTCTCGGCGCTGAACCGGTTCTTTGCGTATGCGGGGCTGGAGGGGTATCGGGTGAAGTTCCTGCATATCCAGAGGAAGGTGTTCCGCGATGAGTCCAGGAATTTAAGCCGCAGAGAATACATGAAACTGTTGTGCGCGGCAAGGGAGCATGGGAAGGAGCAGCTGGGGCTGGCGATGGAGACGATAGGGGCCACGGGGATACGGGTGAGCGAACTGGCCTACATCACGGTGGAGGCGGCGCGGGCCGGGAGGGCGACGGTGTCACTGAAGGGGAAGGTGAGGGTGATACTGATACCGCCGAAGCTGTGCCGGAAGCTGCTGAAGTACGCGAAGGGGAAGGGGATAAGGAGCGGGGAGGTGTTCGTGACCAGGAGCGGGAAGGGCGTGTCGCGGGGGCAGGTGTGGCGCGGGATGAAGGCGCTTTGCCGGAAGGCGGGCGTGGAGGGGGGCAAGGTGTTCCCGCACAACCTGCGGCACATGTTCGCCACGGTGTTCTACCGGGCCAGCCGTGACATCGTGAAGCTGGCAGACGTGCTGGGGCACAGTTCGATAGAGACGACCCGTATTTACCTGATAGCAACGGGGGAGGAGCATTCGCGGCAGATGAACCGCCTGGAACTGGTGATGTAGACGGATACTACATTCCGTCTACTTTAGGTGAAAAGATATAATATATAGTGTATGCATTATAGCATATTGAGGATAACAAGTGAAATAATTTTAAGGATTTCCGCAATTTGGCTAAAAATTTGCGCAATTTTTTGAGGGGCACAGCAGGAGAGAGGGTTGTGCCCCTAAAAATTGCGCTTAATTTATGCCTATTTTCACCCGGGACACCTTGCCTATACCCCGGCCTTATGGGTATCCCTCGCTTTCCGTGCTATTCCGCTAACACGAGTAGACGGAATGTAGTATCCGGATACAAAATGTCCAAAAGTATGACAGAAGATAAACGGCGGTACTTCCAAACGTAGTCAGGAGAAGGGCAGCAGAGTATCAGGATACTGTAAATATAGGAATTAAGGGGGCCTGATAGTGGGTCGGCATACCTGCGGAAGGCCGCAGGGAAAGGAGCGGACAGTTTGGAACGAAGGGAAGAGGAATGCCTGACACCGGGCATGATAGATGGCTATCTGGGAAGTCTGGCAGGGAAGGGGCGCAGCAGCTCCTCCCTGGAGAGCTACCGCAGGGTGCTGAAAGGGATCTATGAATACCTCCCGGAGGGAAAAACAATAAGGGAGGGCACAGGGGCAGAATGGAAAAGCTACCTGGAAGGACAGGGTTTTTCCCCGGTAACAGTGGACTGCCGGATATCGGTGTGGAACGGGCTGGTGCAGTACCTGGGGCACCGGGAATGGCAGATGGATGACTTCCGGCGGGAAAAGGGGGAGGCACAGCCGGAACTGAGCCGTGCGGAATACTTAAAGCTGCTGTCAATGGCGAAGCATATGGGGAAGGAGAAAGCCTACCTGATCATTAAGACCCTGGGCGGGGCAGGGATGCGTGTCCAGGAACTGCCCCAGCTGACGGTGGAGGCCGTGCGGCGGGGGATGGTCGAGTTGGAGTATCACAACGCCCGCCAGAAGAGAGTATTGTACCTGCCGGAAGGGCTGCGCAGGGAACTGCAGGGCTACATCAACCGGGAGGGCCTCCATGGGGGAGCAGTGTTCCGCTCCCTGGAGGGAGGGCCGATGGCCCGTTCCAGCATCAACTACCTGGTGGCTATAGTAGGTCGGGAGGCCCATGTGGATGAGGGGAAGGCAACGCCCCGGGGGCTGTGGAAGATGTACCAGAACACATGCATGGGGATCAGGGCGGATGTATCGGCGCTAATCGAGCAGGCCTACCAGAGGATGATGGCGGAGGAGCAGCTGGCGGTAGGCTGGGATGCTTAAGGGAATGTATAGGCATAAGCACCAGCCGGCTATTACGAAAAAACAATGTCTGGATGAGTCAGTCAGGGAATCGAAAGGATTTGCTGCCGGCGATTAGGGCGTCAGGTATGGCCCGGTGAAGGGGCTAAGGAAGAAGGGGAGGCTGGAAATGGCGGAGGGGGAGACAAACGAGTGCCGGCGAACGCGGCTGCGCCGCCGGGCAATAGCCCTGCTAAACGGCACCAGTATGCTGGCGGCAGTCACTGCGGTAGCCATCCTGTTGGAGACACTGCTTTTCCCGGTGCTCCAAATATTTGGCACCAGCATGGCGCCGGCGCTTTATGAAGGGGATTTCGTAGTAGCCATGCGATATGTGACACCCAAAAGGGGGGATATCGTGGCATTCAACAGCAATGACAGGATACTGGTAAAGCGCGTCATAGCCCTGCCGGGGGAACAGGTAGATATCGACATAGACGGAAATGTATACATAGACGGTATCTGGCTGGAAGAGCCATATATAAATGAACTGTCCTATGGGGGGTGTGATATCAGCTTCCCAATCCGGGTTCCGCCAGGTTCAGTGTTCGTGATGGGCGATAACAGGGGCATTTCGGTGGACAGCAGGAGTTCCGCGGTAGGGTGTATCCTGGAGGAACATCTGATCGGGAAGCTTCTATTCCGTATCTGGCCGATGGGCAGATTAAATGGGTTTTAAAACGTTTGGCAAAAAGAGGAAGCATATGTCACCTTACTAAGATACAAAAGCATGTGCGTATGGAGGTAAAGAAGATAACAGAAGGGGGTAATCCTATGGAAAGTTCAATCCTGAGAAAAGCGGTTAAATTCCTGAAAGGGCGGAAAAAATATGCGGTGGCCATGATGAGTGTGTTGGTGGTAACGGCAGCGGGCTTCGAAACGGCACGGCCTGCGCTCACACTTGAACGGGAGGTTTACTGCGGGCTGGAGGAGCACATCCATACGGCAGAATGCTATGAGGGCTACAACGATGGCGGGGCAGCTTCCGAGAAGCCATCGGTATTCGAAATTCCGACAGTTTCTGAAACGCCGGCGGTATCTGAAACCTCTGAAGGGGGAACAAAGCTTAACTGTACAGTCACCGGACCGGTGGCTCATAGACATGGAGAAGGCTGTTATGAGGAGGAAGGAATTCTGGTATGTACGCTGGAAGAGAAGGAGTTCCACACCCATACAGAGAAATGCTATGAGCGGGGGAGTAACTTAATCTGTGGGAAGGTAGAAGGGGAAGGCCATACCCATACGGAAGGCTGCTATACAGTATCAAAGAACCTTATCTGCGGGCAGGAGAAGGAAGAGGCTCATACCCATGACGACTCCTGCTATGGGAGCGTCCAGGAATTAACCTGTGGGAAAAATGAAGGGGAAGGGCACGGCCATGGGGACTCCTGCCTTGATGGGGAGGGGAATATAGCCTGCGGTCAGGAGGAAGCGGAAGGCCATACCCATGAGGATTCCTGCTACAGCAATATAAGCACGGGCGAACTTATCTGCGGGAAAGGAGAGACGGAAGGGCATGCCCATACAGAAGACTGCTATGAGGAAGTGAAAGAGTTGACCTGTGGGAAGGAAGAAATCGAGAGCCATGTGCATACGGAACTGTGCTATGAGGGGGGGAGCGAGTTAATCTGCGGGAAAGAAGAGTTGGAGGAACACGTCCATGGAGATGGGTGTTTTTCCAGTGTGGAAAATGGAACAAGTGTAGACGGTGCAGACAATGCAGCAGGAACTGGGAATGGAACAGGAACTTTAGGGGATGGGGTGCTGCCGGAAGGGGAACCTATTTGTGGAAAAGAAGAGCACACCCATACAGAAGAGTGTTATGACAGGGGAATTATGCTTTTGGCAGAAGGGCTTATTGACAAAGGCGATTGGTGGGAACTGGATACGGAAGGGTTGTTGAGAATCTGGCCAACGGAGTCAGAGACTGCGATACCATCTTATTTCCGGGAAACAGATGTTCCCTGGTATACACACAGGGAGAAGATAATATCAGTAAAAATAGAAGAGGGTATAAGCAAAATAGGAACGTATGCGTTCAATAAATGTGGAGCATTGGTTGATATAGAAATTCCAGAAAGTGTAATCGAAATAGGGTCTTATGCATTTTATGAGTGCACTTCTTTGAAAAATATAAATATTCCGGAGGGCATTAAATATATATCGGACCGCTCATTTACAAGATGCTCTTCTCTGGAAAGCATAGTAATACCGGAAGGGGTAACATCTATAGGACAGAATGCATTTTCCAGTTGCCGTTCTTTGTCAAATGTTGAAATACCCCAGTCAATTCAACGGATATATAGCGAGGCATTTGCTTCCTGTACATCCCTTACGGAACTTACAATTCCGGAAAATGTAGAGGTAATCGAATCGAAAGCGTTTGCTAACTGTAGTGCTGTAAATCATATAACCTGGAAAGCGAAAAAACTGATCAGCGTAGGGGCTAATGCATTTCCTATGGCAATACAGCAGATAACAGTGGATTGTAGTAGTGTGGATGTGTTAAATAACGGTGAAATACTGTCAAATTTGAAACCTGTAAATATCCGGTTTATGGGCCGGGGTTATTTTAGGATGGATTCCCGGCTCCCTTTAGGTTCATCTATGCAAATCCGGCTGGAGGCAGGGGATTATTATGCGGATGACAAAGGTGCATTGTATCTGCTGAAAGATGGAAAAGCGGCGCTTGTTTATGTACCGGCCGGCTTAACGGAGTATGAAGTGGCAGCCAGTATCCCTGTTATGGATGACAGGGGAGGGCAGATGGTAACTTCTGTTTATTACAACGCGCTGTGCATGGCCGACAGGCTGGAAGGATTGACTTTCGCAGCGCCGGAAAATATTCAATCCCTCCCCAGCTACAGCTGTGGTAACTGCCCCAGTTTAAAGGCAGTAAACGGGAAGGGAACACTGGCGGAAGTTCGTGCTTTATTTGGGGCGGATGCGAAGATAGACCCATTGGCATTTGACAATACGGGAATCGAAGGAGGGATGATTGAACCGCCTAAGGACGGGGTCATTATGCTGGAAAACGGCCTAATTCAGTTTTCCATCAATAAAAACCCTGAGAGCGGAGATTGGGAATTCTACACAGGAGAACCGGTAAAAACAGAAGTATATGTTTCCAATCAACAGAATCAGATTACGTATGATGCCCTGCGCTTCTATGTTTCTTTTGATGATATGGATGGGAAAATGAGTTTTGAGCCGAGGACGGAACCTTATGAATTTATAACAAAGGTGGAAGGGGAGGAAAGCGGCCGAAAATGCGAGGTCCTTGTACGCGAAGCGGATATGCCGCATACCTATTATTACGAAATAAAAAAACCAAGGGAAGGTGAGACATTACAATTTGACTTTACATCCAGTTATCCTTCCCCCAGTTCTGCCGGTGGGAAAGCAAAGATGTGGGCGGTACTCCTTACCGAGGAAGAAAAAGAAGCTTTGGGCAATGGCGTGGCCAGTATGGAAAATGGCTGTGTCCGGGTTGGATGGAAAACAAAAGCGGATACCTTTGAGGTAAAGAAAGAAGCGAAGAAAATATCTTATATTATGGGAGACGGAAAAAAAGATGGTGTTTCCAGTGTCAGAGGGCTGAGTTATACAATTTCTTTAAATCGGGTAGGGGATACCAATGAAAAAATAGGAAAAGACCACATGCTGAGCGCTGACTTCACAGATACTTTAGTACTGCCGGAGGGGCTGAAATGGAGGAACGGGCTGATAGATGCAGTGGAAGCAGGGCAATACTCCTGGAAATGGAATTCAAGCAAGGGGCAATATGCCCTTTGTGTGGACATTGAGGGCGAAGAGTATGAAATAATTTATACTCCTTCCTTTTCGGGGAACGTGGCTCTGATAAGAGAAGAACCCTCCGTTTACATAAATGATAAGGGTGGCAGGAATTTGCAGATACACTGGAAGATTGAGAACAAAAACCCCGGGCAGGAGATGAATATTCCGGTGATGACAATTACTTTCGGGGATGAGGTGATTGTTTTGGAAGAAATCATAGAAGAAGAACAATCATATGAGGTGGAAAACCATGTGGAAACTGTGCAGCACTTTACCCATTCCGGCGATCAGACGAGTGATGATATAGCGATAGAAACGGTGAAGTCAGGGGAAGCAAAGTTAGCCATCAGGAAGGCTTTGGATGGGCCAACATACGATACCACATATAGAGGCGAAAATTATGGTTTCCGGATTGAATTAAGCAATAAAGGAGGTCTGGCCTATAAGGGGCTGAAACGCGTAGAGGATAAAATGCCTGCCAGTTTATACATCAAGCCGCAGGATTTGCAGAATATGTTCCAGGGAATAGAAGAAGGAAGCCTCGGAGACGTAAAAGAACTGACGGTTATGATTAAGCATGCCACATTATGCGAGATGACCCAGGACGGATATGTTCCAGGAAAAGAGGTTATTGGAACAGATGGAAGCACATACAAATTAAGCCAAAATAATACGGGGGCTGGCACGGGATATGTGGCAGGAACTATGGGGGAACCGGCTGCAAAAACTACAGATGCCACAATAGTGATTTCCTGTAAAAAAGGGGAGGGAATCACACTTTCCTGCGATGGGGAGGCGGAAAAATCGATCGAAGATATTGGAGAAGGGCTGGAATCCATTGGTTATGTAGTGACATCGGGGGCGGCGTATACGGTTACATGGACATTCGAAGAAAGCCATAGACTTCTCAGCGGTGAAACACAGATATTTAAAATCCCTTCTGCTTTAAAGGACAGCCTTATGATGATTTCCTATGATTACAGGAACAAATACGATTATACAAGTTATAGTGGTTCAAATGAAGCAAAGGCATATTATGGAGAGCGGGAAAACTATATCTACAGTTCAGCAGAAGTAACCAAGGCGAATAATGAATTAGAACTGATAAAAACTGTGGCCATAAATGACAATGTAATGGCAAGCGGCAGTGCGGTTATGATTGGAGATGTCTTGAATTATAAATTGCTTATTGACCATAAAAGCAGCAGGGCCTCCTATGATATCTTGCCATTAATAGACCGGATGGAGGGCGCTCAGGCACTTTTGGTGCCGGTAGAAGGAAATGATTCGATACTGGGACCGGAACCGGAAGTGAGGGAGATAGGAGGAAACGCTTATTATGTGCTCAACAGGAGCGGTACATATACCGGGGTTACCCTGGGAGGGTATTTGACGGATAGTATTACCGTAAAAGAGACCGATGGCGGGTTTGATACAATGATACGCTGGTACTTTACAGATATAGATGGAAAGGTAAATCGGACGGTAAGATATGATGCCATAGCGGTTTCGCCATCAGGAGGAAATGCACCTTTATTTTCCTTGTACAATACAAGCTGGCTGAATGATCATCAGGGGCATAGGCTGTATGATACAGTTGGATTGGTATGTTCAGAAATGACGGTGGAGAAGCATATCGTTTTTTCACAAGAGGATGGGGAAGAGGAACTGATAAAAAAATCTTATGTAAAGGAAGGGGAAGCGGTAAAATACCGCCTGTCTGTCAGGAATCACGGGAATGGCAGGACTATTAAGGGAACCGATATATTTGATCTTCTGCCAAAGACGCCAGAAGGTTTCCAGTGGAAGAAGGAAGATATAACAATCAGCTATGGCGCAAATGCAGATTCGCTTCAGTTACAGAATAAGGATGCATGGGAAGTAATAACAGACCCCCAAACAGGTGAACAGAAAATTTGTTGGGGAGAAAGCTTCAGTTTTACCCTGGCGGGCAATGATGCTATGTATATTTATATAACGCTGAAATATCCAGAAGGAGTGGAATGGCAGTCATATGCCAAAGAATATGGAACTAAAGAGCTGGAAAATACTTTTTACTGTTATGAATTATTCGATAAGGTTTGGCATGAATTGGCAATTGAAGCAGAGGCGTATTTGCAAAAAGGAGTGGCCAGGCCCAGTAACCTTTCGGATGAACAAAGTCGTTTATATTATAGCAATCAAATAGGAACAATCTCCTCTTCTTCTATTATTTATTATACGGTACTTTATAACAGCGGTAATTCACGCCTGTACCTGAATAAATTACAAGATAAGCTGCCCAGAGGGTTTACATATAATGGTAATGGTTTCAGGACAACCGGAGAAGGAAATGACAGCAGGCCAAGCCGTATCATAGATGAGGATGGTAAAGAAATAAAGCCGGAATGGAGGGAAATAGGAGTTACAGCAAATGAACTTGGGGATGGGAGGCTTGAATTTGCATTTTGTGCTCCTAGGAAAAATGAGCCGAATTATGAAGAAAGCTTTGGGATGTATTATCTTCTTCCCGGGCAGGCAATACGTCTGCTGTATGCATGTAATGCCGGAACTTATAGTGAGACGGATGAAACGGCAGTCAACTGTATCGCGATGCCATATAAGGATATGAGCGGGGCGGGAATCCGCCTAACATCAGGCATTGTTATGGAAGGGCCGGAGTATCAAAAAACATGGAAAAACGATGGTGGATGCGCAATTCTAAACGGGGAGGAAGCGGCGGAAAAAGGCTTATCCGATGAGGAAGGAAGCAATGTCTGGCTGGCTTCCGAGGTGGCCGTGACCAGGGGGAAGATCCTTCCGGGGATTACGAAAAAGGTAGCCAGTGTGCAGTCAATGGATGGCAGCGTGACTACAGACCCGCTTTATGCCAAAGCAACAGATATTATTAACTGGAAAGTGACGGTTACTAATAGCGGAAAGAATTCTATGGGAAACTATACACTGACAGATGTGGTAGAAAGCCCTTATGTGATTAGTGGAATAGTCAAATATGAAGTACAGACAGCAAGTGGTACTAAGTCATACTCGCAAGACCTGTTTCAAGTTGCAGAAAGAGGAGTAGATGAGAACGGAAGAGCAGGCATTCAATTAAATGCAAGGGGAAACCAGTATCAAACGTGGTATTTGGATGGGAAACGTTCGGGAAGGAGTATTTGGCTCTATGAGGGGCAGACTCTCTTAGTAACGGATAAGCCGAATAAAATTGACGAAGAAGAGTATTATGAGGTTCGCTTTGCGGTGAATGAAACAAAGGAAGAGGAACTTTCCATTACCTTCAAGAACGGAAGGATGGCAATAAAGGAGAATGGAAAAGGTATTTTGAATGTGCCTACAAGGAATACGAGCACGGAACTGAAAAATAAAGTATTTTATAACCGATGCTATGTTACCCCATCAGAAGAACAACCTTTCCAGGGGGATAAGGTGAACCAAGGAAATAAAGTGGATTTTCATGGAAAGCCATCCGTGCGTAACAGCGCGCCGATTCAGGTAACCTTTGGGTATACCACCACTTCGGTAAAAAAGGTAGAAGAAATAGAGAATCCGGATAAGTACGCTTTTTCCACTGATGAAAAAAACTATATCCTTTTATCCGGAGCGGACAGCAAGTTCCGTTACACTCTTCAAGTGGAGAACACGGCGGCCAATGAAAGTGCCATGAAGGAACTTATCCTGATTGACGGGCTGCCTCAGCCGGGCGACCATAACCCATATACGGATAAGGAACCCAGGTACAGCGAGTTTATGGTCCGCCTGTTAGCAGAACCTAATTTTAAGGTATATGTGAAAGTAAAGGATAAGGATGGCAATGTGACCAGTGTACGGGAACTCAATGACGATGAATATACCCTGGAATACAGTTCCAAGTATGTTTTTGATGAAAATGACTGGAAGGGAGAAGGGGATGGGTGGATAGATGCCATGAAATTCCAGCCCTCCAAAGCCCGGTCTTTCCGAATTATCCTAAGGGATAACGAAGAGGGGGAAGAAAGGCTAATCCCATCGGGAGCCAGTGTGTATGTAGAATTTGATACACAGGCTGTTTTAGCTGACGAGGAAGAAGGCGATGATGAAAAGGTGAACCCGGAACCGGGAGCAACAGCCTGGAACAGCTTCGGCTACCAATATCGGTTGTTTGAGAAGGATACGCCGCTGAGCGCTACTCCTTTGAACGTGGGTACCCGTATCCCAGATGTGCCAAGGCTTACCAAAAGACTGGAGGATAAGGATGGAAAAGAGTATACCGCAAGGGAAGACGGAAGATTCCGTTTCCTGATTTATACTGGGAATGGGCTAAAACTGGATGAAGAATTCACAGAGGCGGAGTTGGCGAAGGAACTTATAAAAGGGAATAGGGAATTTACTATTGTAGATGTAGACGTGAAGGAAGGGAAATGCCTGTCGGATACTTTGATACTGAATGATCTAAAGGTTTGGAATTATATAGGAGTGTCAGATGGGGAAACTACAGCCGGAATCGGAAAGGATGCAGAGAGTGGCGGAAACGGTACAGCTGACAGCAGAATAGAGGGAAGTTGGAAAGAGACAGAGAAGCTTTGGATATGGCAGGACGGTGCGGCATACACAATTGTGGAACTGCCGACAGCGGAAGAGGACGGCTATAGTTTTGGCTCCCTGGGGGGCTTTGCCCATAACAGCTATACATTCCGCCATTCGGACGCGGGCAGCGTTCGGATTAGCGCAGTAAACATCCATGAAGCTTCAGCAGCCTTAGAACTGCCGGAAACCGGCGGGGCAGGAACTAGCAGGTATACCCTGTCCGGGCTCCTGTGCCTGGCAGCGGCAGGGCTGCTGTTTGGGAGGAAGAGGCAGGGCGCAGGGCCGTACAGGTGATCATACGGGCATATTGGCCTGCGGATACCTTGGCAATAGGGGGCCTGGCCGCCAGAACCCTGGCGGCCTGAGCCGGCCATAACATATATGCATGACCAAAAGGGGAGGGGGGGATGCAAAAGCAGGGCGGCGGCAGACGGGGGGATACCCCGGGCAAAGGGCACAAAAGCCACCGGCGGCCTGGGGAGAAAGGGATATGGGATGCAGTAAATGAAGTGGGAAGAGAAGAAAAAAGTAGAAAAAAGAAAAAAAGCAGAAAAAAGCAGAAAGGAAACAAGCGTATGAAAAAAATGAGAAGGATTGCCAGCCTGCTGCTGGCACTGGCCATGGCCTTCGGGCTGACCGCTACGGCTTTTGCGGCGGAAGTGGTAAACGAGACGGGGCATACCTATGCGGCCTACCAGGTGTTCAAAGGCACCCAGCAGGAAAGCGTGAAGGAGGGGGATGGCTCCATCACCGCCCTGGGGGATATCGAATGGGGGAGCGGCGTAGACGGCACTGCCCTCCTTACGGAGTTAACCGGCCTGGAAGTGGGCGGGGCATACCCCTTCCAGAACTGCGCGGACGCGGCGGGTGTAGCGGCGGTATTGGACGGGGAATCGGACTATACCAGCGCCACTGCAAAGGCCTTTGCCAATGCGGCGGACAAACACAGGACAGAGACCAGCACGCCAATACCGGCGGATAAAAATGCA
>BLLT01000126.1 GCA_011958945.1 Lachnospiraceae bacterium | reverse complement strand
AGGTACTTATTCAAGTGCGAAGTTTGAGTGTGTAATTTTTAGCGGCCAACAGTATGCTTAAAAAGCGGTAGGAGGAGTATAGTATGACAAAAGCAGAGATTTTGAAAAGGGAAATTTTATCACAGTACAAAAGTGTACGCCAATTTGCTATTGAGATGCAGATACCTTATAGCACATTGGTTACAGCATTGGATAGAGGAATCGAAGGCATGGCTTATGGTACAGTGATTAAAATGTGTGATAAGCTGAATTTAAACCCGGTTGACTTTACATCTCTGGAAAAAGGTGCAAGCCTTGGCGAGAAGATTCTGGAAAATCGTGTAATGCAGTATTATGTACGGTTAAATAAGACAGGGCGTAAGAAAATCCTGGAATTGATGGATGATTATGTACAGCTGGAGAAATATCAGCTGAAAGAATAATAATAGGTGGCAGAATCTGAAAGGATAAACTGTATTTATGTATTTTGATTATCTGGTTGTAGGCGCTGGTTTATTTGGTTCCGTCTTTGCGAATGAAATGAAAGAAAAGGGTAGAAGCTGTATTGTTATTGACAAGCGGAATCATATTGCGGGTAATATTTATACGGAGGAAATTCTGGGCATCCACGTACATAAGTACGGGGCGCATATTTTTCATACATCGGACAGGCATGTGTGGGAATACATTAACCGGTATGCGGAATTTAACCGCTTTGTAAATTCGCCGGTTGCGGTATACAAAGATGAATTATATAATCTGCCCTTTAACATGAATACTTTCAGCCGTATGTGGGGGGTGAAAACCCCGGCGGAGGCGAAGCGGAAGATAGAGGAGCAGCTAAGCGAATTTGGCGTTGCTGACCCGAAAAATCTGGAAGAACAGGCGCTGTCTTTGGCAGGCAAAGATGTGTATGAAAAATTGATTAAAGGATATACGGAAAAACAATGGGGGCGTTCCTGCAGCGAACTTCCGGCGTTTATTATCCGCCGTATTCCACTGCGTTTCACTTATGATAATAATTATTTTAATGATTTATATCAAGGGATTCCGGTGGGGGGATACACAAGGATTGTAGAAAAGCTTCTGGACGGGATAGAAGTGCATACGAATACTCTCTATAAAGATTTTTTGAAGGAGTGTGGGGGTAAGGGGATTACATTCGGCAAGATTCTTTATACAGGTATGATTGACGAATATTTTGACTACAGGCTGGGCGCTTTGGAATATCGTTCTTTAAAATTTGAAGAGGAGCGGCTGCCCGATTGTGACAACTATCAGGGCAATGCAGTAGTGAATTATACAGAGCGGGAGATACCGTACACCAGGATTATTGAGCACAAGCATTTTGAGTTTGGAACGCAGCCGGGAACGGTGATTACGAGGGAATTTCCGGCAAGCTGGCAGCCGGGCGATGAGCCCTATTACCCTGTAAATGATGAACGCAATGAAAAGCTGTTTAAAGAATACAGGGAACTGGCCGGGAAAGAAGGAAATGTGCTTTTCGGCGGCAGGCTTGGGCAGTATAAATACTATGATATGGACAAAGTGATTGCAGCGGCGCTTGATATGGCCAAAGCGGAAGGATAGGACGGATTTGAAAAAGTATAGAACGCTCCGGAAACTCATGAGTGGGTATTCCGGGGCGTTTTGTGTATGCAGGGGCTGTTCATAGAATATGAGCCCGATGTATCGCATTGGGCTTCCCTGTTACCCTGTTACAATTGTTGCGGAAACTGTTAATAACCCTCTTGCAAAATGAAAAAAGTGTGATATAATTGTTCCTAAATGGTTTGAATATCAAATAAATAAATAATCAAACTATTTAACATTCAAAGCGAAAAATGCGGCAGTGACAATGAGACAATATAAGGAAAAGAGTGAGGAAAGTCATGAAATGGGATGAAGCGATTTTAGATTTGGAGAAACGCCGGGAAAAAGCTAAACTGGGCGGAGGTGCAGCCAGAATTGAGAAACAGCATTTAAACGGCAAGATGACAGCGAGAGAAAGAATCGATATATTGCTGGACAAAGACACTTTTGTGGAAGTGGATGGTATGATTGAGTCCAGGATAGATGATTTTGATTTGGATAAACGCCGTGTGGCAGGGGATGGGGTAGTCACAGGATATGGGGAAATAGACGGGAGGCTGGTGTTTGTAGCCAGCGAGGATTTTACGGTAATCGGCGGAACGCTGGGAGAGTATCATTCCTTTAAAATATGCAGGATACAGGATATGGCGATGGAAATGAAAGCGCCTTTTATCTGCATCAACGACAGCGGCGGAGCAAGGATTGAAGAAGGCATTTCTTCCCTGAGCGGGTACAGCGGTATGTTTTTAAGGCATACGAAGGCCTCGGGGGTTATCCCCCAGATAGCGGTCATCCTTGGGCCATGTTCCGGAGGGGCATGCTATGCACCGGCAATTTGCGACTTTATTTTTATGGTAAAGGATATATCAAAAATGTTTATCACCGGGCCCAATGTGGTAAAGACGGTAATCAACGAAGAGGTGAGTACCGAAGAACTGGGCGGGGCCAAAGTCCATGCGGAAAAAAGCGGTGTTTCCCATTTTACATATGAAACGGAAGGGGAGTGCCTGATGGGGGTAAGAAAGCTGCTTACTTATCTTCCCTCCAATTATATGGAAAAGGCACCCGTGGTAAAAGCAATCAGCGAAAAACAGTCTTTCCTGTATGCGGTAAATAAGATGTTTGGGAAAAAGGGGAACTTGAATAAAGTACTGCCCCAGGGGGAAAAGGATAAAGCGCAGCGGCTGCGGGAGATTGTACCGGATAATTCCCGCCGGGCTTATGATGTAAAAGAGGTAATCCACTGCCTTGTGGATGAAGGAAGTTTCTTCGAGGTGCAGAAGGAATTTGCGCCTAATGGGGTTATCGGATGGGGGCGTATGGAAGGCGAAGTGGTAGGGTTTGTGGCAAACCAGCCGGAGAGTATGGGTGGTTCCCTGGACTATCAGGCCTCCGATAAAATCGCCCGTTTCATCAGGTTCTGCGATTGTTTTAATATTCCGCTGGTAACGCTGGTGGATGTGCCCGCATTTTTGCCGGGAACGCAGCAGGAACATAATGGGATCATCCGCCATGGGGCTAAAATCCTGTATGCCTATTCGGAGGCTACGGTTCCGAAAATATCTGTCATTATGAGGAAAGCTTATGGCGGAGCCTATATCGCCATGAATTCCAAGGAAATGGGCGCGGATATGGTGTTCGCATGGCCTATTGCGGAAATCGCGGTAATGGGGGCGGAAGGCGCAGTTAATATTGCCTTCAGGCGGAAAATTAAAGCGGCCAATGACCCGCAGGCTATGCGGGAACAGTGCAGGAGGGAGTATGAAGAACGGTTCTTAAACCCTTATGTGGCGGCAGCCAGAGGGTTTGTCAACGAAGTGATTAAGCCGGAGGAAACCCGGGAGAAGCTTTTAAAAGCGTTAAAGGCGCTTAGAAGTAAATCGGCGGAGGGGCCGAAAAAGAAGCATGGGAATATTCCGCTCTGATGGAATAGAAATATTGCACGAAAAAAACGCTTTTAGGTTAGGGCCTAAAGGCGTTCTTTTCTATGGGCTTTTAATTTCAAACATTCTCTAACAGTAATAATTAAACAGCATTCCGCTGAATGCACTTGTAATATAAGGGGTAGGATAGTTCTTCCCCGGGTTTTTGTATGCAACAATTGTTTTATCCACGTAATCCATAGGATTTAAGGAAATCTGATCCATTTTCCGTACCAGGGAATTGGCAAAATCCCGGACAGATGCAAAATCGCCTTTGGCATATTCTGATAATGCGGCGCGTTCTAGATTGTTTTTGTCGATTTCCAGAGTGCCGTTTTCCTGGAATTGAAGGCCTACAATATCCAGTTCGCTGCGGTAAAGGTTGGCAATGCCGTTCATTTCTTTCAGAAGGCGCTGGCTGCCGGCAAAGTTATCCCGGTAGGATGCCATGCTGACGATAAAGCGGTTATAGCCATGGGTCAGGGAACTGATATTTTCGGTTAATGATTCCATATCGGTTTTTAATCCAAAAGTAGCGCTTTCGCCTTCCATGGAACTGACGCCTTTTAATGTCACATCAAAAAGTTTATCTATGGTAAAGCGGTTGGATGTGGACGTATGCTTTTCCCCGTTTAGTATAAATTCCGCATTGGATGCAGAACGTGCCATGTAGTCCAAACCAAAATAGTCTACAGCCCCGCTCCGTTTGCTGGTATGGTCATCGCTTACGACAAAGAGGGAGGGCTCGCTGCTTTTGGTTCCTTCGGCTAAAGAACGGAGACGAAGGGCTGAATTGCCGTTTCCGTCTTCGACTACATCAGCCTGGAGGCCGACTTCGGCGGTGCTGATTAGTTTGGCAAGCCTTGCTTGGATTTCTTTGTTGCTTTCGCCTTCACGTATATTAAACTGGAATTCGTAGTTTAAATCATTGATCATAACATCGAAGGAATAGGTGTCGGGCGGCAGGGCTGGCTTGGTATCAGGAAGAAAATTTCCCATATTTATCTGCCCGGCGGCGAGGGAAAGAACCTCAATGTCATAAGTGGGCACTTCGGAGTCTTCCGGATGGCCGCCAACATAGCTGACCGATACGATATCTTCGTTGGTGGAATAAGATGCTTTTTTATTTAGTATTTTCTCCTCGTCAAGGCCGCCCAGGGATGCGATTACGTTGCGCAGTTCACGGGCGTCTTCTTTAATGCCTACGGCAAAGCTTTTGGATGCCTTGCTGGTGTCCAGTTTGTATAGAGGAGATTCTTTGTTTAACTTGACAATGGAATTGTATATATTGCGAAGCTCGCTCTTTTTATGTGTGTCATAACGTGTCGAGGTCTTCGGTGTGTAGGTAGTCATATAATAGTTGTAGACATTGCTGAGAATCGCAGTATTATATGCCATGATACTCCCCCTCCTTTCTTCCTTGAAATGATACATACGCAGGAATCTGTTCCTGCGTGGGCTGCCGGGGTTGGTTTTTGCCGGCGGCCGCGTATGGGGTTGTGGGTGGGCTGTTGTGGCGTGCGTGGCGGCTGGAACGCTGCAGTGGCGTACGCTTGGAATGCGGTGGTGAAACCCGCTTGGGAGGCCGTGATGCCCGCTTGGGAGACCGCAGTGACCGTTCGGAAGGCCGTGATGTCCGATTGGGAGGCCGTGATGCCTGCTCGGAAGGCCGCAGTGCCCGCTCGAAAAACCTGCGGTTTTCCTCGCCCACGGGCTTCGCCCTATGCATCCATAAGTTGGAAAAAGTGTCAGCAAGCTGCCATTTTTCCAATTTATGGATGCGCACTGCTCATTGCTTACGTGTACATTATATCATATATATCGGAATTTGGAAGGGAAAGTTTATATGAAATGAAAAAATGTGATAAAGAATCCGGGCTTTTGGCGGTATGGAAAATTTGAAATGGCTGGATTCGTAACAGGGTGGCGGTGAGTTGGTTTGAATGGAAATGTGTAGGAATGAATTGCTGAAAAATTATATAAAAATATTGTGAAATTGGTTGATATGATATGTTCAATGGGTTATATTAATGAAAATATTTCTTCAAATTGACCAATTATTTTCTTTATACTAGACAGGATTTGTGAAATACAGACTATTTCGTACAACTTTGTGGAAAAAATAGGGAAAGTTGTTGAGCCTGGAAATTGGGTTGTGATATATTGGAGTCATACCAAAGATATACGAAACACTGCAGGGATCGTAAGTTTGTTATGAAAAAGGAGATGGGAAGATGAAGAAAAGATTATTAAGTGGTATTTTGGCTCTTGCGATGGCGGCCGGGCTTCTGGTGGGATGCGGCGGCAGTAAGACGGCGAGTTGGACAGTGACCTGCCCATGGGCTCCGTCGGGGGTGGCGGCGATGGTAAGCCAGAAAGCGGCTGCTATGTCAACGGATTATTCCGAAAATATTATCCTCGTGGCGGATGCGATTAAAGGGGATGCGGCTACCGTGAATACATGGGTGGCGGATACGAAGGCGAATGATACCGAATTGGTATTTGCCGGCGAGGGGTTGTTCTCAATTACTTCGATTCTGGATCCGGCGAAGCTGCAGTTTACATATGATGATTTTGTATTCGTAGAAAATCTGTATTCTTCCATATTTGTTATGTCAGCGGATGCGAATTTGAACATAAAGAGCATTGATGATTTAGACGCCTATGCTTCCACGGCCGATGAGATTAGTGTGGCTGCCAATGGGGCAACGGGATCGGAAGCTTTCCTGGCAGCAGCTCTTTTTGGGGCTATGGGTTATGGGGACAAACTGAAAATTACGCCTTATAGTTCAGCGGCGGAAGCAGCCCAGGCGGTAGCGAGGGGAGAAACTAATTTCGCGGTTTCCCATCAGTCGCAGATCCTGGAAACATATCAGCAGGGCGGCGTTACGATCGTTTGTGCTTTTGACGGCGAAGATATTACCGAGGGTGATTTTGCAGGTGTGGAAGGCGTAGGAAAGCATGGCTACCCGTATTTCCGTAATCGCTGCTTTATCCTTGCCCGCTCTGGAACCAAAGCGGAAACAGTATCCGAACTGAAGAAATTATATGACGATATTCTTGCGGACAGCGAGATGGCAAGCTGGTTAAGCGATACGATGATGCTGGAAGTGGATACGATGAGCGAAGCGGATGTTCAGGAACATATCCAAAATGTTCAGAACATTGTAAATGAATATTATGATATCGTAGTAGGCTGATAAAAATCTTTTCATGGGATGGACAAGACTGGATAGGACTGCCCATCCCATTTATAGTTGTTGGCTATCAGGGCAGTTGCTGCCCGCTATTGGATTTGCGGTAATTCGACAAGCGCATTACCGGATGTTTGAGAAAGGAGTCCGTGCATATGAAAAGATGGATGGATTGGCTGGATGAAAAAAGGGATACAATAGGTGAAAAACTTTCAAAAAAAGAAATGAAGCTGCCTATAGATATAGTTACAGGGATTTTTTTCCTGCTTTTGGGAGCGGTTATTTTGCTGATTATGCCGAAACAGGTGCCGGTGTCTGATTCGGATGTGATAAACGGGCAGGCGTTTCCTACATTGCTGATGGCAGTTATGATGATATGCAGCGGTGTGGTTCTGGCAAAGGAATTGTATAATATTTTTGTGAAAAAAATGCCGCCTGCAATGAAAAACATCAATTTACTGGTAGAAGTAAAGGCGTTGGAAATTTTGGCAATTCTGCTGCTGACGTATGTGATTTGCAGGGTGACGGATTTGTTTGTGGCCGGGGCTATTTTTTGCAGCCTTGCTTTTCTTATTTATTTCCGTTGCCGCAAATTGAGTTATTATGCGATTACTTTGACGGTAGCCGTACTGATATGGATTGCATTCCGTTTCGGGCTGAACGTGAATTTTTAAAGGAAGGGGGTATTAGATATGCTGGAATATATAGGTCCTGCGCTGCAGCATTTGTTTACAGTAGAAAATTTCCTTTGGATTAATCTGGGCGTATTTATCGGCTCGGTATTTGCAGCTGTTCCGGGTCTTACGGTTATTCTTTGTGTGATTCTGTTTTTGCCGTTTACATATAAAATGACGGCGATTCCGGGTATGATGTTTCTTCTCGGGATATACTGTGCCGGGGGATACGGGGGAAGTGTATCCGCAATTTTAATTAATACGCCGGGAACTCCCCATGCGGCAACGACAATGATGGATGGGCATCCGCTTTCCCAGAAGGGTCGAACAAAAGCGGCTTTGAAGATTGCTTTATATGCTTCCACTTTTGGCGGGATTTTTTCGGCTTTGATGCTTCTGTTTTTAGGCCCCCAGGTGGCTGAAATTGCAGCGCAGCTGGGGACGGCAGAGTATTTTATGGTCTGCGTATTCGGGCTGACAATTATCGCAGGGGTATCGGGGAAAAGTATGATTAAAGGGGTTATCGCGGCGTGTATTGGCCTTTTGATTTCCTGTATCGGTGCGGATCCGATGACGAGTTATGACAGGTTTACTTTTGGCATCCCGCGCCTGTATCTGGGCTTAGATTTGGCAATCTGTCTGATTGGTTTGTTTGCCCTTGTGGAAATATTGGCAAAAGCGGAGAAAAAGCCGGGGCCTCTTTTGCTGGATACGAAGAAAATGAACGATGACGGGAAGATTACCAAAGAGGAATATAAGAGGATGCTGCGGCCTACGCTGCTTTCTTCCCTTATCGGGGTTATGGTAGGCATCGTGCCGGGAACAGGGGCTTCCGAGGCATCCTGGTTCAGCTATGACAGGGCCAAGGCAATGTCCAAACATAAGGAAGAATTCGGGCATGGTTCGGTAGAGGGCATCGCAGCTGCGGAAGCGGCAAATAATGCGGTGACAGGGGCTACGCTAATACCTCTTTTGACGATGGGGATTCCCGGAGACGGAACAGTGGCAATTATGCTTTCGGCTCTGATGATTAACGGATTGAACCCTGGGCTTAGCCTGTTTACCACTCAGGGCGATATTATGTATGCGATTATGATTGGCCTTATTTTTGTCAATTTGTTTATGCTTTTCCAGGGAAGCTTCCTGACAAAATTGTTTGCTAAGGTGGTTTCTATTCCACAGGAAATTCTGACACCCATTATCGTGCTTTTCTGTTTTGCAGGCGCTTATTCGGTGAACAAGAATTATTTTGATGTAGGGGTTGCCTTGATTTTTGCAGTTGTTGCCTGGCTGCTGCGCAAGCTGGATATGCCGCCGGTTCCCATTCTTCTCGGAATGGTGCTTGGAAATATGACGGAGACGAATTTCCGCCGCGCTTTATTGATTTCCAATGGCAGCCCGGCGATTTTTGTAAGCAGCATTTATTGCATTATTTTCGTGGTATTGATTGTTCTTGCAGTGGCCACCCTAATCAGGAGTAAGATGAAAGAGGCAAAGGCAGAAGGGAAGAAATAATAGGAGGTAAATTAGTTTATGGCTTATAATATAATATTTTATTTTACGGATCAGCAGCGTGCGGATACTTGCGGATGTTATGGGCAGCCGTTGGACATCACCCCAAACCTGGACCGCCTGGCAAAGGAAGGGGTAAAATTTGAGTATGCATTTTCTCCCCAGCCGGTTTGCGGGCCTTGCCGAGCGCTCTTCCAGACAGGAAAATATCCTACACAGACAGGATGCTTCCGCAACAATATTATGCTGCCCTCCGGCATTAAGACGCTGGCAGATTATATAGAAGAAGCCGGTTATGAGACAGCCTATATTGGAAAGTGGCATCTGGCCAGCGATGGGGAACTGGAAAAGCCTCCGACTATCGACCATACGATTACTCCTATCCCCCGGGAATTGAGAGGCGGTTATACGGGATTTTGGCGTACGGCGGATGTGCTGGAATTCACTTCCCATGGTTATGATGGATATGTGTTTGATGAGAACGACAACAGAATAGATTTTAAAGGCTACCGCGCGGACTGCATCACAGATCTGGCCTTGGATTTCTTTGAAGAAAGGGATGAGGGGAAACCATTTTTTATGACGATTTCCCATATTGAACCTCATCACCAAAATGACAGGAAATGCTACGAGGGGCCGGAGGGATCAAAGGAAAAATTCAAAAATTACATACTGCCGGAGGATTTGAAGGCGCTGCAGGGGGATGCGGCGGAGGAATACCCGGATTACCTGGGGGCTTGCGAGAGCCTGGATCAGAATCTGGGTAAGTTAGTGGATAAATTAAAAGAAAAAGGGCTGTATAAGAATACAATTATCATATTCGGGGCGGACCATGGCTCCCATTTCAAGACAAGGAACAGGGACAGCCATTTAAACGGATATGACGATTACAAACGCTCCTGCCATGATGCCTGCCTCAGGGTGCCGTTGGTGATAGCCGGAGGACCCTATAAAGGGGGAATAACGGTAGAAGAACTGGTGAGCACGGAAAGCCTGCCCAAAACGATTCTCGCTATGGCAGGGGTGGATGTGGGGGATGCCATGATTGGGGAAAATCTTTTGGATGTGGTGGAGAAAAAAGACAGCCAACGGCCCAATCAGGTATTTGCACAGATTTCGGAGAGCAGAATCGGGAGATGCATCCGTACACCGAGGTATACATATTCCGTTTATGCACCGGGGATGAACGGCGGAGAGGCGGCCGCATCAGACGTATATGAAGATGATTTTCTATATGATATGGAAAAAGACCCATATCAGCTGAATAATTTGGTGGACAGCCCGGACTATACGGAGGTAAAATTAGATATGAGGCAAAGGCTGTTGGACTGGATAGAAAAGGCGGAAGGAAACAGGCCGGAGATTCGGGATTAGTACAATGATTTGTGATAGAACGGACATTACGCCTGCTTGAAGCTTCGTTTGCTTCATTACATTAAGGAGGATATTTCCATGGGGGCTTTGGATAAAAAGTCAGAACATATATACTTTTGGCTGCGTTCTTATATTGATGAAAATAAGTTTGCCAACAATTCCAAGCTCCCATCGGAAAATGTCATAAGCCATCGCCTGTCGGTGAGCCGGGAAACGGTGCGGGCAGCCCTTGCCCGTCTGTCGGAAGAAGGGCTTATTTACAAAGTCAAGGGAAGCGGGACCTATATCAATAAGGAAGTGGCCCTTACGAAAGAACTGGGCGGCAATAGCGGCATAATCAAAGTGGGCCTGGTGCTGCAGGGGCAGGATACCAATGCCAATTCCGCGCTGATTGAAGGGATACGCAGTGTGCTTTTGACCGATAAAGTGGATTTGCGCATTTTTTTGACGGACAATAAGTTTTCCAATGAGAGGCGCTGCCTTCAAACGGTAGTCCATCAGGATTTCCAGGGCTTTATCGTGGACGGCGTAAAGGCAAGCCTGATGAACCCCAACCTGGATTGCTATACGCAGATTTATCAGAAGAGCATACCGATTATATTTTACAATAATTATTATAAAGAACTGGACTATCCCAAAGTGACCATTAACGATAAACAGTGCGCTGACCGTCTGCTTGGGCTCTTGATTAAGGCGGGGCACAGACATATTGCGGGAATTTTTATTTACGATAATTATCAGAGCATCGAGAAATTTCAGGGGATGGCAGCAGCCTTGAAACGGCATGGGGTGGAATTTCAGGATGACTATATAAAATGGTGTGTTTCCAACGAAGCCCATGATGACAGGTTTGCGCATTCCATAAAAAAGTTTTTAAAAGGGATACCTAAATGCAGCGCGATTGTCTGCTGCAATCATATGATTTACCGCCTGGTAAGGCAGGTGTTGGAAGAACAGGGGAAAAAGATGCCGGAGGACTATTCAATTGTCTGCTTTGATTATTCAAGGAATAACTGGGAGGAGGAGGGGATTACCTGTTCCATTCACCAGGGATATCTGATTGGCCGTGAAGTGGCGGCGCGCCTTTTAAAGATGATTGAACGGAAAGAATGTAAAGGACAGCGCTATTCATGCGTCATGCCCCCTAAAATTTATATAGGAACTTCTATCCGGCAGATAGAAAAGCAGCGCGGATGATATTTACGGGGGCAGTGCGAAAAAAGCACGGTAACAATTCGCCCCAGGACTTTGCCCCCTGCAGCAAAGTACGTGTAACAGTTCAGCCCAGGACTTTGCAC
>BLLT01000125.1 GCA_011958945.1 Lachnospiraceae bacterium | reverse complement strand
GACGGACTTTCCTATAAGGTAAAAAAGCCGCGTAGAAACGGGGGATGGCATGGGAATGAAATGCAGAATCAAAAGCAGGCTGTGTACTGTTCCGGCAGCGATAGGCTTCTTGGCGGCTGTGTGCCTTCTGGCGGCGCTGCCCCGGACAGCTGCCCTCGCCAGGGGGATGATTGATACGGAAAGGGAGTGCTCCCTGACGGTGAAGACAGAAATCCTGGTGCAGGACGGGGAGGGGGAAAACGCGGACTGGTCGGAACTAAACAAAACACAAATCCAGGTATACCTATACCGGGTGGCAGAAGTAAACCAATATGGTGAATATGAAGGGCTGGAAGGCTTTGAGGGGCTGGAATTGGAAAAAACAGACAGCACGGTGAAAGCGGACGACTGGAGGGAGAAGGCCAGAGCTGCGGCGGATACCCTGGGGCTGCCGGTGCCGATTAGGGCTGAGGAGACTGGCAGTGAAACCCCTGATTGGAATGCTGACGGGCCGGCCGGCGGAACTGCCAGTGCTGCTGCCCTGCCTGTGGGTGCGGGCCGTCTGGCCTTGCCGGAGGCCATGGAACTTCCGGCAGACTTACCGGATAAACTGGCCCGGGCAGACGCGGAAATTATCGTGGACAACGGCATCGGCACAATGCAGGGCCTGCCCCAGGGCATGTACCTGGTATGGGTGATGCCGGTGGAGACGGACAGCTATCAGTACACCTTCCTGCCCTATCTGGTTTCCCTGCCGAACAACAGCTATGATGCAGAGGTGCCGGGCTCCATAGATGAATGGGAATATGAGGCAACGGTAGGCTTAAAACCCCGGCAGAACCAACGTTACGGCAGCCTGCTGATCAGGAAAAACTTGCATAGCTATAAGGAAGCCTTGGGCACGGCGATGTTTGTATTTCGGGTAGAAGCCAGGAAGGATTTGAACCATGACGGGGAGAAGGAAATCGTCTATAGCGATGTAGTAGGCCTGGAATTCGATGCGGCGGGCGAGAAAGAGGCCGTAGTGGAGCATATACCGGCAGGCTCGGAGGTGACGGTGGAGGAAATCTACAGCGGTTCCGCCTACACGATACAAGGGAGTGCGGTGAAAGAGTTGACAATATGGGCAAAGGACAGCAATGACGCCGGAAACCTCCCTGCCGTGGAATTTGCCAATGACTATGATGACAGGGTAACCTACGGTACCGGCGCGGTGAACCATTTCACCCATGACGGCAATGGCTGGTCAGGAAACCGTGTGCAAGGGAGTGAAGGAGGTGGGGGCCGATGAAAGCAAAGGAAAGAGGGCAAAAACCATATGCGTCCGCCCTGGCCGGTCTGGCTGGTGCCTGTACGGGGCTGGTGCTGGCAATGGCCTGTAGCATGCAGTGCGGGATGCAGGCGAAGCCTTCCCTGGCATATTTTACCACCTATGCCAGCGCAAAGGGGGGCTATGAACTGCAGGCCGGAACGGAAACAGAGATACAGGAAGAGATTGATAACCTGGATAAACATATCCGAATCGAAAATACCGGCGAAGCGGACTGCTTCGTCAGGGTAAAGGTATTTGCAGGGAGCGTGACGGATATTTCTTACACATCGGAAAGCGGAAACTGGCAGATGGGGGAAGGGGGATACTGGTATTACGGAAAAATCCTTGCCCCCGGGGAGATGTCAGAAGAACTGACAGCATCCATACAAGTTCCTGAAGGGATGGAAGACCGGATGGACAGCTTTGACGTGATAGTGGTTCAGGAATGTGTGCCTGTGTCCTATAGGGAAGACGGTACGCCCTATGCGGATTGGAATCGTAAAATAGAGGAAGGGAAAGAAACAGGGAAAGAAACAGGAGAAGAGGATGGAGAGGGGGCAAGAGGATGAAAGGCTCTGAAAGGAAAGGGAAGCTAAGAAAAGAAAAGGGCATCCCAAGGCGGAAAACTGCCAAAAGGGCGCGCATCCCCCTGGTATTATCCCTGGCGGCAGCCCTGCTCTTGGTATTCAGCGCGGCAAACAGCAGCCGGGCAGCTTTGACCTATTACAGTGAGAATTACTCCGCAGAGTTTCAGATGTTTGACATTGGTGTTACTCTGCTGGAAAATGGGAATGAGGTAAGCTGGAGGAACTATGCCCGCAAGGACGATGAATGGCAGGAAGGGGGCGGGGAACTGCTTTCCGGCCTGCTGGACGGGGAAAACGGCGGGAAAATCCAGCCGGGGAAGGCTTATAGCGAGGAACTGAGCGTGCGCAACAGCGGCTCCATTGACGAGTATGTCAGGGTTGCCATCTACCGTTACTGGGAGGATGGGGACGGAAACCGGGTGATGGATGTATCGCCGGAACTTATTGATTTGGAACTTACAGGGAACGGGTGGGTGGAGGACCTCTATGCCAGTACGGAGGAAAGGACAGTGCTGTACTATACGGGGATTGTGCCGGCAGGGGGGCAGACCCCGGCCCTTTCGGATACCCTCACCATTAAGGGGGGAACGGGCCTGGTGCTGGCAGACAGGGATGGACTGCGCTTTATGCTGGAGGCAGAAGTGAACGCGGTGCAGACCCATAACGCGGAGGATGCGATAAAAAGCGCCTGGGGTGTGGACGTGTCAGTGGGGGCGGATGGCAGCCTCAGCTTGAAATAGAAACATAGCATCAGAAAGGGCATGGTTATTATGATGAAGAGAAAAGTTGCATGTTTTGCCTTGGCCGGGCTTTTGCTATGGGGCAGTACGGCATCGGTATATGCAGAGGATTATAAAGGGGGAGAAGGGTGGCAGGTGGAGTTTACCGGGAACAGTATGGAAAGCAATTTTCAGTCCTCTGCCATTTCCGATGCGGTATACGCCTTGCAGCCGGGCGACAGTGTGGCCCTATCCCTGGCCTTGGTGAATAATGACTCCCAGGGTACGGACTGGTATATGACCAACGAGGTGCTTTCCAGCCTGGAAGACAGCCAAAGCATGGCCAATGGCGGAGCCTATGGCTACCGGCTGGCTTATATCAACAGCCTGGGGGAGGAGACCATTCTGTACAGCAGTGAGAATGTGGGCGGTGAAAAGGGCAGCGCTGCAGGGGAAGGGCTGCACGAGGTCACGGATAACCTGGAAGAGTTCTTCTACCTTGACAGGCTGGAGCCAGGGGCCAGCGGCATGGTGACATTAAAGGTGGTGTTGGATGGGGAGACACAGGGGAATACTTACCAGAATACCTTAGCCAGCCTGCAGATGAACTTTGCAGTGGAAAAGACGGGCACAGTGCCGGGGCCGGATGGCGGCGGACCAGAGGGTGGCAAACCGGATGGCAGCGGAGGAGAGGATACCCCGGGTGCACCGGGAGGGAATACCCCGCGGACATCGGGCCCAGGGGCCTATACCCTGCACAGCGTAAGGACCGGCGACCCATCGCACATGCTTTTGTGGTCGGCAATAGCTTTGGCCAGCGGGGCAGCCCTTTTTGTGCTGGCGGTCTGGTATTTGAAAAAGGAGAAGGGGGGCAATAACAGTGAATAGAATCCGGAAGTTTTTTATCCTCCTGTCAGCTCTGTGCCTGGCCTTCTGGCCTTTCGGAATCCAATGCCATGCGGCGGGGGAATATACATATACGGTTACCTTTTACCCGGGGAATCATGGCACATTTGCAGGAACCGGCGGGGTGTCCGTAGGGGGCGGAAATGCATCCGATGCCAGCGTTAGCATGGAAGGGCAGGCAATCAAAGTGCGCGGGCTGAAAAACGGGGATATAGTCAGCCTTAATGCAGCCTTAAGCGGCACTATGGTTTTGGGGGAAGGCAGCCGATATTACGTAAAGGGCATCCGTTTAAGCGGCCGGGATAACAATACGGTGGACGCCTCCGCCTTCCGTGTGGAGGGTGACAGGGATTATGTGGTGGCCTACGGGATACGCGGGGATATGGTCTCCTACGTGGTGAACTACCAGGACGAGGCTGGGAATGCCCTGGCGGAGAGCCAGAACTACTATGGCAATGTAGGGGATAAGCCCGTGGTAGCCTTCCGTTATGTGGAGGGCTATGAGCCCATGGCCTACAACCTGACCAAGACGCTGGTGAGCAACGAGGCGGAGAATGTCTTCACCTTCGTATACCGGCGTACGCCGGTAAGCGGTGGGGATGGGCCATCCGGCGGTGGGGGGACCGGAGGCAACTCCCCATCCGGGGGCAATCCCCCATCTGAGGGCAATCCCCCATCTGCGGGGAATGCCGGAACGGGGGATGCCCAACTCGGAGGCCAGGCCGAAGGACCTATGCCAGGTACAGAAGGCGCTGGGAACGGCACAGACCAAACCGATGATGCTGTCGGCAATGGGGGAGAGAATGCCAATGCCATGGGCGGAGAAAATGCCGGGGGGATAGCCGGCGATGAGGCAGACGGAACCAATGGTGTCCAGGCCGGGAACGAAGGAACCGTCAATGGAGGGGAAAATGTAGAGCTGGGCGATGGGGAAGTGCCGCTGGACCTGATGGAATTGGATGAAGAAGAGGTGCCGCTGGCCAGCAACGTGCTGGAAGGGGTAGCGGGCATGGAGGAAGGGAGCAGGATTTTTGCCGCATCCACAGTACTGGTGGCAGCTTCCATAGGGGTACTTGTCTGCTTTGCCTTCTGGATAAAGAGGAATTCAAAAAATAAGGGTAAATGACAGGGAAAGATGAAATGGGGATGCCGCTTTCATGAGCAAAAATTCATGAAGCGGCAGCTCCTGTTGCTACTTGTCAAGGACGTATTCATCATTTTTCATCACGTTTTCTTAATTTCCCCTGTTTTCCATGCTCTAAATCATGGAGAATGACACGCTTTAACTTGTCCTCTACGCTTTGGGTACTTGTAGCAGAGAAATGTACCTCGGCCTTTTGGGCGCAAAAAAAGACGCATGGTTTACAAATTTACTGTTCCATGTGCCTTTACTAACGCATCCGTAGGTGCGTATTATTTTGATATTAAATTGTTTTGCCGATTATGCTGACTGCATAACCTCAGCTTCAAGTTCCTTTAACTCGTCAAATGATAAAGTTGGCACACATAAACCAATTTCTTCTAGTGATAGTTTTCCCATTTTTATCATTTTCTGTGCTGTTTTTCTTTCTGTTTCTTTTTCAATGTCTTTCGCATAAGTCCTCATAATCTGCTCGTCATCAAACAAACTCATCATAATCGTTACTACCTCCACTTCTTTGCTGCTTAGATACTGTTTTAAGATGTTCCGGGCCATTTCGAGTTTTGCCTGTGGCAAAAGGACCGGACTTTTTTAAAAGTGCTGCTTTGCAGCAAATGCAAAGTCCTGGGCTGAACTGTTGCAGGATATCCGCTGATGCGTCTTCCCTCCCTTGCTAAACAGGCGAAAAAAATATATATTAATTCCATACATATCAGAATACCCTGGCTAGTTTACAGATGAATTTCGCGGTGGAAAAAGCGGTTGCGACACAGGAACCGGGAGGGGAAGGCGGTACCCCCGGAAATCAGGATAGCCCGTCTGATGACGATAGCCAGGGGAATCCGCCGGTGCAGTAGACGGTGAAAATACCGATGGCGGCATAGCGGAAGGCGGCAATGGAACCGATGAAGCCAATGCCGGTCAGGCTGGTGCAGAAGGTGATGAGGGCGAGAATGTGGAATTGAGCGATGAGGAAATCCCGTTGGATTTGATGGAACTGGATGATGAAGAGGTGCCATTGGCAAATAATTTCTTAGATGGAAGGCCGCAGATGGAGGAAGGGAGCCGGATTTTTGCCGCATCCGCAGTGCTGGTGGCAGTTTCTGTAGGTGTATTGCTCTTTTTTGCCTTCTGGCTGAAAAAACAGTCAAAAAATAAGGATAAATGACAGACTATGTTTTTATCCCAATCAGCGATATCCCTTTCGCTTTCCCGCCGTTGATATTTTGTATTAACTCATCAAAACTGGTAAAGGGACCGACAACTTTACCGTTACAGTAAACGTTATGGGCAGTGAACATGCTGCCCTTTTTTGAGATATGTATGGTATGGATTTCTTTCCGAATATCATTCCGGTCATTGTACATTGTGAAAATAAGGCCCGGATATTTTGCCGCGAATGCGGCGAAATCGGCTTCTTTTGCAGTGAATGCGGCGGTGAAACCATTAGACTTTAAGAAATCCCGAAGAGCCTTGGGCGATGTGCCGAACTTGCCGTTAAGGGCCATGCCATCCTTTTCAAAATAAAAAATTAATTCCGGTAAATCCATAACCGGATGCTGCAAAAGGCTGCGCATAGCATTGTATACCGCGAAAATCTCGCAGCCGGAAAACTGCATAGTAGATTTGCCGTAAGGCATATCAATATATGCATTCTGGTCTTCCACATAACCGTTATTTTTCTCAATCACATGCAAGTGATGGGATATTGCCTGCCGGTTTATTGCCAAATGCTCCTGCCGGCGGTCTGGAATCAGCTTCTGGATATGGCGGAGCAGTTCATAAACGGCAACTATAGTGCCATTGCTTATTCTTTTCGGAATAAAGGAGAATATGAAGTTCATCTGCTCCCGCCCCTGTAAGTCTCTTCCAGAAGATTAGTAATAGTCTTAATGGAATTGAGCTGGTTGCTGCGGCTCATGGCTTCTATATAAGTCTGTCTTGTAAAATAAAGCTCATGGCATTTTTCCACAAGAAGGCTTTCCGTCAGGTAGTCTTCGTCAATAATCAAGCTGAATCCCTGGGATTCAAAGGATTTCGCATTTAAAATCTGGTCTCCCCGGCTGCTGTGTGCAGAAAGTGGAATAAGCAGGTTAGGCTTTTTCAGGGCGAGCAGTTCGCAGATAGAATTGGCGCCGGCCCTGGATATCACAATATCCGCCATAGCAAAAATATCTTTTAATTCTGACTTCAAATATTCAAACTGTTTATAGCCTTCAATATTCAGCATCAGGTTATCCACTTTGTCTTTACCGCAAATATGAACCACCTGAAAATCCTCCAGAAGCTGGGGCAGGGCATCGCGTACCGTTTTGTTAATAGCTTCCGCGCCCAGGCTGCCGCCGATGACCATAATGACCGGCTTGTTGGATGTGAATTTGCACATATCATAGGCGGCAATTTTGTTGCCTTTCGCCAGTTCTTCCCGGATAGGGGAGCCTGTGAGGACAGCTTTCCCTTCAGGGAGCATAGGAATGGTTTCCGGGAAATTGCAGCATATTTTTTCCGCTACGGGTATGCACAGCTTGTTGGCCAGTCCCGGCGTCATATCTGACTCGTGGATAATGCAGGGAATGGACAGGGAAGCGGCGGCCCGAACGACGGGAACGCTGACAAAACCGCCTTTGGAAAAAACGATGTCCGGCTGGATTTGTTTCAAATATTTTCTGGCTTCCCGGTAGCCCTTCATTACGCGGAAGGGGTCGGTGAAATTCTTCGGGTCAAAATACCGGCGGAATTTGCCGGTAGCAATACCGTAGTAGGGAATGTCGAAATCGGAAATCAGTTTTTTCTCGATACCTTCGTAGGAACCTATATAGTATATCTCATAACCCAATTCCCTAAGTTTGGGAACTAAAGCGATATTCGGTGTTACATGGCCGGCTGTTCCGCCACCGGTAAGGACGATTTTCTTTGCCATTGATAGATTGCCTCCAAAATAATAGTCTCTTTTTTAAATCATGCTTTCCAGTGCTTGTGCAAGCTGGTCAGGGCAGGATGTGGATTTGTATCCGCAGCGGATGCCTTTTAACCTTTGGATGGCTTCCCTGGCATCCATCCCTGCAACCAGTTTGGAAATCCCCTGCAAATTGCCGTTGCATCCCCCTGTAAAGGATACGGACTGTACAATACCGTTTTCCAGTTCAATATCAATGGATGTGGAACAAGTGCCTTTTGTCTGATATTTCATAAGTTATCCTCCCATATAAATTGCTACTAATTTCCAATGATTATACCAGAATTTATTCGGTTTTTCCAGTAGTATTGCTCAATCCGTCGAAATTTGTAAATGCCTTACACCACTTGAAATATTGAGATAAAAGTGGGTTTTGTTTATAATATTTAAAACAAGGGCAGGAGGTGACGGTGTATGCCTATGGATATACTTAAAGGAATGTACGCAGTATTTTTGGAAAACAGGGTGCTCAGCTATATTTTTCTGGCGCTGTTATTATTAAGCATAATATGCCAAATCATAATAGGCGTGATATATTTGAAGCTGATAAAACAAACGGACAATATGGCTTGTGCCAAAAGCAAATTCTTGAAGCAGTGCAAGCTGAAATTTATTAACTGCTATCAAATCAGCGGCGAAGTAACTAATGTTTCGGTTTTTGTGGACAAGTCCATGACAAAAATCTCTTTTTTGGGGATATCCATGTCGGGTTTCCATCACCTGGCAGGGCAGTTTGTGCTGCTGTCGGTAGTGACTGCCGGTGCAGGGGCCTGCCAGGAGATTACCCAGGGGGAAACGGTGGGGAAAATACTTCCCTATTATGTTGTCAGTTTTCTCGGATTATATGTATATTTTTCTGTGTCTGGGCTGGTGGATATTGCAGGAAAAAAAGAGAGGCTGAAAATTAACCTGGTGGATTATTTGGAAAACCATATGGCAAATAAATTAAAGCAGTCGGACGCGGATTGGGAAAAGCTGACCGGTGAAAATCTAAGCGCAGAGAAAAGAAAGGCATATTTGTGGAAAATAAGCCCGCAAGGAAAGAAGAAAGGGGTACATAAAAAGAAGGCGGCATCAAGTGTAAAGAAAGCAGAATCGGGCAAGAATGCCGTGAACCGGAAAAAAGGACAAGCGCCATGGAATAGAATGGAGTTGGATAAAAACAATGCGGAAATAGGAAAGGGCGGAATAAAGAAAGGAAAGGCAGGGGGGAAGAAAAAGAAGGACAAGAATGCAGCAGCCGCAGGATTGGATGCGAAAGAAAAGAAACGTCTGCTCCGGGAAGGGATAGGGCTTTCTGCGGAACGTGCAACAATGAAAGAAAATAGGAAGGTGATGGCCTTTGCGCCTGTAGGAGGGCAGGAGGATGAAAGAGAGGAAACGGCATTGGATGCAGCCGTTGGAAATGAGAGTACAGGAAAGGAATGTATGGAAAGGGGAGATGCGGAAAGAGCGGATACAGGAGAGGAAACTATGGACAGGAGCAATGTAGAAGGGGAGCATTTTGAGGAGAAAAATACAGAAGAAGAGGGTGCGCAGGAAAATACATGGGAGAAAAAGGGCAGCATAGAAAGCGGAGAAAGTGAAAAAGTGGCAGTATTTTCGCATCAGGAAGTGGAAGAACTGGAGGAATTTTTACAGGAAATGCTAGTATAGGCCGGGCGTGAAATAAAAATATATTATGAAAATGTATTTGACATAGAAATTACTTATTAAAACAACAAGTTTTGCGGATATAATCGCAAAACTTGTTGTTTTAGATTATAAAGTAGGATATAATCAGATTAAAGGTTGAGAGAAAGGCGTGGTCATTCATATGAAAGATAAAGCATTATATATCGATAGGCCTATGTATGTGGATAAAATTATGGCTTATGTAGATGCGCCGTTTATAAAAATTTTAACAGGAATCCGCCGTTGCGGAAAGTCTACTATGCTTAAAATAATTATGGATAGGCTGCATTACCAGAAAAATGTGCCGAAAGAAAGAATTGTCAGTTTCCGTTTCGATTCTATGCTATACGAAGACATGACTGCAAAACAAATGTATGAAGAATTAAAAAGCAAGCTGTCAGAGAATGGCAAAACGTATTTTTTCCTGGATGAAATACAGGAAGTCAATGGATGGGAAAGGGTAGTGAATTCCCTGGCTTCAGATTACGATGTGGATATCTATATCACGGGTTCCAACTCTCGTATGATGTCTTCGGAAATATCGACTTATCTCACAGGGCGATATATATCTTTTCGAATTTATACGCTGTCTTTTGAGGAATATTTAACTTTTAAAGGGCAGCATACGCCGGTGGAAAACCCAAGGACGGAACTGGCCAATTACATTTGTTTGGGCGGTTTCCCGGCTGTTCATCTGCAAAGCTATAGTTCGGATGAGGTATACACTATCGTCCGTGATATCTATAATTCTACCGTTTTTTCGGATATTGTGAGACGCAGCCAAATCCGTAAGGTAGACCAATTGGAACGTATTATTAAATTTACTTTTCATAATATGGGAAATACATTTTCTGCAAAGACAATTTCGGATTACCTGAAAGCGGAGCGGAGGGCACTGGATAATGAAACGGTGTACAATTATCTTCAAAAGCTGGAAGGCGCTTATTTGCTGCACCGGTGCAGCCGCTATGATCTACGGGGCAAGGAAATATTAAAAACTCAGGAGAAATTTTATCTGGCAGATACATCTTTGCGATACAGTGTTTTGGGATATCAGGCAGATACTTATGCTTCGAGCCTGGAAAATATAGTTTATCTGGAGTTATGCCGCCGGGGATATAGGGTATTTGTCGGGAAAACTGAGGATGGGGAAATAGATTTTGTCGCTGAACGCCTGAATGAAAAAATATATGTTCAGGTAACACAGAAAATTGAATCGGAGAAGACAATGAAGCGCGAATATGAAAGGCTGTTGTCCGTCCGGGATAATTATCCTAAGTACGTGCTCCGGACGGACGAATTTGCTGGCGGCAATTATGAGGGGATTAAGACAATGCATGTGGCGGACTTTCTGTTAAGCGGCGCGTTTTAATGCGGTATTTAATCATGGAAATAAACTAAGTGACTGATTTTATCCAACACTTCCAAATCCCTTTTAGAGGCCTCGGCGCTATTTTGTAATGCCTTCCCTGCCGCAATAGAGTTCGCAAAGCATGACAATTCTGCCTCCAATGGAATCGCATTAGGAATAAATACTTTTTTCCCGGAAATGGTAAGGGTATTGTGCAGTAAATCGCATTCTATATAGGATTTTTTACAATGCACGTTAATTTTCCGAATCCTATCATCGGTTGTTCTGCTGGAGATAATTGATGCCTGCGCTTCGTTTTCAAATTTAAAAATGGCTTGTACAAAATCCACATTTTTCGTATTGTATGATGTTCTTCCAAATGCATGCACTTTATTGAGCTGCAACCCTGGAAATATAACATTTAAAAGGATGTCTATATCATGTATCATTAAGTCATAAATGACATCGGTATCGCTGATGTGCATATCCATTGGCGAACATCTCTCCATGGTAACGGCAATAATGTCCTCGCCTGCCAGTATCTTTTCCAGTTTCTGTACCACCGGGTTAAAACGTTCCACATGGCCTGTCATCAGGACTTTGCGGTCGAGCGCCATATATTTTTGGCATACTTCACCGGCATCTTCCGCATTTAGGCACAAAGGCTTCTCGACTAAGGCATGAAGGTTATGTTTTGCTGCCTTTAGCGTTAGGGATTTGTGCAAAAAGGAAGGCGCTGCGATGATGACGGCTTCTGTATTTGACATCAGATCCTCTTCGGATTGGAAAATTTTACCTGTATACCCGGTATCCCTTATGCGGTTTTCATCTAAATCATAGACGCCGCATAAATTAAAATTCTCTTTCATTTCCGATAATAGGCGGACATGTTTTTCTCCCATATGCCCTACTCCGATGACGCCTATTTGTATTTGTTTCATGTGAACCCCCATTTCTGCGCTGCTTTTTGCGCATAAGCG
>BLLT01000124.1 GCA_011958945.1 Lachnospiraceae bacterium | reverse complement strand
ACAGGAACTTCAAGTACGGAGCACTAGAGCATGTTTGGTGCAGGCTGAAACGAAATGCAGATATATGCCGCAGATGAACAACGAGATAGGCAAAAGGGCCAGATGATTAAGAAACAGCGAAATACGCAACACCAGAAATGAGGAAAACAATGAGGACATTTACCGCACCTCTTTATGAACTGGGGGAATTCGAGGAGATAACAAAGCTTCTAAAGAAGCAGAGGGCAATGGCAGCCCTGACCGGCTGCGTGGATTCCCAGAAACTGCATATGGTTTACGGGCTAAGCGATGGTTTTAAATATAAAATCATCGTTACTTTCAGTGATAGCAGGGCCAAGGATATCTATGAGGATTATCAGCTTTATGATAAAAATGTGATGGTTTATCCGGCCAAGGACCTTATTTTTTATCAGGCGGATATTCATGGGAATCAGCTGGTGAAAGAAAGGGTGAAGGTGCTAAGGCGGATGATGGAAGGCAGGCCTTTGACGGTAATCACCACTTTTGCCAGTCTGATGGCACCCCAGATTCCTTTGCCGGTGATGGAGAAGTATGTGGTTTCCATCGGACAGCAGTCCGGCATCAATGAACGGGAACTGGCAAAGAAGCTGGTGCGGATGGGCTATGAGAATAATTATCAGGTGGAAGCGCCGGGGCAATTCAGCATCCGGGGCGGGATTGTAGATATTTTTGATTTGACGGAGGAAAATCCGTACCGCATCGAACTGTGGGGGGAAGAGGTGGAGTCTATCCGCAGCTTTGACATCTTAAGCCAGCGTTCCATTGAAAAGCTGGAATCAATTAAAATTTATCCCGCCACGGAGATGGTTCTTTCGCAGGAAGAACTGCAAAGAGGGGTAGAAAAGATTGAAAGAGAGGCGAAAAGCTGCAGCGAGAAATTCCGTCAGGAGTTCAAGACCGAAGAGGCCCATCGCCTGACAACCCAGGTGAAGGAACTGAAGGAGGAATTGCTGGAATTTAAAACATGGGCGAACCTGGAAAGCTATATCCGCTATTTTTATCCGGAGACGGTTTCCTTTATGGATTTGTTTGACAGGGATAAAAGCTGTCTGTTTGTGGATGAACCGGCCCGTGTGGAAGAGCATGCGGGTGCGGTGGAACTGGAATTTCGGGAAAGTATGATGCATCGGCTGGAAAAGGGCTATGCTTTGCCGGGCCAGACGGATATTTTGTTCGGGGCAGAAGAAGTGGCAGCCAGAATGGGAAAAGGAAAAGTAGTGACTTTGGCGGCTATAGACAGGAAAAGCGCCCTTTTTAAGGCGGATAAGAAGTTTGACATCGGCGCCAGGAGCATTGCTTCCTATAATAATAGCTTTGAAGCATTGGTTAAGGACCTGGCGAGATTTAAGAAAAACGGATACAGGGTGCTGCTTTTATCCGGCTCCAGGACAAGGGCGAAGCGGTTGGCGGAAGATTTGCGGGAAGAGGGATTGGCAGCATTTTACAGCGAGGATTCGTTCCGGGAGATACAGCCGGGGGAGGTTATGACCTTTTACGGCAGGGTGCTTAAGGGGTTTGAATATCCGTTAATAAAGTTTGTGGTCATATCGGAAAGTGATATTTTCGGCCTGGAAAAAAAGAAAAAGAAAAAAAGGAAAAAGTACGAAGGACAGAAAATCCGTGATTTTGCAGACTTAAAGGTGGGCGATTATGTGGTCCACGAAAACCATGGCCTGGGCATTTATAAAGGGATTGAAAAAGTAGAGGTGGAAAAGGTAGTCAAGGACTACATAAAAATAGAGTACCGGGATGGGGGAAAACTTTATATCCTGGCCACCGGCCTGGACGTTATCCAGAAATATGCATCGGCGGACGGAGGCAAACCCAAGCTGAATAAGCTGGGGACTCTGGAATGGAGCCGCACGAAGAGCAGAGTCAAAGGCGCCGTGGCGGAGATTGCCAAGGATTTGGTAGAACTATATGCGGTGCGCCAGCAGAAGGAAGGCTTCGTGTACGGGAAAGATACGGTGTGGCAGAAGGAATTCGAAGAACTTTTTCCCTATGAAGAGACGGAGGATCAGCTTTTGGCCATTGCGGATACGAAGGCGGATATGGAGAGCACCAAGATTATGGATCGGCTTATCTGCGGCGATGTGGGGTATGGAAAGACGGAAATAGCCATCCGGGCGGCCTTTAAGGCGGTCCAGGAGGGAAAACAGGTGGTTTACCTCGTGCCCACTACCATCTTGGCACAGCAGCACTATAACACGTTTGTACAGAGGATGAAGGATTTTCCCGTGCGGGTGGATTTGCTTTCCCGTTTCCGTACCGGCGGGGAACAGAAGAAAACGGTGGAGGATGTACAGAAAGGCTATGTTGATATCGTCATCGGTACCCATAGGGTGCTTTCCAAGGATGTGGAATATAAGGACTTGGGGCTGCTGATTATCGATGAAGAACAACGTTTTGGGGTGGCCCATAAAGAAAAAATCAAAAAAATGAAAGAAAATGTGGATGTGCTGACGCTGACGGCTACGCCTATTCCGCGTACTCTCCATATGAGTTTAATCGGCATACGGGATATGAGCGTGCTGGAGGAAGCGCCGGAGGATCGCCTTCCCATACAGACGTATGTGATGGAGTACAACGACGAAATGGTGCGGGAAGCAATTATCCGGGAACTTTCCAGGGATGGGCAGGTATACTATGTGTATAACCGGGTGAACAATATCGCGGATGTGGCATCCAAAATAGCGGAACTGGTGCCCGAAGCCAATGTAGCTTTTGCCCATGGGCAGATGAAGGAACACGAACTGGAACGGATTATGTATGATTTCATCGATGGAAGCATCGATGTGCTGGTGTCAACTACCATTATAGAGACCGGGCTGGATATTTCCAACGTAAACACCATGATAATCCATGATGCGGACAATATGGGGCTTTCCCAGCTTTATCAGCTGCGGGGGAGAGTGGGGCGTTCCAGCCGGACGGCCTATGCTTTTCTCATGTACCGCAGGGATAAGATGCTGAAAGAGGTGGCGGAAAAGCGTCTGCAGGCAATTCGGGAATTTACCGATTTGGGCAGCGGCTTTAAAATTGCCATGCGGGATTTGGAAATCCGCGGGGCTGGCAATCTGCTGGGGGCAAAACAACATGGTCATATGCAGGCGGTGGGCTATGATATGTACTGCAAAATGCTGAACGAGGCGGTGAAAAGCCTGAAAGGGATTCAGACGGAGGATGATTTTTGCACATCGGTGGATTTGGATGTGGATGCCTTTATACCGCCTTCTTATATCGTAAATGAATTCCAGAAGCTGGATATATATAAACGTATTGCCGGCATCGAAAATAAAAGCGAGAGCGAGGACATGAAGGAGGAACTGTTAGATAGGTTCGGGGAAATCCCCAAGTCTGTAGACAACCTGTTGCGCATTGCCCTCATCCGTGTGCAGGCCCGCAAGCTGTATATGCCGGAAGTGAGGGGGAAAAACGGGCAAATCCGTTTCATTTTAAATCGAGATGCGAAAATACGGGTAGAAAATATACCAATTGTCCTTTCCAAATACCCCAGGCTCAATTTCCAACCAAAAGGAACGCCGGAATTCATATTCCGCTATAAAAAATGCGGAATGGTGGAGCGGGATGCGGAAATGCTGCTGGGGTATACGGAGGAACTGCTGGGAGCAATGGGGGAGGTGCTGGTTTAGGGGGGCAGCCTGGAACTATCACTTATCCAAGGTGAAGCCGGGATTTCAGGGCATCCTGTAACACCTGAGAGAAATTGATGTTTTGCTCCAGGGCTGCCTTATTAAGCCATGCCGGGATGGTAAGGGTTTTTTTAACAGATTTCTCAAAATGTTCTTTTGCATATGAAGCCACATTTACGGATACTATACTGACGAAGGATTCGCATGGAAGGGCTTCAGGATCAAGTTCTTTTGCTACAGTTTCCGGGTTTATATCTAATAGCTTGGATGGCTTCGGGATATTATCTCCGTCTTGCTGGCATGTATAGAGATAGCCGGCAAGACATTCGATAGCCATTTCCATGGCTTCTTCAAAAGTATCACCTTGGGTTGCCAGCCAGTTGAGGTCGGGAAAAACAACGGAATAGGTGTTATTTTCAAGAAAAAAACAAGCTGGATACATTGATAACATATAAATATACCTCCTGAATTATAGTTAGGGAGGGAGTGGGGCTATTTAAGCCCCGCCTGCCTTTTGATGGAATTTTCGGTCTTTTTGGTCAGATCCCTGCCTTGGTGAAAAGGTATTGTGACCTTTCCAGGTTTTACAGGGTGTATATAATTCCTGTGTGAACCTTGTTGGCTTTTAAATATCCATCCATCTGCAAGGATTAACTTCTCCATCTCACGTGGTTTTAATGGCATTCTACTTACCTCCCTTGCCAAAATTATGATAACATGATATACGTATTATTTCAATACGTATAGTGCGAAATGTTTAAATTTTTTAGAATTCAACTCAAACCAATCCATTTCATAAAAATATTAAAAAAAGTGAACCAATCCATTCCTTCGATACTCTTATAGTCAGATACGTATCGGAAGGAACGAAAAGGAGCAAATAACCGTGGATGAAAAAGAACTGGTACAACGCATGAAGGCCAAAGATAAAACAGCCTTCGATGCCTTGTACGAAAAATATAAAAATACACTTCTGCGTATGGCATATCTTGTAAGCGGCCAAATGTATGATGCGGAGGATATTGTACAGGAGACATTTGTAAAATGCTTTCTGCACATCGGTGATTTGAAAAAGAATGAGGGTTTCAGGCCATGGCTCTTTCAAATATTATACCGCACAGCATACGCACATGGAAGGAAACGCAAACGGGAAATCCCGGAAGAAGATATTGCCATACGGGCGGATGCTACCGACGGTGTTACCTGTTTGGACCGGATTATACAGACAGAAACAGATTGGAAGGTAAAACAAGCCGTACAGTCCTTGGATTTCAAACACAGGGCAGTGGTGGTACTATATTATTTTAATGAAATGCCAATAAAGGAAATAGCCCGCGTGCTGGGATGTACGGAAGGTACGGCAAAGTCCAGGCTGTTTGCAGCAAGAAAGAAACTGAAAGATAAGCTGATTATGTTGGAGGAAGGAGGCATAAAGCATGAAGAAATCAAAAGCCGGGCAAGACATAGCGGGCTGTATTCCCTATAAAGAGGAGTGCCGGGGAGGATTCCGGGAAAATGAAAGCCGGGTGAATTCCCTGGAAAATGACAGCAGATGGCAGGAGGAAGACAGACTGTTAAAAAATTCTTTGCATAATATCGGCGGACGGATAGAAGCCTCTGACAGTTTAAAACAGCGGATTGATGTTCAGATTGGGAACAGGTCAATGAAGGAGGAATGCAGAATGAAACATATGAGTATCAAAAAAGTCGCAGTAGGAGTGGCAGCAGCATGTCTGGCAGTAGGAATGGCAGCCATTGCAGGGAATGGGCTGATATCCATAGTAGGCCACGGTTCTTCCGGCTCGGATTATACAAAATTTGAAGATTTAGAAAAAGCAGAGGCGGAAATCGGCTATTCGATAGATGCGGTTGAAAATTTCAGCAATGGTTTCCGGTTTGAAGGGATAGGGATTATTGAACAGGCTGCGGAGAATGAAGCTGGAGAAAAACTGGGAGAACGAAAAACAGCCGACTTGGAATATACCAAAGGAAAGGATGAACTGTTTATTTATGTATCTAAACCGTTTCCGGGGGAAAGCGAAGCCTCTTTTAATAGCATGGACTGGGATAAAACTTTAACAGTAGGCGATATTACAGTGGGATACAGCAAGGATACTTACAAGGCGGTGCCGCCTGACTATGAACTGACGGAAGAAGATAAGGCAAATATGGAAAAAGGACATTTCCAGCTGGCCTATGGCACCGACCAAGTGGAGATCAGCCAATTACAGTGTGTAGGCTGGGTTAAGGATGGCATTCAGTATTCCATGAACGGATTTGACCTTTCACAGAGCGCGGATGAACTGTTGAATATGGCGAAAGAAATTATCGAAAGCGGAGCGGAATAAGCGGCCCAGATAGCGGATGCTATTTGCACAAGGGCAATAAAATCCCATAAAAGGGAGGATGGCAAGTAAAGGTGTCTTTACTTGCCATTTATTATGAAAAAGTTATTTAAAAAAGCAATTAACTCTGGCTGTCTTGTAACTGGCTTGCTGTGTATCTTATGAATTTAGTATACGGGAAAGAAATGTCTAAAGAATGATAAGGAATTGAAGTTTTTTATAAATCAATATGAACAAAGTATGAACGAAACAACTCAGCCCAGGACTTATCATCTGCACATTTTCTCACGGAATGCGCAGCTCAGCGCATTCCTGTGAACAGTAACAACTGCTTCCGTATGAACAAAATGAATTCCGGCACATCTTGTAATAACCAACAGGAATGTGCTATACTACAATGGTACATAACCCGGAGTTTTACGATAAAAGCAGCGTGGAGGTTAGGGCGTTAGGATGAATGATTTGGATTTTTCCACATTGGGGCAGGAAATTGGAGAGAAAATAGAACAGTTTATTAATTCCAGAGAAATGAAAGATATTCAGGATAATATCCGCAGGACGGTAGAGGGAAGAGTAGGAGACGTCCGCAGGACGGTAGAAGGAAGAGTAGGAGATGTCCGCAGGTCAGCCAGGGATATGGCGGATTATATGAATAAAAACATGGAAACACACCGGGCGGACTTTACCAGGCAGCAGAATCAGAATCCGCCGAAATCCTATGCCAGGCAGCTTCCTGTAGTGAAGGGTGCGCCGAGGAGGGTGGCCGGGATATTGCTTACAGTCCTGGGTTTTTGTGGCGCATTCATCGGATGGTCTTTGGCATGGCTCGGATACATTGCTACTTCTATGGTGGGCATGGAAGAAGAAGGGATGGCTGCTATCAGTGTATTTGCTGTTTTTGCAGCGATATGCACGGCAGCAGCGGTAGCCGGGGGATTTCTAAGGCGCAGGGCAGGGCGCTTTAGGAAATATATTAAGACTATGGGCCAGAAAGATTTTTATGCTATTGAGGGGCTGGCAGAAGCGGTTCAAAAGAGTGAAAAATTTGTAACAAAAGATTTGAAGAAGATGATTCAAAGGAACTGGTTCAAAGAAGGGCACATAGACGAACAGGAGACTTGCTTTATGCTGACAGAGGAGTCTTATCAGCTATATCTGAATGCCCAGAAGGAATTGGTGCGGAGAAAAGAAGAAGCGGACAGGCTGGCCAGGGAGCAGGAGATGCTGGAGAATGACCCTGTGAGAAAACAGCTGAAAATGACTGTGGAAGAGGGAAATGAATATATCCGCAGGATACGTGAGATTAACGATGACATTCCAGGCGAAGAGATTTCCAACAAATTATACCGTTTGGAGAGGGTATGCACGAAAATTTTTGAGTATATTGAAGATAATCCGGAGAAATTGTCGGATATCAGGAAGTTTATGAACTATTATCTGCCCACGACTTTGAAGCTGGTTCAGACATATCATGAATTTAGCGGCCAGCCGGTACAGGGGGAGAACATAACGAAGGCCAAGAAGGAAATAGAGGAAATGCTGGATAATATCAACCAGGCTTTTGAGAAAATGTTGGATAAGCTGTTTGAGGATGATGCCATGGACATTTCCACGGATATATCGGTGATGTCCACAATGCTGGCCCAGGAGGGGCTTTTGGAGGACGGGATTAAAGTTAAATAAGTCCGTGTAAAGTCTGGAAACACATAAATGAATAAAGGGACAAGTGAACGGGAAAATCAAAAACATGAAAACAAGTAAAAAGAAGAAAAGAGGGAGCAGCTAAATGATGGAAGAGTTAAAAAATTCGGAACCGGTGTTGACATTAAATCCTTTTGAAGAAATAAGGGAAGAGCCTCAGGCTCCCGCTGTGCCGGCAGAAGCTATAGTGGCAGCAGAATCAGCGGTGGAGGAGAAAAAGGAGGCGCCGGTATTTGATGAGAGCACGCTGACACCGGAAGAAAGGAAAATGGTGGATGATTTTGCCAAATCCATCGATTTGAAAAATTCCGCGGTAGTGCTTCAGTACGGCGCAGGGGCACAGAAGAAAATTGCGGATTTTTCGGAAACGGCATTGGCAAATGTAAGGAGCAAAGATTTAGGGGAAGTCGGGGAACTTTTATCCGGCGTTGTCTGTGAACTGAAAAAGTTTGACGAGGAAGAGGAAAAAGGAATCTTCGGGCTCTTTAAGAAAAGCAGCAATAAAATAACGGCGATGAAGACCAAATATGATAAAGCGGAAGCGAATATCAATAAAATCTGTGGGGTTTTGGAAGGGCATCAGATTCAGCTTCTCAAAGATACAGCTATGCTGGACAAGATGTACGAATTAAACAAAAATTATTTTAAAGAGTTGTCCATGTATATTATTGCCGGGAAGAAGAAACTGGAGAAGGTGAGGCAGGAAGAGATTCCGGCCTTGATGGCCAAAGCCCAGGCCAGCAATTTGCCGGAAGATGCCCAGAATGTGAATGACTTTGTAGGTTTGTGCGATCGGTTTGAAAAGAAGATTCACGATTTGGAACTGACACGGATGGTTTCCATTCAGATGGCACCGCAGATTCGGCTGGTACAGAACAACGATACTTTGATGTCGGAGAAGATTCAGTCCACCCTTGTGAATACAATTCCATTATGGAAGAGCCAGATGGTATTGGCTCTTGGTATCAATCATTCTACTCAGGCGGCGGCAGCCCAAAGAGAAGTGACAGATATGACCAATGAACTGTTAAAGAAAAATGCCGCAGTCCTTAAGATTGCTACGGTGGAGACGGCAAAAGAAGCGGAGCGCAGCATTGTGGACATCGAGACATTGAAGCAGACAAACGAATCCCTGATTTCCACTTTGGATGAGGTGCTGAGAATACAGACAGAAGGGCGGGAAAAACGCAGGGAGGCCGAAATAGAACTGCGCCGTATCGAAGGAGACCTGAAAAACCGTTTGCTGCAGGTACAGGGTTAAGGATGGCATATTGTAAATCGCCAAGTAAATCTGTAGAATTGATATGGCCAATGGATAGGAATAGATAGGATATGGCCGGTAGATAGGGGATAAAGTGATAGAATATATTCCTGCAAAAACAATAGTGACCAAAACCAAAAGCCCGGAGTGGTTTGGCATGGATTATAATATGAATATTTATAAAGGCTGCTGTCATGGCTGTATTTACTGTGACAGCCGTTCGGAATGTTATCATGTAGAGAACTTCGATAAGGTTCGGGCAAAAGAAAATGCTTTGCAGATTATCAGGGATGATTTGCGAAGAAAAGTGAAAAAAGGGGTTATCGGAACAGGGGCCATGAGCGACCCATATAACCCCTTTGAAGAAAAACTCTGCCTGACAAGACATGCCCTGGAACTGGTGGATGCTTATGAATTCGGCATAGCGATAGCCACAAAAAGCCCGCTTATAACGAGAGACGCGGATATTTTATCCGGTATCAAAGAACATTCCCCGGTTCTTTGCAAAATCACGATAACAACAGCGGATGATGAACTGTCAAAAAAAATAGAGCCCGGAGCGGCTGTCTCCGGGGAGCGGTTTCAGGCTTTGGCCAGGCTGCGGGAGCAGGGAATATTTGCCGGCATATTGCTTATGCCGGTTTTGCCGTTTCTGGAAGATAACGAAGAAAATATCATGGCGATAATGGAGCGGGCGGAGGAATGCGGATGCCGTTTTATTTATCCTGCATTCGGAATGACGCTGCGGCAGAATCAGAGAGACCATTATTATGAGAAACTGAATGCGATTTTCCCTCAGGAGAATCTGGTAGGAAAATACAGGAAACAATATGGGAATTCTTATGAGTGCCGTTCACCCAAAGCGGCGCAGCTGTACAGGAAGTTTTCCAGGGAATGTGAGCGGAGGGGGATTTTGTATCGTATGAAAGATATAGTTCATGCCTATAAGGGAAATTATGGGGAAAATCAACTGAATTTTTTAGATATGATATAGGAAGAAGAGAATGGGAAGTACTTGTTCCGGCTGCGATTTTGTAAGGGCATAAGGGCTGAATTTCTGAATAAAAATCTTAATAATTTATAAAAGTGTATACCTGGTTTTCATTTTGTGATATTTATTATATAGAGAAGTGTGAGAAGGCTTTCTAAGCTCACAAAATATGGATATGAAGAAAGTCCAGGCTTGTGACGCAAGGCATGTTCTCATGGATTGCTTGTATCCGGGCAGCATTCACAGACTTGACGAACTAAAATAAATTCTGTTCGAAAAGCTGTGCGGAAGTTGGGAGAAACATGGACGATGTCTGCAAATCAGTAGCTTCTGAGTGGATTAGAACGGGACTGCGGCAGAATGGGGCATGGTTACGGCAGAGTGGGGACATGGCTGCCGGCACATTTTACAATAGAAAAGCATTGTTTACTTGGGGGAAATAATGGGTATACACGAATTGGAATTGATTGATTTGGAGGAAGAGGAGGAACGGGCTTATCAAAGGCAGAACCGCAGAGCGAGCCGCCCGGCGAGAAGGAAGGAACTGGAAGAATGGCCGATGGATGACTGGCAGGAAGAAAGCCCGGGAATCACGCGAAGGATGGTACGGCAGGAGGAAAGAGCGAGAGTTGCAGGGAGATCAATGCGCCAGGAAGAAGAAAGTGTAAGGCCGGCACGGAGGTCGATGTATCAGGAGGAAAGGAAACCGGGGCGCAGGAGAGCGGCCTGGCAGGACGAAGTGGCAGATGACTGGTTGGCGGAAGCAGAAGCAGCCGATGACTGGCTGGAAGAAGAGGACTGGCCGGAAGAAGAGGATTGGCTGGAAGAAGAGGACTGGCAGGAAGAAGCCATACCGAAACCACGCAGAAGGCGAAAAACGGAGAAGCCAACGCCAAAATATTCTAAGGCGGACGAAATAAAAAGGAAGAAAAAGAAGCGTAAGAGACGCGCAAGGATTATCCGTGGTGTGACAACATTGCTCAGCCTCTTTACGGCAACGGCATTTTTTGTAATGATAGCCTGGCTGGCAGTATATTTTTACACGGAATGGAAGGGGAAAAATGAGACGGCACCTGTGGCGTCTACAGTGGATGTGCAGGAAGTAGTGCCCAACCAGGATATCAGGGAGTGGGCGGACTTCTATGCTTTGGAATTGGAGCGGCCGGAACTTGCAGTGGATTTGCTGACGATAAACGAATATTCCAGGCCGGGGGAAACCTTGCCGGAGGTAAATAGCATTTTTATTCATTATACGGCGAATGCAGGAACAACGGCGGAGCAGAACAGAAGTTATTTCGAGTCGCTTGCGGAGAGTCATGAGCGCTCAGCCAGCGCCCATTTTGTAATTGGCATTGACGGAACAATCGTACAATGCATACCCACCAAGGAAATAGCCTATGCGGTAAAAGGGCGAAACTACGATTCCATTTCCATTGAATGCTGTTATATGCAGGAGAATGGCAAATTCGAAACAGCAACCTACGACTCCCTGATTGAACTTACTGCATGGCTTCTGCATAAATATGAACTCAAGCCGGAGGATGTGCTCCGTCATTATGACGAGGGCGGCAAAAACTGCCCCAAATTCTACGTAGAAAACGAAGAGGCCTGGGATAGATTCTTAAGCGATTTGGAAATCTATATGCGGAATCTGTCATAAGGATAGAGGGGAATTGGAAGGGCATTTGCGGAACTGGAAAACAGCAAGTGCCCGTACAAGCACCCAAGGGATAAAATCCCTGAGAATTTACGGACGCAAAGCGGCCGGAA
>BLLT01000123.1 GCA_011958945.1 Lachnospiraceae bacterium | reverse complement strand
GTTGTCCGGGGTTCGAATCCCCGATGTCTCATTACTATAATAAAAACGCCTGACCAGATAAACTGGCTAGGCGTTTTTTACCATATAAGCGCTATTTTATGAGGGAGGAAATGATATGGACAAGGGTATACCTGCAAGAAATGATAAGGGGTTATCTGGTAATAGAGGGCGTTTTTCAGGACGTTTGGGCTATGTTTTATCCGTGGCCGGCTCGGCAGTAGGGCTTGGAAATATTTGGCGTTTCCCATATCTTGCGGCTAAATATGGGGGAGGCATGTTTCTGCTTGTATACTTAGTATTAATGGTAACCTTTGGCTACGTGCTGATTGTATCCGAAACGGCATTGGGGAGAATGACAGGAAAAAGTCCGGTAGGGGCATTCAGGAGTTTTGGTAAAAGCCTGCCTTTTCATTTGGGCGGATGGATTAATGCTTTAGTTCCTATGCTTATTGTTCCGTATTATTGTGTAATCGGAGGCTGGGTTCTAAAGTATTTAGCGGAATATCTAAGAGGAAATGGAAATATATTAGCAGGAGATAGTTATTTTCCGGATTTTATTTCTTCTTCTGCCCACGTAGAATTTTGGTTTATTCTTTTTTCACTTTTCGTATTTTTTGTTATATTAGCGGGAGTGAAGCGAGGGGTAGAACGGGTTTCCAAGCTGATGATGCCTATATTGGTAGTACTTGCTATTTTTATAACGGTATACTCGGTGACCAGGCCGGGGGCTCTGGAAGGTGTAAAATATTTTTTGGTGCCGGATTTTGATAATTTCTCATGGATGACTGTGGTGGCCGCCATGGGGCAGATGTTTTACTCCCTTTCTATTGCGATGGGCGTGCTTTATACGTATGGTTCTTATATAGGAAAAGATATGGATATTGAAAAATCTACAAAGCAAGTCGAACTCTTTGATACGGCTATTGCCCTTTTAGCGGGAATGATGATTATTCCGGCAGTATTTGCTTTTTCAGGAGGGAATATGGAAACGCTGCAGGCAGGCCCATCTTTGGCGTTTATTACGCTTCCTAAAATATTTGCAAGCATGGGCACGGGATGGTTAGCCGGCATAGCGTTTTTTCTCATGTTTTTATTTGCTGCATTGACAAGCGCAATTTCTTTGATGGAGACAAGTGTTTCTTCTTTGGAAGATGAATTGAAATGGAGCCGCCCGAAATGCTGTTTTCTTATGGCAGTTCTTATGGCAGTAGCCGGAACAGCATCCTCTCTCGGGTATGGGGTATGGGATTTCGTGAAGATTTTTGGCATGGCTTTTCTGGACTTTTTTGATTTCCTTACGAATTCTATCATGATGCCGCTGGCAGCCCTTGCTACTTGTATTTTAATCATCCGCGTAGTTGGTTTTGAAAAGATTTCAAAGGAAATAGAAATATCATCTGCATTTCGCAGGAAAAAGCTATATATCTTTTTTGTAAAATATTTGGCGGTTATTTGTATAGGGATTATTTTAGTTAGTTCTATTGCAAATGTGCTTGGCATTATTTCCCTATAAAATCAGGAGGGAGTATGAAAGGGAAGAAAAAAAAGAGAAGATGGAAAAAAATAGCCCTTGCGGTATTTTTGCCGCTTTTGATTTTAGCGGGAATTACCTATATCTGTATTTCTCTTTATTTTGAAAACCATTATTATTATCACACGATAATAGGCGGGGAGGATGTAAGCTATAAAACCCCCATGGAGGTGGAGGAACTCCTGTATTCCCGTATCTACCATTATTCGCTGGAGATTTATGGAAGAGAAGAAGTAACGGATTCTATTTTGCCTGAGGAAATAGATATGCGTTTTTTGATAGACGATTCTTTAGTAGAGATAAAGCATGGACAGAATCCATGGCTGTGGATATTGGCTTTTGTTAGGGAGTATGAATATGCATTCCCCTGGGAAGTGACGTATGATGAAAAGGCTTTTGAAGAGGAATTAGAAAGCCTGGCTTTTTTTCAGGCTAAAAATATTAAAAAGCCAAAGGAGGCTTATTTAAAATATTCTGAAAATGAAAAGGAATATATAGTGATAGAGGCTGACCCAGGTACGGAAATCTCACAGGATGTAACTGAAACAGTAGTAAGGGAAGCGCTTACGCTGATGACTCCGAAGATTGATCTGGAGGAGAAGGGCTGCTATAAAGTCGAGATGACAGAAGGGATTGACAAGGATTTGGTTCGTGCCAGGGATGAGGCGAACCGATATGTGCAGTCATGCATTACTTATAGATGGAATGAGAACGAAGTGGTGGTGGATGGGGATATTATTCATGAGTGGATCAAGATTGATGGGAGTGAAGTCATACTGAACGAAGATTTGGTGAAGGAGTTTGTAGCGAATCAGGCTAAAAAGTATGATACTTACGGCAAAAACAGGATATTCCAGACCACGGACGGAAGAGAGATAGAACTGAAAAGCGGTGCATATGGATGGAAAACGGATAGTGAAGCGGAAGGGGAAGAACTTGTAAAGTCATTAAAGAAGGGAGAGCGGGTCGAGAGGGAGCCGGTATATAGTTTTACGGCGGCAAAGGCAGGGGATAAGGATGTAGGGGATACCTATGTAGAGATTGACTTGGGGAAACAGCACTTATATTTATATGTAAATGGAGAACTGAAATTAGAAAGTGATTTTGTGTCTGGAAATGCATCCAGGGGATGGAGTACGCCGGCAGGAGTATTTGGACTAACTTATAAAACAACAAATGCGGTTTTGCGGGGGGAAAACTATGCAACGCCAGTTACCTATTGGATGCCATTTAACGGAAATATAGGAATGCACGATGCCACATGGAGGAGTTCTTTTGGCGGGGAGATCTATTTGACCAATGGTTCCCATGGATGCATTAATTTACCTTATGAAAAAGCGAAAGTAATTTATGAATATGTCTATACTGGATTCCCTGTTGTGTGTTATTATTAAAGATAGGGGTGTAATTTATGGCTTCCTGTGAACTGCGAACCAAGTGTATTTTGGAGGATGGAAGGTACTCCAGGCATTTGTAGATATTCACAAAAGCTATGCAGAAATGGAGTAAAATATGAAAAACAAAATCGGAAATAGAAAAACAGAGAAGGAAAGAATGAGGTTTCGGGAGTTTTTCCGGAAACAGAAGGAGTGGAATGAATTATTGAAGAGATATGGGAGCGATATTTTGGCTTCCCATAATTTTAGAAAAACGCGGGAATATATTCAGCATGGAAATATGACTGTGAGCAGCCACTGTATTAATGTGGCGATTTATAGCCTGGCTATAAGCAAGAAATTAAATATACCATGTAACCAGCGTGAACTGGTGCGGGGGGCATTGCTTCACGATTATTTTCTTTATGACTGGCATGATAAGTATCATAGGGATATTAAGAGGCTGCATGGATTTTATCATCCGGGTATTGCCCTTAGGAATGCGATGAAAGAATATGAACTGACAAAGAGGGAACAGGACATTATTAAAAAGCATATGTGGCCTTTAACGGTGGTACCGCCTCTATGCAGGGAAGCCTGGATAGTAACTATGGCGGATAAATATTGTTCCATGCTGGAGACAATGAAGATTCATAAGGAGCATATAAGGTATATGCCCATAGAGAAGGAAAATGCGGCTGTTCATGAAGGGCAGGGAATTGCCGTATAGTAATTGAGGTAATGCTGTGGCGGAATTATGTGAAAAGCTGAAGGAATACAAGGATTCGGATTATTATCCGTTCCATATGCCAGGTCACAAAAGAAATGGGTATATGACGGAAAAAATATTAGCGGATGTTTATGGCCTGGATATTACAGAGATAGATGGATTTGATAACCTTCATCAGGCAGTAGGAATTTTAAAAAGGGAACAGGAAAAAGCAGCCCGATTATATGGGGCGGAGAAAACATATTTTCTTGTGAACGGAAGCACAGGGGGGATTTTAAGCGCGATCGGGGCGGTGACGGAAAAGGGCGGCAGATTATTGATGGGCAGAAACTGCCATAAATCGGTGTATCATGGGGCATATTTACAGGAATTAGAAGTATCCTATCTTTATCCGGAACTTTTGGAGTATGGAGTGACAGGAACAACTGCAGTGGCTGGTACAGAAACCGGGACAATCACAGGAACGATAGCAGGGGCAGTTGCTCCGGAAAGCGTGGAGGAGAAATTAAGAAAAGAGCCGGATATAGGGGCGGTGTTAATCACCTCACCCACCTATGAAGGTGTGGTGTCGGATGTAAGGAAAATAGCAGCTATTGCCCATCGGTATGGAAAGCCGCTGGTGGTAGATGAAGCCCATGGGGCACATTTTGGATTCCATGAGGGATATCCGGAAAGCGCGGTCAGGCTGGGGGCAGATATTGTAATTCACAGCCTGCATAAAACATTACCGTCCATGACACAGACAGCCCTGCTGCATGTAAACGGGAATCTGGTGGACAGACGGAGGCTGGAAAGGTATTTGCGGATATTTCAGACCAGCAGCCCTTCTTATGTATTGATGGCCTCCATGAGCAGCTGTCTGGAGATAGTAGAAAAAGATGGATGGGCGCTCCTGGAAAAATTGAGGCGGAACAGGGAGAGATTGGAAGGAAAACTGAAAGCATGTAAACATATAGTGATTTTCAGGCCGGAGTCTGCAAAAGAAGGTTTGGCTATCCAAGGGGATATCTGCAAGTTTACGGTGGGAATAAAAGGAAGAAAGCTGACAGGGCAGCAGCTATATGATATACTTAGACAGAAGTACCGTTTGCAGATGGAAATGGCAGCAGATGGCTATGTGTTGGCGATTCTGACCTTAATGGACAAGGAAGAGGGGATGGACAAGCTGGCTGATGCTTTGGTGGAAATTGACGGGATGATGGGGGATTTTGAGAAAGAGAAAAGCCGCAGCCCGGAGGGGGGAATTGCCACGGACAAAACGTTAGAACGTCCGATGGAAAAAGGTGATGTCATAGAAGAAAATGAAATAGTCATGCCCATATATCAGGCATATGATAAAGAACAGGAATTAATACCGGTGGAAAAAGGATGCAGGCGGGTGTCGGCAGAGTTTATTCATTTATATCCCCCGGGTATTCCGTTAGTGGCACCTGGAGAACGGATGGATGATGCAAGGATAAAGCAGATTTTGGGTTATATGGCGTCAGGCCTTATGGTTCAGGGGCTGGAGAAGGGGAACCTCAGGGTATTGAAATCTGAGTAGATATTTCTTTTATTGTTTTGTATTCGGCTGTATAGTTGGGAAGGTGTGGATTTGACAATAAATATAAAGTTTAGGAAGCAATAAAGTGAAAGATAATAAATTATTTCTGTAAAATAAAAGATAGAGGAGAGGGAATTAATATGAGAAAGACAAAAATAATTTGTACGATTGGGCCGGCGAGTGAGAGTGAAGACAGGCTAAGGGAACTGATGCTGGCAGGGATGAATGTGGCACGTTTTAATTTTTCCCATGGAACCCATGAAGAGCATAAGATGAAATTTGCCAGAGTGATAAAAGTAAGCGGGGAATTAGGCCTTCCTGTTGCTACGCTGTTGGATACGAAAGGGCCGGAAATCAGGCTGAGGGATTTTAAGGATGAGAAAGTGGAACTGAAGGAAGGGCAGAAATTTGTCCTGACTACGGAAGAGATACTTGGAGACTCCCAAATAGCTTCTATCACTTATAAAAATTTGAAAAATGATATTAAGCCGGGGATGTCCATTCTGATTGATGATGGGTTAATAGAGATGTTTGTAGACGAGATAAGAGGGGAAGAAATTGTCTGCAAGGTAATAAACGGTGGATGGGTATCCAATCATAAAGGGGTAAACGTTCCCAATGCTATTTTATCCATGCCTTATATTAACGACTCGGACAGGGCGGATATCGTTTTTGGCTGTGGGCTGGGGTACGACTTCATTGCGGCTTCCTTTGTAAGATGCAAAGAGGATATTCTGGAACTTAGAAAGATCCTGGAAGAGAATAACAGCGCTATGAAGGTAATCGCTAAAATAGAAAATATGCAGGGGATACAGAATTTGGAGGAAATCCTTTCCGTATCCGATGGGATTATGGTGGCCAGAGGGGATATGGGGGTGGAAATCCCGTTAGAAGATGTGCCGGCACTGCAGAAAAAGATGATAAAGATGGCGGAAGAGCAGGGAAAACATGTAATTACGGCGACACAGATGCTGGAATCCATGATACGGAATCCAAGGCCAACCAGGGCAGAGGTGACGGATATCGCCAATGCCATTTACGATGGAACAACGGCAATTATGCTTTCCGGGGAAAGCGCTGCAGGGCTATATCCGGTAGAAGCAGTGAAGACAATGGCTAAAATTGCGGAACGCACAGAAAAAGACATCGATTATACTTCGCGTATGAAAAAACGAATAGGTGCGGGAACGCCTGATGTAACGGCGGCAATTTCACATGCTACATGTACTACGGCGGCCGACTTAAATGCGGCAGCTATTGTAACAGTAACTATGTCCGGGTTTACGGCCGGGATGATTTCCAAGTATAAGCCTGTTTCACCGATTATAGCATGTGCGGTGAATCCCAGGGTGTGCCGTCAGCTGAATCTGGCTTGGGGTGTAGTGCCTATTTTAATCGAAAAAGAAGATAATGCGGATGATTTGTTCGAACAGGCATCCCGGGTGGTAGAAAAAGCGGGATATGTAAAGCCGGGGGATTTGGCGGTATTGACAGCAGGCGTTCCTTTAGGCATTGCGGGAAATACGAATATGATCCGGGTAATCGAAGTATGATAAGGGTTTGATTGGAAGCCGTGTGTGCTGACACAGGCGCAGGGATGCGTAAAGGCAGGATAAGGGGCAGGCTATGGATATTAAAGTGAATCAATTGAGCAAACCAATGCAGGTAGAACAGCCGGCACAGCAACAGCAGGCGGATGGGGCATTTAAATTTACGCTGGTAAGCCATATTGAGGAGCAGGAGCTTCAGGCAAGATTGACCTCTCTGATGGAAGAAATAACGATGCAGGGGGATAGGCTGGCAAAACACCGGGATATTAAGGATATGAGGAAATATAGGGGGTTGGTGAAGGATTTCCTGAATGAGATTGTGAACCGTTCCCATTCCTTTTCGAGGGAAAACTTTTTGGATAAAAGGGGGCGTCACAGGGTGTATGGGATTGTGCGGCTGGTGGATGCTAAGCTGGATGAATTGGCGCAGGAATTGGTGAAGGATGAAAAGGATAACTTAAATATACTTAGCAAAATAGGTGAAATCAGGGGGCTGCTGTTGGATATTTTCACCTAAGGAGGTATGATAGATGGCAAAATTTGCGGATATTATAGGGCAGGAGCAGATCAAGGAGCATTTGCAGAATGCGCTGCAGCAAAATAAAGTAAACCATGCATATATTTTGAATGGGGATAGAAATGCGGGGAAAGAATTTATTGCAAAGGTTTTTGCAGCGGCCTTACAATGCGAAAGCCCGGATATGTCTTCCGGCGTATGGGAGCCCTGCGGGCAATGCCATTCCTGTAAGCAGATGGCGAGCAGAAACCAGCCGGATGTTATTTATATTTCCCATGAAAAGCCGGGAAGCATCGGGGTGGAGGATATACGGGGGCAGATTAATGCGACGGTAGCCATTAAGCCATATAGCAGCCCCAGAAAAGTCTATATTATGAATGAAGGGGAAAAGATGACGGTACAGGCGCAGAATGCCTTGCTAAAGACATTGGAAGAGCCGCCGGAATATACGGTAATCCTTATTTTAACAACGAATGTGGAATCTTTGCTCCCTACTATTCTAAGCAGATGCGTAGTGCTGAATATGAAGCCGGTCAAAGACAGGGAAGTGAAACAGTTCTTGATGGAAACCATGCAGATACCTGATTATAAGGCGAATATCTGTACGGCATTTGCCAGGGGGAATATCGGTAAGGCGAAGATTTTGGCATCCAGTGAGGATTTTGACCGGGTAAAGGAAGAGGCGGTTACGCTTTTAAAGTACATCAATGATATGGAAATCAGTGAAATAGTGACTGCAATAAAAAAGATTAACGAATATAAGCTGGATATTAACGATTATTTCGATATTCTTTCCATTTGGTACAGGGATGTGCTGCTGTTTAAGGCAACACATGACGTAAACCACTTGATTTTCAGGGAAGAGATACAGTATATTAGAAAAGTGGCGGACAGGAGCACATATGAAGGAATTGAAATAATCATCCGGGCTTTGGACAAGTCAAAGCAACGGCTGAATGCAAATGTAAATTTTGATTTGACCATGGAGCTTTTGCTGCTGACAATAAAAGAAAATTCGTGAGGTTGATAGATTATGATAAAAGTAATTGGAGTACGTTTCCGGACAGCCGGGAAAATATACTTTTTTGACCCGGGGCGTCTGCATATTAAAAAAGGCGACCATGTGATAGTGGAAACCGCCAGGGGGATTGAATATGGAACGGTAGTAGGGGAAATGAGGGAAGTGGAGGAGGATAAGGTCATCCAGCCCTTAAAGCCTGTGCTGCGCATCGCTACGCAGAAAGATATGGAGCAGGAGGCAGCCAATAAGGGGAAAGAAAAGGAAGCCTTTAAAATCTGTTTGGAAAAAATTAAAAAGCATAATCTGGAAATGAAACTGATTGATGCGGAATATACCTTCGACAATAACAAGGTGCTGTTCTATTTTACGGCTGATGGAAGGATAGACTTCCGCGAGTTGGTCAAGGATTTGGCATCGGTCTTTAAGACCAGGATAGAGCTGCGCCAGATTGGCGTCAGGGATGAAACGAAGGTTGTGGGGGGGATTGGCATTTGCGGAAGGGCATTGTGCTGCCACACGTATCTTTCGGAATTTATCCCGGTGTCCATTAAGATGGCCAAAGAGCAGAACCTTTCTTTGAACCCTACGAAAATTTCGGGCGTGTGCGGACGCCTTATGTGCTGCCTGAAGAATGAAGAGGAAACTTATGAGGATTTGAACCGCAGGCTGCCTAATGTGGGTGATTTCGTGACTACCGATGATGGTTATAAGGGGGAAGTGCAAAGCGTGAATGTACTGCGCCAGCTTGTGAAGGTAGTGATTGAGAAGGATGACGAAAAGGAGATACAGGAATATAAAGTGAGCCAGCTGAGGTTTAAGCGGAAGCATAAACATACGAAAGTGGAAGTAAATGACGAGGAATTGAAGAAGCTGGAGAAACTGGAAAAGCAGGAAAGGAAATCCAAGCTGGATGACAATTGACTGGAGGGAAGTAAGCCGGGGAAGTAAGCCGGACAAAGAGGAAAGGAAAATGAAACCGGATGACAGTTAATCTTAAAGAAAATGAAAGAGTGGATGAACTGCAAAGAAACGGATATCGGATTATACAGAGTTCCGGGAGGTTTTGTTTCGGCATGGATGCAGTGCTGCTTTCTGGTTTTGCCAGGGCGAAAGAGGGGGATAAGGTACTGGATTTGGGATGCGGCACGGGGATTATCCCTATTTTAATGGAGGCGAAAACGAAGGCTGCCCACCTGACTGGTTTGGAGATTCAGGAGGAGAGCGCCGATATGGCCAGGCGCAGTGTGGAGATGAACGGGCTGGGGGCTAAAATCAGGATTGTACAGGGAGATATCAAGGAGGCAGGGACGATATTCGGCGCTGCTTCTTTTGACGTTGTCACCTGTAATCCGCCGTATATGATAGGGCAGCATGGCATAACCAACCCGGAGGGGCCAAAGGCGATTGCCAGGCATGAAATTTTATGTACATTGGAGGATGTGATAGCACAGACGGCCAGGCTGCTTTGTCCGGGCGGAAATTTTTTTATGGTACACAGGCCGTTCCGGCTGGCGGAGATTATGGTTTTATTGCATGAATATAAGCTGGAGCCGAAACGGATGCAGCTGGTTTATCCTTTTGTGGATAAGGAGCCCAATATGGTGCTGATTGAGGCGAATCGGGGCGGGAAACCCCGGATGACGGTGGAGAAACCGTTGATTGTATATAAAGAACCGGGAGTCTACATGCCGGAAATTTATGAGATTTATGGCTATTAATTGGCGCAAAGGTTTTGGGATTGTTTTTGGAAAATACCGGGAGTGCTGTTTTTTTGAGCAAGTATATATGCCATATGTGACGAGGGGGACTGGAATGAGCGGGATGTTGTATTTATGCGCTACGCCGATTGGGAATTTAGAGGATATTACGTTTCGGGTGGTGGAGACCCTGAAAAGTGTTGATGTGATAGCAGCGGAGGATACGAGGAATAGCCTGAAGCTTCTGAACCATTTTCAGATTAAAACTCCGATGACAAGTTATCATGAATATAATAGGGTGGAAAAGGCACATTATCTGATAGGGATGATGCAGGAGGGGAAGGATGTGGCTTTGATTACGGATGCGGGAACGCCGGCCATTTCGGATCCGGGGGAAACGCTGGTAAGTTTTTGCCATGAAGCGGGAATCCGGGTAACTTCCCTGCCCGGGGCAGCAGCCTGTATTACTGGCCTTACTTTATCCGGGCTGAGCACTAGAAGGTTTTGTTTCGAGGGCTTCCTGCCGCAGGATAAAAGGGAACGGCGGGCGGTACTGGAGGAACTGGCCAGGGAGAGCCGGACAATTATTGTATATGAGGCGCCTCACCATTTGGTTAAAACTCTGGAGGGATTAAAAGATGTGCTGGGGAACAGGAAACTTACCATATGCCGGGAACTGACGAAAAAGTTTGAAACGGTAATGCCTATTACTTTGGAGGGGGCATTGGCTTATTATGAGCAAAATGAACCGAGAGGGGAATATGTCCTGGTAATTCAGGGAAAGAGCCTGGAGGAAAAGAAGGAAGAGGCAGTGCTGGCATGGAAAGAAATCTCCATAGAGGAGCACATGCAATATTACGAAGGGCAAGGGATAGAGAGGAAAGAGGCGATGAAAAGGGTAGCTAAGGACAGGAACATTGGAAAACGGGATGTATACAGGATGCTTTTATCTTGACATTGACAGCGGAAGGGGTATGATTAAATTATGAAGAGAGAAACGGAGGTATTTCAAATGGAATTATTAAAAGGAAAAACAGCAATGGTAACAGGGGGGACGAGGGGAATTGGTTTTGCCATTGTGAAATTGTATCTGGAGAATGGGGCGGCTGTGGCTCTGTGCGGATCAAAGAAGGAAACGGTTGATAAGGCGCTGGATAAGCTGAAAGCGGAGAACCCGGACTATAAGGTGATTGGCCTGTACCCGGATTTACAGAATCCGGAGGAAGTGGCAAAGGCCGTGGAGATGGCGAAGGAAACGTTTGGCTCTTTGGACATTATGGTGAATAATGCGGGTATTTCTGCCAGAGATAAGCTATATGATTATAAAGCGGAGGACTTTAGCAAGATTATGGCGTTGAATGTGAACGCGGTATTTAACTGCGCACAGGCGGCGGCAAAAGTGATGAAAGAACAGGGGGGCGGGGTTATATTGAATACCAGTTCCATGGTCAGCATCTACGGACAGCCTTCCGGTGTGGGGTATCCTGCTTCCAAATTTGCGGTAAACGGGATGACAAAATCTTTGGCAAGAGAACTGGGGAAAGATAACATAAGGGTGAATGCTGTAGCGCCGGGCATTACGAAGACGGATATGGTGGCCGCTTTGCCGGAGGAGATGATTAAACCGCTCATTGCTACAATTCCGCTGGGACGTGTAGGAGAACCGGAAGATGTGGCGAATGCTTTCCTTTTCCTCGCAAGTGATATGGCAAGCTATGTCACAGGGGAAATCCTTTCCGTGGATGGGGCAGCGATGACCTGATAAGAACGGATGTAACAGTTCAGCCCAGGATTTTGCACT
>BLLT01000122.1 GCA_011958945.1 Lachnospiraceae bacterium | reverse complement strand
GGCAGTCGCCAAATGTCCAATCCAACCTTTGGTTGGATTTAAACATGACACAAAATATGCTTACATGCCTTCGTTTACATTTCCTTCGGCAAAATGATATCAATTCTGTCCGCCTTTACAAACACTGGTATAGTATCCAGTTCCGCCCTGCAGCAGACGCTCTGTCTGCCGGAAAAAATCTCACCTGTATCAATGTTTTTCCAGTTTCCTTCCGGCAGATATACCATTTGCTCCCTGCGGCCTTTCTCTGTAACCGGAGAAACAAGAATATCCGGACCCAAAAGAAACGCGTCCTCCACATCCCAGGCCCTGCCATCATCCGGGAACTCATAAAACAGAGGCCGCATGACCGGCGTGCCTTTCTCATGTGCCTGCCTCATTTGCTCCTGTATATAAGGTCTTATCTTTTCCCTGAGGAACATATATTTTTTACAAATCTCATAAATCTCATCTCCATAGGACCACACCTCATTAGGCGCTCCGCTGGTATAGATCCACCCTTCTGCATTACCGCCCTGATACGCCGTTTTCCCGGATTCAACCACAAGAGGCTGGCGAAAACCATGCAAACGAAACACCGGGCAGAATGCACCGAATTCAAACCAACGGGCAAAGCACTCCTTGAACTCCTCTGAATGAATATTTCCGCCATGGAAGCCTCCAATGTCCGTTGTCCACCAGGGAAAACCGGATAAACTCATATTCATTCCCGCCCTTACCTGAGTTTTCAGCGTTGCAAAATCAGAAGCGATATCCCCGGTCCACACCAGCGCTCCATATTTTTGAGAGCCCACCCATGCGCAGCGTGTCAAGCTTAGAATCCGCTCTTCTCCCTCTTTCTTTCTTCCCTCATAGGCCATTCTGGCAAATTCCCTGGGATAAATATTTCCGGCTTCTTTGTGGGAACCTGCATAAAAGCGGTAATTATCATATTCATATTTCGTCACCTCCGGTTCACACTCATCCAGCCAGAAAAGATGAATTCCTTTGTCATAATAATGCTCTTTGATCCTTCCCCACACAAAAGAGCGGGCATGGGGATTGGTTGCATCCATATAAGTATCTTTATTCTTAATTCCCATCCGGGGGCCCATTTCCGTGCGGATAAGATATCCCATTTCTTCCATATACTTGTAGTTCTCACTTTTCTCTTCCACAGTCGGCCAGATGGACACCATAAGTTCAATTCCCATCTCTTTTAACTCTTTCACCATCTGCTCCGGATCCGGCCAGAATTTCGGATCAAACTTCCAGTCTCCCTGCGCTGTCCAATGGAAAAAATCGATCACAATAACCGAAATAGGAAGTCCACGACACTTATACTCCCGCGCCACTGAAAGGAGTTCCTCCTGGGTTCGGTAACGTAGTTTACACTGCCAGAAGCCCGTTCCATAATCTGGCATCATAGGAACTTTTCCAACCACCTCCGCATAAGCCTCTTCGATCTCTGACGGGGTATCTCCTGCCGTAATCCAGTAATCCATCTGTTTTGTAGAATCCGCATACCACTCGGTTATATTTCTGCCAAAGGCTGCCCTTCCAATCGCCGGATTATTCCATAAAAAGCCATACCCCCGGCTGGAAATAGTAAATGGTATGGTAATCTGGGAATTTCTTTGTGACAATTCCATAACACAGCCTTTCAGGTTCAGAAAAGGATAGGCATACTGTCCCATTCCGTAAAATCTTTCCCCTTCCTCTGCCTCAAATCTGACATGTAGGGAATAATTATTTGTTCCCGGGTGTGGAATAAATGTCCTTGGAATAATTTCCAGTGCACTGTCTGCCTCCCCCGGCGCATTGGGCCGAAGGCGGTTCTTATCATACTCCTCCAGTATCAGTTCCCCTTTCTGATTATAAAACTTCATCTTACCGGTGCAGAGCACTTCACATCGAAGTTTGCCATTCCGGATGCATGCACTGTCACCTTCTATTGCAATTTCCGTATCATATGTCTTATGCTCCGGCTCTATCAGCGCGGATAGTGTATCATCCTGAAAATCAGCCAGTTCGGTGGCACGTATCCGAAGCCCATTGACGCCATAGGGCTCTATGCACAGCAATTCCTTATCGTACCGCCGAAATAGTTTTCCGTTTCTTTCAATCAGCATGTTGATTTTCTCCTTTTTTCTGCAATATAAGTTAAAATAAATCCAGATTTTTGCCATCCCTGTAGAACACCGGTATCTTCTCCAGAGGAGCATCTGTCTTAATCCGGCATCCTCCCTTGATTCGCTGTCCCGTATAGGCATCTGTCCAGTCAGCCCCCGCCGGAAGATATACCTGTCTGGATACTGCCTGCCTCTCCACTATGGGCGCTACCAGAATATCCGGCCCGAACATATATTCATCACCAATCTGATAAGTCTCCCTATCCTTTGAAAAGTCATAAAACAACGGTCTCATGACTGGCCGCCCTGTCTTGCTTGCAATCTTCATCTGTTTCATCAGATATGGTTTCAGCCGCTCTCTTAAAGCCAAAAGATCCGCAATAATCCGATATGCCCTCTCCCCAAAACTCCATACCTCGTTGGGGCCTCCGGAACCGCAGTATCCATCCGGATTTAAGATATCCCTAACCGGATATGGCAGCCGGAAACCATGCAGACGAAAGATAGGGCAAAAAACCCCGAACTGAAACCATCGTACAATCAACTCCCTGAACTCTTCATCTTCCGGATCTCCATTGATAAAACCACCGATGTCCGTAGTCCACCACGGAATACCGCAAAGCGCTACATGAAGCCCCGCTTTTAGCTGCTTTCTCAGACTGTCAAAGGTAGACGCGATATCGCCGGACCAGAGCACCACACCGTACCGCTGACTCCCAAGCCATGCACACCTGACAAGGTTGCATACCTCTTCTTTTTCCGCTTTCAGTCCATCGTAGAAGGCCTTTGCATACCCCACACAATAGAGATTGCTCACCTCCTGCCCATTGCCAAAATACATTCTCACATTGTCATAATCATAAGGACGCATCTCCGGCTCCGCTTCATCCAGCCAAAAAGTCTTAATCCCGATATCATAATAATTTTTTTTCACTCTGGACCAAAAATATTTTTGCCCTTCAGGATGTGTCGTATCCACATAGGTCTGCGGGCCAAAGAACATGAATACAACATCCACACCTTTTTCACACCGAAGCAGATAATTATGCTTCATCATATAGGCATAATTCTCACTTCTTGGATCAATGGTAGGCCAGATGGACACCATCAGTTTAATCCCCATTTCATTCAGTTCATCCACCATAGCTTTAGGGTCAGGCCATTTTTCCGGGTCAAACTTCCACTCACCCTGCATAGTCCAATGAAAATAATCAATGACGATAACGGATATGGGAAGATTTCTTCTTTTATATTCTCTGGCCACCTCTAAAAGTTCTTCCTGTGTCTCATAGCGGAGCTTGCACTGCCAAAAACCTGCCGCCCATTCGGGAAGCATAGGTGCCCGTCCTGTTATTTCAGTAAAATGACCATTGATCTCGTCCGGCGTATCCCCTGCGATAACAATATAATCGATCTGTTTCGCACACTGTGCATGCCACATAGTATGGTTTTTTACAAACTCAGCCCTCCCTACTGCCGGGTTATTCCAGATAAAACCATACCCCTTAGAGGAATAAAGGTACGGGATCGTGCATTTTCCGTTTTTTTGTAAAAGTTCCACTGTTGAACCCTTCAAATCAAAACAATCATTGGCATCCTGCCCCATACCGTAGAAATGCTCCCCAGAATCCTCTTTGAAATAAAGGCTAATCTGAAACCGATCGCCAGAAGTAACCCTGTATTCTCTCGCTCTGCGAAGAGGTGCTGTATGTACCCGGCCATCAATCCAATATTCCTGCAAAAGAATTTCTTCTGTTTCAGTCTTGTAATAAGTTACCGTGCCGTCTCCTGTAATAGTGGCAGTAATTTTACCATTAACGATGCGCGCACGTTCTTTGTCCACGTCAATCTGTACATGCCCTGCCCTTTCCGGAGCCTGCAGAGTCCAGTTCAGTTCTTCATCAATCCGAAGGCTCTTGCTTGCACGAAACCGCAAAGCATCTTTCCCATAAGGCTCCAGATATACCATCTCCCCTGCCGTCTCCCATATGATTCTATTATTCCTGACATATCCGTCAAATTCCGGAACTACATAATATGCCATCTCAATCGCCCCCTATCCTTTCACTGCGCCTGCTGTCAAGCCGTCTACAACATATTTCTGCATCAATACAAAGATAACCAAAATCGGAAGTACCACAACTGTTGCATAAGCCATCAGAATTTCCCAACGAACCCCTAGTTCCCCCATCGCTTTATAAAGGATTAACGGAAGAGTCTTTAAGCCTTCCTGATTGAGGAACGTAAGGGAAAATACCATATCGCCCCAAGCCATGAACATAGACATCGACAAAGCTGTGACGATTCCGGACGAACTAACAGGAACCATAACTTTGATAAATGTCCTCCACGGCCCGCAGCCGTCAATAATAGCCGCCTCCTCCAGTTCTTTGGGAATATCCTTAAAATAAGTTCTCAGAATAATCACTGTAAAAGGAATTGTTAGCGTGGCGTCTGCCAGCATTACACCCACATGGCTATTAATCAGTTCCAGTTTACTGAAATTCACAAATAACGGAGTCAATATCAAGGAACTTGGCAGCATTTGCGCCACCAGAAACACAAACAAAGCTACGCTGATAAGCCTATTTTTGAACCTGGCCAGGCCATAGGCAGCAGGAATGCCCAATACCATCGTAATAGCTGTTGCACCCAGAGACACAATACAACTATTCTTCAAATAGGTAAACAGAGACACTCCATGTTCATTTTTAAGCACAAAAGAATCTAAACAGATTCTGCTTGGAAAAAAAGTAGGGTTTTGAAAAGTCTCCCCAGGCGGACGAAGGGAAGTGGTTATCATCCAGTAGAGGGGAAACAGAAAAATTATGGTAATTATAATGCTCACCAAAGTCATAATATTTTTTTGCCTTTTAATTTTTTTCGTCATAATTGATATTGTCCCCTTTCCTATCTGTCCCCGCCGTCTTCTTTGGTGACAATTTTAATATATACAAGCCCTACCAGCATCAAAAGTATAAACAGAACATTTGCCACAGCGGCCCCCTGTGAAAAATTATACTCATTAAAAGAATACCGGTAAGCCAATGTAGACAGCATTTCTGTAGATGAACCCGGTCCGCCTCCGGTAATAACATATACCAGGTCAAACACTTTAAATGTATAAATGAATCCCAGCGTCAGTACGGAAACGATAGCCGGCTTCAGCAGCGGTATCGTAATATAAAAAAACCTATGTAATCGGTTTGCCCCATCAATACTGGCCGATTCGTATACATCCGCCGGAACAGTGGTAAGGGCTGTTGCCAATAAAATCATATTAAAGGGCACCCCCTTCCATACATTTGCTACAATAATGGAAGCCATAGCCGTATTTCCGTGAGCCAGCCACTCTACCGGCTTGTCAACAATATGAAGATTCATCAATATCTGGTTGATGATTCCAATATCACTGTTAAACATATATTTGAAAATCCCTGCAACAGCCACCATCGGAATCATCCATGCCACCACATTAATTCCTCTTAAGAACCGGGAGCCTTTAAATTCTTTGCTGAATAACAGCGCCAATGCAAATCCGATAGGAAACTGAAACACTAGACACCAAAATGTAAACCACAATGTGTTTTTAACCGCAACCCACGTAACATCCTCCCTCAAAATATCCTGATACATGGCCAATCCCACAAAATTTCTTTCTTTTGATGCAAAATTCATCAAATTTACATCCTGAAAACTCATAATGATATTACTGCATATTGGCAGTATGATCATCAGTGTCATATAGACTGCACCAGGAAGAACAAACAAATAGAACACCATTTTCTTTTTAAAAAAATATCCCTTCTTGCTTTTCACCGCCGTCACCTCTTTTTAAAAATAGAAAGGGAATAGATCGCTCTATCTCCCTTATCTATTATCTCATTTAATTTCTTCAATCTCTGCCGCCGCTTTTGTCAGTGCCTCTTCCACAGTGGCCGTCCCTGACAAGACATCCTGATATGCCGTTTGAATTGCACTGGAAATCTCCGGCCAATTAGGATGCGGGCCTCTTGGTTTCGCTATTGCCAACTGCTCTGTATATACCGAAAGAATCGGATTTTCTGCCCAAAGAGTGCTTTCAGCCACCGAATCCTCCCTGGGGGAAATATAGCCGGCATCTTCACAGAATGCTCTGGAGTTCTCCTTGCTGCTCAGGAACTTCATCAGTTCCCAGGAGGCCTCTTTATGATCGTCCTTCATCATCATAATGTTGCCGCCCCCGATCAGGGATGTCGCATCTTTATTGGTCGGGAATAATACTACATCATAGTTCAGATTCGGATTTTCATTCTGAATATTCGTCGTCAGCCAGCTTCCCGCCACCATCATGGCAGATCTGCCTGTTGCAAACAAAGATGCGCACATATCTGCCTGCGTCATAGAAATCAGTTCCTTACTCATATATCCGTTCTGATAAAAATCGTTGATCATCGCCAATGCCTCTTTGGCTCCATCAGAATCCAGGCTGTCCCAATTTGCCCCTGCCTGACAGATAAACGGCAGTACATTAAAGGTTCCTTCTTCTGATTTGATCAAAGACATGGTCAGTCCATAATGATCGTCTGTCGCAGTCTGTGCAACCAGTTCTCTAAACTCATCCCAGGTCCAGTCATTGGTTGGATAAGAAAGACCCATCTCATCAAATATATCCTTATTGTACATGATTGCCAGACAATTGCTGTAAAATGGTATTCCATAATATTTTCCGTCATAATACGCTGATTGGGCCGGTGCTTCAAAATAGTTTTCCAGTTCCCCCCAGTCCTCCACTTCCTCGGTGATATCCACAGCCGCCCCCATAGCCGCAAAGGATACATTGTCTACAGTATCACACAAAGTAACGTCCGGAAGCTGATTTGCCGCCACCCCTATCGACAACTGTTTTTTAATCTCTGCAAACGCCACACTCTGTGTTTCCACCTTAATATCAGGGTGTTCGTTCTGGAATTCGTCAATCATTCCCAAAAGTACGGTAGCCTGATCCGGCGAAATATGATACCACATTTCGATAGTGATCTGTTCTCCGGAAGCTTCCCCCTGTACTGTCTCTGCAGAAGCTTCCCCCTGTGCATCTGGCTTTGCCGGTGTTTCTCCCTGTGCACCCGATGATGCGGCAGAACCGCATCCTGCCAAAGTTACCATCATCAGCCCTGCCAGCAAAAGACTGAGAAATCGTTTCTTTTTCATTGCTTTACCTCCTTTGATGTTTTATGAATCATTTCGTTGTAATATCATCATACCGAAAATCATGCAAAAATCGAATTCCGTTTTTTTAACATTCTTCCGTTAAATTACACAATTATTATTCCAATTTTTTACACTTTATTGACGTACAGTCCTATATTTTTTATAATTTATATAGTTTTTTCAGTATTTCAGTAGGAGGAATATTTCCCATGCATCTATTTTACGAATTTAAAGATAAAATAGTTAGGATACGGTATCAGATCGTGAGCCTACTTTTTGTCATCACAGTCCTGCCCATCGCATTTCTACAGATATTAAATTATTGGGAAACTTCTCAAAAGCTTCAGATGAAAGACGTGGCTTTGTTGGAAGATAATTTATTTCTGACACAAAAAATCCTGAACAGTATGCTTGGCGACTATGCCCAGATTCTCTTTCAGATTTCCACGGATGCCGCCTGTGCAGATTCCATATCTCAGATGAATGACATTCCTGAGAATTCCATGCAATATCGAAGGCTCACCGATACTCTTACCACTACAATCCGTTCCAATATTATGACACATTCAGAAGTAAAGGCAGTAGGTATCATCACCACCAACGGTTCCTCCTTTCTGTATGCAGAAGAGAGGGAAAGCACAGAAAATATCATCCGTTTTTTTAACGAACATAAAGAGGAACTTCAGACCCGGTTTCCTCTTCCCCGCCAATTGTCCCTTGATATGATTACTCCCACTGATTCCTGCTACAACCCGGATTATCCCTATTTTTTTCTGCAGAGCCAAATTATGCACCATGAAAACCTGAAACTCATCGGCAGCGTGTTTCTGTTTATCGATCCGGCAAAATTAAATAATGAAGCTAATAATCCTGCCTCCCACACCTTTGAATACTCGGAAAAACTCCTATTAAATGATACAAACCATCTGCTTTGTTCTAAAAGTATGCTCAGCGGTTATTCTTTCGAGGACATATCCAAATATGCCCAAATTGATCTGTCCGCCCTGCCCTCTGACAGCAGTATCCGATACGGAGATTATCTTATCTCAGTATCCGACACCGACTATTTTAACTTAAAGCTGGTAAATATTATTAACTATGAACTAATGCACCACGATTTACTATCCCTTTGGACAAAAATCATTCTTTTTATCATACTTATTTTGGCCCTCACGCTGCTGGGCGCTTTTATTCTGTGCCGGAATTTTGTATTTTCACTGGAGCAGATGGCTGAAAAAATCAACCAAGTTGATGAGCACAATCTGGACATCACCATTGATACGCACAGCCGTAACGAAATGATGATTATTGAACGTTCTGTAAATCGTATGCTGGCACTAATCCGCAATCTCCTTGCCGAAAACAAGCGCCAATACGAACACATTGTGGAAATCACAAAGGCTGCCTGTGAAGCGGAATTAAAGTCCCTGGAACTCCAGATTAACCCTCATTTTTTATTCAATACCATTGATTCCATCAACTGGACTGCCATACGGGAGAACTGTATGGATGTAAGCGAACAGCTAAATCGATTGGCATACATTTTAAGATATACCGTATATAACATGAACACGGTTGTCTCCGTAAGAGACGAAATGAATTGGCTTTTTCAATATCTGGAATTGCAGAAAATCCGCTTTCACAATTCTTTCTCTTACCAAGTATATATCCCGGAAGAAGTTTATCCCTTGCACATTCATAAACTTTTACTGCAGCCTTTCCTTGAAAACTCCCTGCTCCATGGATTTGAGGGTATTTCATGGCACGGAAATCTGGAAATTCGTTTTCAAATACTCATGAAGCGATACCTGTTAATCAGCATTTCCGACAACGGGCGGGGAATGTCGTCTAAACAGGTGATTTCCCTAAACAAATTTTTTGCCCAAAAATCAGAAAGTTTTCAGGGAATCGGTCTATCCAATATTTTTTACAGGCTGAGAAGTTACTATCCTCACCACAGGCTTATGGTCTCTTCTTCCCCTGAAATGACTATATTTAAACTTTTTATTCCGATATGCGAAATGGAGGAAGGATATCCATGTATAAAATACTAATTGTTGAAGATGAACAGGATTCCAGAAAAGGGTTGGCTGAACTTATTATGCTCCATGACTCTTCTATTCAAATTACCACCTGCGGGGATGGAATGGAGGGCTACCAGACAGCCCTTAAAACCTCTCCTGATATTATTATCAGCGATATACGTATGCCACACTGTGATGGCATTGCCATGGTAAAGAAGCTGCGCCAAAAAAATTTTGCGGGAAAGATCTTCCTGCTGACCGGATATGCTGATTTTTCATATGCACAGCAGGCTATTCGGTACGGCGTATCAGAATACATTCTAAAGCCCATTGTTCCCAGTGAATTTCTTTCTCTGTTGGAACAGAGCCTTCATGCCGTAGCCAGGGAAAAACTCATCAATAATCAAAAAGACAGCAATATCGTTTATCTATTTTCGGAGACTGACAATACCGCACTGAAATCTAAACTATTTCATCTCAGGTATACGGAATGCTTTTTTGCAATACTTTATCTTGGAAGCGAATCCCACATCCCTCCGAAAATGAAAGAAATTCTTCTGCTGGAAAAGGATCTGCACCTGGCCTATCTGCCAGACAAGCAGTTTCGTGGGATTTGCATCGGTTTTCATGACAACTCGATCAATCATTCTGTCATCGCAAAACTGAATGTACTTTTAAAGGAATATGAAACTGTTACCTGCGTTTATACGATCCTTAATCTGCAGGCAGCAGAATCCCTCAAAACCATTTGGGAGAAATTGCAGAATGCAGTAATATGGTCTATCACCTACTCCTCCCGTTTTATCAACTATACTTCCACCATGGGAGAAAAAAGCGAACCTTACAAAGAAGATAAATACTTAAAATCAGAATTGCAGAAACTGCAATGCCGGCACGCTTACAAAGATTATGGAAATCTTTTACTGCAATATCTGGAAAAAATGAGAAGGAAGCAGCTTCATCCCCTGCTGATTCGAATGACTGCTGTCTCCAGCCTGATAAAAATCGGCACAGAACAGCAGTACTTTTTGGCTGTTGAACAATTATCTCAGGCTATGACTTTCCAGGAGATTGCTTCTTCCATTAAAGCTTATTTTTCAGACGTTTCGGATTGTGATACTTCCGGTTACTCCAAACTTGTCCAACAGGCTATCCGGGAATTAGACGAACACTATGCAAAACCTATTTCCCTGAATTCAGTGGCCGAAAAGCTGAGGATTACACCTCCGTATCTCAGCAAAATTTTTATGAGAGAGACCTCCACCACTTTTGTCAACTATCTCACGGCTCTGCGCATGGAAAAGGCCAAACTGCTATTAAAAAATACAAACAAAAAAATTAATGTTATCTGTCAGCAAGTAGGATATCCGGACCCGAAATATTTTTGTACACTCTTTAAAAAAGAAACAGGAGTTACACCGAATCAATATCGAAGCAACAATATATAATTTCTATTACCCTTGTGAAAAATATGCAAAAGATAATGTCTGCATATTTTTCACCGGGTTCTCGCCGTGTCCGCATTGGTTATACATGATATCCATATGGAGATACGCCGCGGGCACTATTCATCCAGTTTCTTTTTTCCTTTTTTATCGAAATTCTTCTTCAATGCTATTTCTGTCGGTAAAACAGAACCCATGAAAGGAATAAGCTGTACCCCGCAGATAATCCCCCCTACAGTTCCCACACAGTCTTTATTTTCTCCAATTACCAAAAGCAAGAATATCACGGTTATCGGCAACATAATCAATCCGCTAAAATACCATATCCTGCCACAATATTTATGTGCAAACTCCCATGTATCTTTGCTTTTCATAGACATAGACGTCCGATACCCAAACACCGCATTTATTTCTTTCGGAACCCTCTTTATAAAATATCTCCCAAATCCAATCATGGTAAGCGGAATAAGCAAATCCATAACCAGCATAAAAACCCAAAATCCCATTGAAGGCCTCCTTTGCATGCTCTGATTTACCCTGTTCCCAATACGAGAATTTATGAATACAAGCTTAAAATTCTTTTATAATTTTTGTAAAGAAAATAAATTCCAAGAGTACAGTCAAAACATATCAGTATTACTCCAATAATAGGTGCCACAACGAACCCAATCCCGGCAAAAAGAAATGCAATGGAATACTTTTTATACAATAGGGCCATCTCCCTATTATAATCTTTGACATTTCTGACTTTTCCCTTTAATGTTGTATCTCCGCTCCAAAAATTGATTGGTTCTTTACTGTCTTTATTGTAGGCAGCAATAATTAAAAACGGAATCGCACACATAACACAAGATATAAGACCTACTATTCTTCCCACCATAGCAATTACCTCCATGACTCCCGGTTTGTTGTTCTGAGTATAGCACATCAACACATAATTTAACGTATTGTGTCAGTACACTGAAGTTTCAAGATGATTATACCACCCTCATAGCCACTTTTGAAGATTTTATTTTGCTTGTTTGCACAATTGTACTAAACTTGACAGATTTGAACTGCTTTG
>BLLT01000121.1 GCA_011958945.1 Lachnospiraceae bacterium | reverse complement strand
AGCTGGTTCTGTTCCCGTAATCCTTCTGGAGCCATGCTGCCTGCCTCCTTCCTGCCTTTATTATACAAAGGGAAACACGGCCTGGCAAACCGGCTGGAGGCGGCGGCCGGCATTTTGACGGACCGGACGGCCTGTGGATTACCAGGGGAAAAGGCCTTTTTTCCAAGCTGTCTGCTGGGGTTTTCCGCCCTGCCATCCTGCGGGATGGGGTATTTCTTGCTGCGTTCCATATCGGAAATACAGATAACACGCTGCCTGGGTGACGGATTGTTTCTCTCAGGCGTTGCCAGAAGTCCTTGTTTTACAAGACGCTTCACAGCAGGCTCATAAGAACCTTTCGGAACTGTGTTTGCCTGGCACCAGGCCGTGATCGTCATACCGCTTGTGCGGCAGCTGTTGATAAGCTCCAGCCAATCCTGGCTGGAGCGGCGTGGATGCTGCATCATGTTTTACCTCCATTGTATTGGGAAGACAGTAAGCGGCAGCGCCGATGAAACGGGACAGAAACCGTAGGAGAACAAGACTTGTCCTGAGAAGATCTTCCTGATAGATACAATTATCCTATGCCTGACGGTGGATTGGAAGCCGGTCTGTTATTCATCGCTTACATTAATGGTATTCTATTCATGGCAGTAGTAGCGATGATCCTGTGTGTATACGGTTGTTATTTTGTGGTGATTTAACAATACCTTATTTAGGACTTGCTGGCTACTGCTTTGTATTTAAAGTTAAGAGAAACTGCGCCACAACCTTGGCAGGCCATCGCGCAGCGATTTTGTGCTGAACGGGTAAAACTTTTCTTCTGCGAGGTATTCAAAGGATATTTCCCTTTGCCGCCTATCCCTGTCACGCCATGCGTTGATAGCGGCATAGTGTATGACAACTCTGCAAAAGGCGTTAAATGTGTATTCGATATGCTCCTTGTATGCTTCTGTACAAGGCATGGTAATTCCCTCTTTCCTACTAAGTGGCAGTTAAGATTTATCAATTCTTCGTAACAGAATACTACACATAACAGTAGCTAAAATAAAAATCAAGAGCAGTGGCAAAAGGCTTTCAAATTTAAAAGCATTTTCCGCCAGTAGTTTATATCCCCATGTAGCCGGAAATAGTTTTCCTATTGTTTCAAACGTTTTTGGAAGTAGTTCAATAGGAAACATAATTCCAGAAAGCATGGTTGACGGCAAAAAAACAATAATAGAAAACATAGAAGTTTTTGCCTGGTCTTTTACTGCCAAACCAATTATGCTGGCAATACTTAATGATACTGCAATAAAAACAGCGAGGCTGATGAAGTACATACCCAGATTTTTTGGTATTTCAGCGTTAAAAGCCAGTGGCGCAGCAATATATAAAATAATGCTCATGAGGAACAAATGAATATACGCTGAAATGTTTGTTAAAGCAAGACCTAATATTAACGGAACACCATTTGCTTTATAGACTTTTTTAATATCACTGCTGTAAATTTCAACAAGAGAGGGCGGCAGACCAATCAACGCCCCCATTGTCACACCAAATACAGTCATGGACTGAATAAGCGTATATCTCGCTTCCGGCATGACTGATGTAAATATACCGCCCATAATTACAAAGAACAAAAGAGGTACGATATAGCAGGTTATAAGTAATGTCTTACTCCTTATGTCTAACTTCCATTGTAAAGAAACTCCGTATAAAAAAGCTCCCATTGTTACTCCCCCTTTGCAATTTTTATAAAGTGCTGTTCCAGTGAACCACGGTCTATCTTAATATCTGTGATAGTTTCTCCTTTTTCCTTGTACTGCATGAGCAGCGAAAGCAGGGAATTTCCGATATTTTCCGATTCATAGTTTTCAGTCCTGTTTCCCGTTTGGATTGTGATATTATAATGCTTCCCGATTGTATCGCCCAGTTGCCCGACAGCCCCGATAAAGGCAATTTTGCCGCCGGAAAGAATAGCAATCCGGTCACACAAATTCTCAACTTCTGCCATATCATGGCTTGCTAATATGATTGTCTTTCCGATTGCTTTTAACTGACGGATTTGTTCATGTAAAGATATTTGCCCCTCAACGTCAAGTCCTGCTGTTGGTTCATCAAGAAACAAAATGTCGGGATTTCGCGTTAATGCAAGCGCCAGATGGAGCCGCCGCTTTTGCCCGGTTGATAATTGATAATAAGGCTTTTTTGAAAGTTCATAAATACCAAGAGCGTCAAGCGTTGCTCTGTCAAGAGAGGTCTTATTCCATTTAGCAAACAGCTTTACAGCTTCCAGTGCTTTAATGTATTTCGGCAAAGAAGCCGATTGTAATTGAATGCCCATGATTCCATTTATAGTAATGTTTCCGCTGTCATATTTTCTTAAACCCTCGATACATTCAAGCGACGTGGTTTTTCCAGCTCCATTCACGCCGAGCAGAGCAAAAATTTCTCCTTGTTGTACGCTAAAATCTAAACCATTCAGCACAATGTGAGTTCCATAACGCTTTGATAAATTGCTGATTTTTATAGCTTCATTCATTCTGTTTCCTCCTTAAATGGGTCAATGCCTAAACGGGAAAAATAAACACCTAATGCTTGTTCAACATATCCGTTCGCAATATCCTGGGCTACTTTCCATTTATGGTCTGCATTCTGAAACTGCCCTAATTCAATCAGTCTGGGAAGCATACTCATATCTCCGCCAGTGAAATCCATAATCATATCCCAATAGGCTTTTGCAAAATTCTGTGTCTCATCACTATCCGCAGGAATATTCGCATTTTGAAGTCTTATTGCTTCGTTTTGAAGCTGCATGAAAGTGTTCACAAATGCCGTTCCGCTATCTTTGTCAAAATGGCTGCGGATATGGTCAAGCGTTTGGTCGTCAAAATGCTTAATCAGCCAATAGAAATCGTTTTTCATTTGCAGATTAACAATAATATCCGCATATTTTTTGAAATCAACTGATTGCATTTGAAGGACTTCTTCCCGCAGCACCTCCAATTCTCTCAACGATTCAGACAGGCTTTCTATTTTCCGTTTGACAGTGACTGCCTGCTCCATTAGAACATCAGCAATTTCATCTGGTGTATCAAGCGGAATCAGTCGATTTTTTATGTCGTCCAAAGAAAATCCCAAATGTTTGAGCGATAGAATCTGATGAAGTTTTACTATGTCTTTATCTGTATATAACCTACGCCCCCCTTCACTCATGGCAGAGGGGGAAAGCAAGCCCTCTCTGTCGTAATGTTGTAATGCCCGTACAGTAACGTCCATTTTTCTTGCAATTTCACCAACGGTCATATAACCTTGTGGTATCGCTTTATGTTTATCCATGTCACACCTCCTCGAATAGTATATCTCATTACGTTGCGTCACAAGCAAGTGCTTTTAAGAAGATTTAAGAAAAAATACGGAATAGCGGGCTGCTGGCGGTCTATCTGTTGTTTTCGGTTGCTTGCTTCTTTACCGTACTTTGTCAGCCAAACACGGCAAGCAGCATGGCGACTGCATAAAGCGAAACAGCCAGATGGATAACTGCAATAAGCAGCGGTAAGAAAAACATAGTCCGGATTTCTTTGTGGACTATGGCCGACACTTCATTCCGGTCAATCCCTACTTTCTGCATGACTTCAAAATTGTATCTGTCACTGTATCCCTCTGTGATCTGCTTATAATAAATAACCAAGGCCAGGAAAATCATAAACAGCAGACTGAGCAGCAGACCGCTCCCACTAAAGTAAAAGTATCCACTGAATTATTCCATAAAAATTTTCTATTTTTCACCCGATGGTACGAAACGACTTCTTTTCGGGAATGAAAAGCATAGATTTACTATGGAGTCCTTCCGCATTTTATGGAATTATTTCGGCATACATGGTATACTTGCCATATTAGATTTTTCGGAGGTATGGCTGATGAATTTTTCATTATTAGAAGGTTTCCACTCAAAATGGCAGGATATCCTTGTGATTGGGAAAACCACAGAACGGAATGGCATAAAATACCATATTGTCGGCATGACCTTATCCGATGAAGCAAAACTATACATTATAGAACCATACATGGAACCGAAAAGCCGGAACAGGAAAGGCATCCGTAATCACAGGAGGATGCTGAAAGAGCATGAAAGGCACGGATACAGTTATCTGCATTGCAGTGATCTCTGCCTCGGTGATGTGCATCTCAAGATACAGGGCGGCATGGGCAGCCCTATGGATTCTGATAATTACGGAATGATCCAGTTGTTTTTCGATATGATGGGTGCTGGCTGGACAGTTCCCGGATGGCTGAAAGATATAGATTGGGAGAATCTCATGCTGTTGACGCTGAACATAGCGGAGGTTTCGAAGCTGCCCCACCTTACACCTCAAACACCCATCGCGATAACGCACAGGCCAAATCCCATCCAGCATATAATAGAAAAGACAGTTACCCTGAATGTCGGGAAATCCCGTTCTTTCTGTTTCGTGGATAATCATGGAGATGAGGTGCTTTGCCATATAAATTCTGTTGCCTTGATAGATGTGTGGAAAAATACGGAAGAAGAATTGAACGATCCCAAACTGGCAGAAAGGTTTTCCCCGGAACAGTTGAAAGAGGCGGCAAAACATAGTTATGATGCATTGGAGCAATGCTGTCCTAAAGGGATGTGCTATATAGGCATAGAATATGAATGCAGTAAAAATTATGACCTTACCTTCTACTCCAAACAATATTTGAAATCCCGCCCGGAAACGCATCAGGGAAGTTCCCATTTTCTCATGATGCGCTTAAAACCCGATCAGGAAACAGGAACGCACGGACTTCCGCTGAAAGGCTGCGTGATACAGACACCAGTTCCTCCGGATACCATCAAAATTCCTGCGGAACTGTTTTTATACTATGAAAGAGTGGATGAGTGGACTGAAACTATTTTGTTAAAATGAAATGCTAAAACAGCCCTTTTTTGTTCATATGCAAACACGGAAACTCTGCATACTATCACGGAAACGCATCAGAGCAGCCTTAAATGCTGTACCAGCTCATGCGACTCCTCCGCATTCTTTCTTGGTGACTTACAACATTGTGGCGTAATTTCCTATAAGGTAAAAACATGAAACGCCATCCTTCATCAGTTGTGTCAACGAATTTTCTACAGAAGCCTTAGACAGGAACGGCACAAGTTCCATGATCTCACTCTTCGTAAATTTACCTATTTTTTTACAAACTGCTTTTCTGACCATTTCTATTGCGGGCAGTTTATCATCCACAAGACTGATCCGGGCCTCAAAATCTCTATAAGCTGCCAGCACAATTCCAAGCATATATTTTATAAATGGTGCCGGATCATTTTCATTCTCGTGCCAGCCATTCCCATCTGGGAATGGTACGATGGGAATACAAAAACTATTCGTAAACTTCCCAATAACCGTATCGTTTACCACCCTTGCGTTCAATCGTACCTTTACTCTTTAATACATCCAGGCTTCTCTGAATTGTTCGTCTGTTAACAGATAGCTTCCTGGCCATTTCAGTGGTAGTAATAGATGCATTTTCTTTAAGTAAAGCTAATATTTTTATTTCTATTGCGACATCCTTTGTGACATTTAGGGCTTTGGTATCTAAAACTTTGGCACTTTGGAGGGCAGAAAATTTCACCATAATATCTTCTCCATGAACAATATACTCAGGTTCATCCGCCCCGAGATTTTTGCAGGCATCCCGAATCTTCTGAATCCCTCGTCCCCAGCTCTCAATATATCCTGCACGATAAAATACTTTTGCAATATCAGGATTGTATGGCTTTGATACATGTGTGCTTAAAAGTGTCTCAACCGTCCAGCCAAAAGGCAACATGCTGCAATTACTGATATACAGCGATTTCAGCATCAAAAAATATATACATTTTTATCCAATCAAAATTTTAGCAAAATTAGAAATAGCCAGTTCCTTTCACGCTGACCTTGATATCCTTTAACAATTATTACACAATTTAACGATATACTTACTTCATAACGGTAGTCTCTGAACTTTGTAGTATAATACTCTTCAACATCCTACATTAACCAAATTATGAAATCAGTTCTTATTGTCAACAAAAGTCCAGCTTGTAAAACGCTATACTGATTTCTTCGAATTGACAGCGGATGATTTCCGTAGATTTTCAATCTGCTCCAATCATCACAGGAGAAGCTACACTTCCCCTTTTGTCAGGAATACTGGAAACCCCGGTGAGCGTACTTTTGGGAGAAACCATTGAAAGCAAAGAAAGTGTAAGTGATAAAAATGCAATAGCAGAACAACTATCACGAGTCAATTCCCAGCTTTCAGAAAAGACACTAAGAAACCGGCGCGTATGGAGCATTGTTAAAATTGCTTTAATTTCCATAGTTGTTATTACATTACTAATAATGCTATTGAGTGCAGCCAAGTAAACGAAGTATTGATAAAGGAAATGTTTTATGGAAAATGCAGGAAATCTGAAAAGGTATCCTGCTTTTTCATGCCCGGAATTCATTTTCGCCGATTTCGTTGCTTAATCCTGTCCTTTTTCCCAAAAACATAAGATTGCCAGGGGAGAATTATCCACTATACCAAATTGCTTCCTGTTATGATTTATGTGCCTGCATATATTCCACTTTCAACTGTAATATATGGCATTTTGCCCTTCCTTCAACTTTTCATTCATTTTTTTCCCCCGCCAAATGGGCAGTTATAGTTTTAAGCTGTATTGTAAAAGATTATAACTGTGTCCGTCTTTACTGTCTGTTTTAGGCACTGAAGAAATCATGCTCTTTCTAAAATGCAATGGTTTTCATAATCCTTATTTTGGCGTTTTCTTCGCTCGTAGTAAGATTCCAGGACATATATCTTGCGCTTTCCGGCCATGACCAGACATTACAATACATTTCCTTCCAATCTTAAAACTTTGCCTTATCAAGAATTAGGCTCTCCGTTTCAATCATTTCGAAATGTTCCTCCGGCTACTGATTTCTCGTTCTGTCTAATCACCAGGTAACAGGGCGTTTTTCATTCATGCAACTAAATTCCACAATATACCTCTTCATTAAATCTGGTAAAAGCGGTTTCTTTTATATATAGTTTTTCTAAGTCGCAGTCATCTATTTTCTCAAACGGCCCGGCATATTGGGGTGCGGTATAGTCAAGCATTCCACCTTCAAGTAAAGTCTTATATAATTGAGGAAATTCAAAATGATACTTGTTTTCTAACATACGAATAGTCCCCTTTTACATTTTCCGCCCTTTGCAGGTACATAAGCTTTCAAATTCAACCTCCACTAGGGAAGTTGGATTTATGCTAAACCCGGCAGATGTTATTTTATTATTAAAAAAATTAACAGATGTATCGTGGTTAAGGAATTTATTGAAAGTCAGATATTGCTCAATTTCGTCCGTAAGAATAAACGCAACCCGTTTCAGGCGCTCATCCGGGAATCCATTTGCAAAATGGACGCTTTTCATCGTGCGTTTTAATTTTGTCTGCGGGTAGGTCTCTTGAAGCTTTTGTCTGAGCAATAAGACAATTTCCTCATAGGTCTCTTTTTTTAACTGATCCAGGTCATCTATTTTTATAATGTTTTCATTGCACAGATGTCTGGCAAGCGCAAATGCTCTCTCTTGTAAATCCATGATAATACCCCCTCGCTCAAACGATATGTTCTTCGTGATATTGTATAAAATCCTCTTTTGAAAAATCCGACAGTTCCCCATACACATCCGGCAAAATCCTGGCTCCATTTACCACTGACTTTATTATATAACTTCGGTTTACTAAATGGAAGAGTTTTCAATAACATCATATGGTTGTCTGCCGTGTCAGAAAAACGCATTTTTGCCGCCAATCCCCAACAAAATACGGCTCTCCCGCAATGCACGCGTAGAATCATAATCATATTCCACCGTATGTATATTCACATTGGGATACAGTTCATGCAGCTTCTTCATAATCCCCCGCTCACACACATGGCTGACAAGGCAGCCAAAAGGATGTACGATTAAAATATTCTCATACCCCTTTTCCGCCAGGTCTGCCACTTCCGCAGCTACCAGCCAGCCATCTCCTGTGCGGCATCCCTTGTTAATCACCGGCTCCGCCAGTTCTCTCATTCTTTCAAAATCCCCATCCGGAACAAACCGATTCCCTTCAGAAATACTCCGATTGACGTCATGCTGAATGCGGAGCAGATAACGGATAACTGCATCATATCCCTTCTGCATCATCCGCCCTCCGCCGCAAAGTTTCTGCTCTTCCCGTTCACTATCCACCAAATAAATGGCATAATTAACAAATCCACCCATGCGGTACGCGCAATCCTGTTTTTGCAAAAACCGCTCTAAATGCTCATTCCCGATGGGGGAAAACTTTATATAAATCTCCCCGGCAATCCCCACCCGCCGCATCTTTTTCTCCTCCACCGGAATCCCGGCAAAATCATGGACAATCTGCCGGTACTGTTCCCTTCTTTTCTTTAGGGAGATATTTTTTCCAGCCCTTATATCTTCACACAATTTTCCGTTCCAGCGTTCCCAACACGCCTGTGTATCCCCCATCCTACATTCATATGGCCTCACTTGCTGATAAAGCGTCATAAGCAAATCGCCGAAACAGACTGCCGCGATAGTTCGAAACAGCAGCTTAGGGGTTATAGTAAATCCTGCATGTTTCTCTTTCCCAAAAGCATTGAGGGAGATTACCGGAATCTGACCATATCCGGCTTTTTTCAGACTTTGTATGATAGTATTATAGTAATTGCCGGCACGGCATGCACCGCCGGCCTGGGGCTCCATAAAGGCAATCCGATCCGGTTGAAATCTGCCGGACTGGATCGCTGCCAGCATCTGACCGAGAATCAGTACGGCAGGCAGGCAATAGTCGCCGCTAATATACGGCAGCGAATATGCCGGCAGATTATTTTCTTCCGGAAGTATCTCTAAATGATATCCGCAGGAGGCAAAGGCTGCCTGCAAAAGACTATTATGATAATGTAACATATTGGGCAGAAGTATCGTATGTGAATCTTTCATCGCCTTTGTAAATTCCGATAAAGCCGCTCTCTTCACAGAATACCCCCTCCCTAATTCTCCATTAAATTCATTTAATCTATTTTCATTGCAAAAAACGGCGCAAGGTGCTCATAAGCAGCTCTATATCAAGGGGTTTTGCAATATGGGCATTCATGCCGCTTTTCAATGCCGTTTCCTTGTCCTCTTCCATAGCATTGGCTGTCATGGCGATGATAGGCAGATTTTTCACATCTTTGCGCTCCATGGCCCGGATTGCTTTTGTGGCCTCATATCCGTTCATAACGGGCATCTGCACATCCATCAGCACCGCATCATAATAACCTTCCGAAGCGGCCTCTATCATAGCCACCGCATCGGTTCCATCCGGTGCACATTCAATCATGAATCCGGCTTCTTCCAGAATAACCTGCGCGATTTCCCGGTTCAGTTCGTTATCCTCCACCAAAAGAAGCCTCTTGCCGCTGTAATCAATCTGCGTCCATACCGCCTCTTCCTCCGATTGATTACGCCCACCGATATTATTGGCCGCCAACAGTGCCGACTTTAAATCCGACATAAAAAGCGGCTTAGCGCAAAACGCAGTAATCCCCGCCGATTTCGCCTCTTCCTCAATATCCGCCCAGTCATAGGCGGTAAGGATGATGATAGGCGTATCCTGCCCTACCACCTTACGGATTTTTCTCGCTGTTTCGATCCCGCTGGTTTCCGGCATCTGCCAGTCAATAATATATGTATGATAGGGATCCCCGTCCTCATAAGCGGATTTGGCACGGTATGCCGCTTCCCTCCCCGATGTCGTCCATTCAGAGCGCATACCAATGCTTTTTAGCATCTTGCTCACGCTGTCGCAAACATTGAAATCATCATCCACCACCAAAGAACGAAGCCCTTCCAGTTCCTTAATCTGTTCCACATTTTTTTCTATATCCTGAAGCTGCAGAGGGAGCCTCACTGTAAAGGTGCTTCCTTTTCCAACTTCACTCTCTACTGTAATTTCTCCTCCCATCATATCCACAATGTTCTTTGTAATGGGCATGCCAAGCCCGGCTCCCTGTATGCCGCTTCTTGTGGCAGTTGACTCGCGCTCAAAAGGCTCAAATATATGTTTTACAAATTCCTGGGACATTCCAATCCCATTGTCTTTAACGGTAAAAACATAATCACCCCACCCATGCTTAAAGTTAGTGTTCTGTGTAATGCAAAAAGATACGGTTCCTCCCGCAGGCGTATATTTCACTGCATTCCCCATCAAATTGATAAAAATCTGATTCAGCTTCAGCGGGTCTGCAATCACATCCTCATTGACCACTTCAAAGGTATCGATAAACATATCCATCTGCTTTGCTTTTACTTGGGGCTGTATAATATTTACCAGGTTGTGCATCAGTTCAGGGATATTGCACTCCTGATTATGAATCTGCAGCTTTCCGCTCTCAATACGGCTCATATCCAGAATGTCATTGATCAGGCCCAGCAAATGATTACTGGAGGAAAGAATTTTCTGCAGACAATCCTTCACCTGATCCTTTCTCTCCATATGGCTGGCTGCAATGGTTGCAAAACCGATAATAGCATTCATCGGTGTACGTATATCGTGGCTCATATTGGAAAGGAAAGTAGTCTTGGCCTGATTGGCATGCTGTGCCTGCATCAAGGCATCCTGAAGGGCCTGGGTCTGCTCACGCTGCTTCCTCACCTGTTCCGTAATGTCCTTAGACACTACCATAGCAATAATATCATCGGTGTCCTCATCACGGGTCATTATGAAAGACTGGCGGACACATATAGATTCCATTCCATCCATTCCGCCCCAGTAATCCACATCCACTTCCATCTCATCCTGCTCATATCTGGCTTTCAGCGAATCCACATTTACCGCATTGCAGTAATCCTCCAGCGACTCCGGCAAAATAAACTGTTTCCATCTCTCAAAACATTCGGAGGCTTTACACGGAACGGACAGCCCTGCCCGCTCCAGCAGCGAAATTTTCTTCCCGTCATCCGTGCGGATAATATCCTGCATAATCTGATCCTTTGTCAGGTTGCACTCAAAAGCACTAAAGGAATTGGACATAATAGCAATCCGGTACTGCCGTTCCTTTCTGTTAAGTACGGCGCGTTCCCGCTGCTCATTCATTTCTTTCATTTTCAGTTCCGTAACATTCTGGCGGACAAACAAAACCCTGACAGGCTTCCCATCCCTTCGTTCCAGGCACATAGCTATCAGATGTTCCCATTCTTCTTTTCCATGGCGTGAAACATGGCATTCATGAACTACAGAGTCCTCAGCACCAAGATTCCCCTTAAGCGTGTCAATCAGGCAAAAATGATAAAATTCCTCTTTTTCCTTATTCCCTATAATATCCATAGCATGAAGCTTCATCAATTCGCTGTAAACCCCTTCCAGCGGAATGCTGGTGTTTATTGGCCCAATTCCTGCCGCATAGAAATAACGGTCCTTCTCTAAGTCCACCATAAGATAGCGTGAAGAAAAAAGGATATTCATGCCCCTGAGTACATCGCTAATTATTTTATTTTCCTTCTCCAGCCTCTTTCTCTGTCTGGCGGCACGGATTACCAAAAAGGCGATATAAACTGCAAATAGAGCCAACAGGCAGATTTCCAACGTCACTCCCGCCATATTAGCTCTATTTACCATTGACTGCGTTATATTTTTGGGGAAAGCCTGTATAAGGACATAGTCGTACCCTTGCAGATGCATCACGCAAATATTATCCGTTTTGTATCCCTCGTTGCACAAAAGTGCCATATCGCTGCCATCCATGACTGCTGTTTTTGCTATTTCGGCTGTATTATTCCTGAATCCGTGAAACTGGTTGTTTTATGAGGCCAATCC
>BLLT01000120.1 GCA_011958945.1 Lachnospiraceae bacterium | reverse complement strand
CTAAGTGAAACTAAATCATTTCTCGAAAAATGCCCGAAAAGCGGCATTTTTCATCCGGATTAGGAGGTTAAAGATAATGTCGGAAAGTATGTTTATCAGGCTGTTTGCAGGAGTATCGCCAGATTATCTTGGCGGCATACCGCTGATTCCTTTTGGGCAATGGCTTCTGCCGATTGGCATTTTTCTGTTGACAGTGGGGGGTTATGCGGAAAGGGCCAGAAAGGCGGAAACATTTTCCTTGTACCGTTATGAAAGAGTTTCGGACTGGTGGAAAAGGCATTTTGTAAAAAGAGTGATATTCGGTATAAGGATAGCCGTATTGCTTCTGCTCATTGTTTTGCTCTGCGATATTGTTATGGGGAAATTGGCTTTGCTTTCCGCAGGGCTGCTTGTAAAAATCAGTGTCTTATGGCTGTTCCATAGTATCAGTATGGCAGCGTTTTTCGTATTGCTGGATTTGTTCCCCCTTAGACGATTTGCTCCAGTGGCGCTGTTCTTGTTGGAAGGCGTGACATTTATTGCCGGCAGCCGGCTTTGTGCGGTTTCCCATGCCATGTACGGAATGTGGGGGATGTATCTGCGAAGCAGCTTATATGACGCAGGCGGCTTTCCGGCGGGAGTGATCATTGCAGCGGAAGTCGCTTTGCCGGCAGCCGGTTTTCTTATCGGACGGGAATATTTGAAAAAAGAAACAGATTATATTAAGATAGAAAATGGATAATTTCCAATCCCAAGTTTGTGTCTGCGCGGCATCCACAAACTTGATATGCGTAAAGCCCCGGCAAAGCCGGGCCACAAAAGCTGCGCAGAAATGGAGAAAAAAATGAAAACAAAATGGATGTGTATGATACTTATGTTTGCTTTGGCTCTTAATCTATTGGCCTGCGGGAACGGACAGGAGAATGGAAACAGCTCTGAAAATGGAGCCATGAACATGGAACCGCAATCCGTAGAAGATGATTCATCGGAAAATACCGGAAATGAAAGCAGCGAAATGAACGTGATCGATCTGCAGGATAACGGTACAGATAAAAATATTATGGCGGTCAGCACGGTTAAAGATTCCGTTTTTTCAGGAAAGGTCAGCGGCTGCTATTATGCCGGTGGAAGCCGTATTATCGTTGCGGCGGATCAGCTTTATCTTTACGATATGGGGAAAGGCGAAACAATCGCAAGTGTGGATATTTCCATGGGAGATTTATGCGTACAGACCTTTACAGACGGCTATTTTGTTGTGGGCCAGGGAAAGGCTGGCGGCGGCAACGCTTCATTTGCTGCATCAGAAAGCGACGGTATCAATGGATACATACTGAATAAGGACTTTGCTGTTCAGGATACCATTTCCTTTAGCGGATTATTAAGTGACGATTTTATCCCGCAGATCACAGGGATCGCTGTTTCACAGGACGGAAAACAGGTTGCTTTCGGCGGACTTCAGGGGCTTTACCTTTATGATATTTCTTCCCGGAAGGTTCGTACCATTCTGAACTATTCCGAAGATGGCACGGCAGGTAATATGCAGATTGCAGCCATGGACAGCCTTACCTTTACGGGGAACAACACTTTAGTCTATGTAGGCATGGCCACAGATACCTCCATTGGCGGGGATGGGGTCAGTGTTTATGGTACAGTATCCACTGACGGCGCAAATTTCACGATTACCCAAAAAGGGGATTACAAGGTAGATACGGAAGAAGTGCAAAAGGGCGGAAACCTGCTTATTATGCCCCAGAGTTTTGACAAAAATAATGGAACCCTGCTGATGCTTGATACCATATCCAATACAGAAAAAACGATGTCGTTCTCAAGCCGCAGTGAGGGAGAAGACGGTGTTTACTGCTCCGGGCAGGGAAAATATGTGGCTACTGCTATTTTGGAGGAAAGCAGTGTTACAATCAACATTTATGATACGGCATCGGGAAAAAGTATCCATACGGAAACCGTTCAGGACGGCAACAGTACCTACTTCCTGCGTGTTCCACAGATTTTGATTTTGGATGAATCCGGCACCTGTATCGTTGTGCTTGGACGGGGTATTGACGAGGTAAGCACCTTGATAACAACCTTTGGCTTTGCGGGGTAATTCCCTATGAAAATATCATTACGAAATGTTTCAAAGCAGTATAAAGGCAGGGGTGCATTGGGCAAGTATGCCAAAGGCATATATGCCTTAAAGGATTTCACCACGGAACTCACGGAGGGTGTCTATGGGCTTTTGGGCGCTAACGGTGCGGGAAAGACGACACTGATCAATATAATTGTGGGTATTTTGGGAAGCGATGGCGGAACGGTTTTGATTGACGGACAGGATGCAGGAACATTGGGTAAGGACTTTCTGTCAAAAATCGGATATATGCCGCAATATCCTGTCTTCTACCGGGATTTTACAGTGATGGATTTTCTGCTGTATATGTGTGCGCTGAAAGGAATCCCTGATAAGCAGGGAAAAAAACGGGCTTTGGAACTTCTGGACATTGTCAATCTTTCAGATGCGAAAGATAAAAAGATTGGCGCCCTTTCCGGTGGTATGCGGCAGAGGGTCGGCATTGTCCAGGCGATGCTGGGCGATCCTGAAATTCTTATTTTGGATGAGCCGACAGCAGGGCTTGATCCCAGTGAACGTATCCGCTTCCGCAACCTGATATCAAAATTCGCACAGGGGCGGACAGTTTTGCTGGCCACCCATATCGTTTCCGATGTGGAGTGTATCGCAAAGGAGATTATGATCTTAAAGGAAGGCTCCTTAATAACCCAGGGGACTACCGACACATTAGAGCAGAATATCTATGGGAAAGTGTGGGAGGTGACAGTAAACGGGGAAGACGCTGCCAGACTTGGCAGCCAATATTATGTCAGCAATATGAAACAGCAGGGGGAACGCTTTTTAGTAAGAATCGTAAGCGATATGCTGCCTGCTTCAGACGCAGTAAAGGTTTCCCCTAATCTGGAAGATGTATTTCTGTATTACTTCCGTGGGCAATGAGCCAAGCGGACATGCTTGCATGTCCATTTGGCGAATGCCGCGAGAGCCGTAAGACCCTCCGTGGGCAATGAGTTAAGGGAGAGATAATATGACACGCTTAATCAAATATGAATTTTACAAATTATTCTGCAAGCGGTCAATACTTGTTGTACTCATATTGTTCAGTGTAATAAACCTGTTCAAAATAAACAGCGAATTCCACTCGTATTCCTACCTGGCGGACGGAAATGACAGCCGCAGTTGGAACAGCGTGTATTGGCAGCTTTATGAGGATTACAGAGGGGAGATTACTGTTGAAAAAATCAATCATCTTCTTTCCATATATCAGCCGTTAGCAGACGCTACGGCTGATATGACAGCAAGCACAGCCAAAGACAATCCGGATATGATGACGGGGAATATATATAGTGACCGGAATATCCTGGAAAAATATTATGTGGAGCCTATGGAATATTTCTATCATTATCGGGCTTATGCGCTTCAAGTGGCAGAGAGGGCAAAGGAAAATGCCGCTGTTTACAAAGAACGGGGGCAGACTTATGAAGCACGCAAAAACAGTGTGATTTATCACCTTTATTCCGGGCGGAGCATAAAAGCCTTTGCCTATGAGGAAATGTATAACTATTATCTGAACTATGATTTTTCGGGCATATTGGTTTTACTTCTTTGTCTGTACGGGGTTGTCAGTACCTTTGTCTGCGAAAAGGAAACACAGATGGATATGCTGCTGCTGACAAATCCGGGCGGCGGTAAAAAGACCGCATTTGCTAAAATTGCGGCAGCTTCTTTGTTTGTGATCAGTGTGGCCATATGGTTTTCTGTTGTGGATTATATTGGTTTTTCGTATTTCTTCGGAACGGCGGAAGGAGGGGATCTTCCGCTGTATGCTGTCCGTAATTTCAGCATGGCTGCGGTAAACTGTAATTTATGGCAATATGCGATTCTGTCCGCAGTGATAAGAGCAGTGGGCGTATGGACGATGAGCATGGTGTTTCTATTGATTTCCTTGTTTGGGCGTAATGCTCTTGTTCCGTTTGTCGCTGATTTCGGAGCAGCCCTGTGTTTCATTATTACAGGTGCATCGCAGAGCTGCTTCAGTAATGTCTGGCTCAAGATTATAAACCCGTATTCGCTGCTGGCTAACCGCATACTATTTGGCAAGACCGAGTTTATTGGTTTTGCAGGATATCCGGTACAGAGTTTCCAGGCAGCAATTATTTTTGCCGTAACCGTAGGGGTGGTTTCCATAACGGCAATGATGCTGCTTTCTAAAAGGAACTGTTATATTTTCTGCTGGACGGTAAAGCCGCGCAGCGGCTTTAAATAGGAGGATAAAATGTCTGGATTTATGTACGAAGTAAAAAAGATTATGCTCTGGCAAAGGGGGCTGTTCTATATTGCTCTTGTCCTGCTCCTTGGCACGGTCTGGCTTGCCTTATCCGACAACCCCGTAAACATAGCGATGGAGCGGTATAAAAATGAATATGAATGGTATCTGGAAAAGGTAAAAGGATACTGCACCGAGGAATCTTCCCTTTATCTGGAGCAGGAGGCGGAGCGGATTGCGGAAGCGAAGGAGAGGCAGAACAGCCTTTTGGAGAATTACTATGACGGGAAGATTAGTGAAAGTGCATACAAAAAAGAGAGCCGGGAAATAGAGAAGGTTCTGGAGCGTCAAAATGGATTTGAGGTCATCTATCAGCAGTATCTCTATATCTGCGAAAATGCGGGAAACCGCTGTTTTCTCCAGACAAACGGATGGATGGGGCTTCTTGGCAAAGGTACGCTTAATTTCATTCTTTTCCTTGGCATTTTGCTGATTGCTACGCCTGTTTTCTGTTCTGAGTACAGCTGCCAGATGGACACACTGATCCTGACTGCAAGGGAGGGGCGAAAAAGCGCTCTGTATAAGCTGCTCATTATTACCACGGCTGTCCTCTTCCTGTCGCTTTGCATTTCGCTTATTGAATACGGATTTTACAGACTCAAATACGGACTGCCGGATGGGGATTATCCGATTCAGAGTATCCGTTGCTTTGCAGACAGCAGCAAGGGTATGTCGCTGATGGAGGGATATGTATCTATAGGGCTGCTCCGGATGTTTGGCGGTGTGTTTCTTACGATACTCCTGATGTTCATTTCCGTTTTGGCAAAAAAATATGCGGTCACCCTGCTGACTGGTGCGGTGTCCGTGATTATTCCCTATATAGGCTTATCGAAAACCAGCATTTACCGTCTGCCGCTGCCGCTGCCGTTTCTGCTTGGAACAGACTTTTTTGCAGGGGATATTGTTATGAGCGATGCCCTGACGGGGGATGAGAAAATTATTTTTGCGGAGGTTGGCACGGTTACGCTATTGACATTGCTCTTTGTATCCGTGCTTTTGTGTACTTTGGCCGTTGTCTGGATTTTACGGTGCAATTCTAACAGATGGCTGATGAAATCAGGGCAAAAGAAGCGTGGGGCGGCTTTCGCTGTCATGTTTGGCCTGGCATTGGCAGTGACGGGATGTTCAGGCCGTGGAAAAATGGGAAGCGTTGTCTATAATTCATCGGCAGGCTATGACTGTATGGGTTATGAAATCATACAAGATGCAGGGAATTTTGATTATTCTCTCAAAAATACTTCCACGGGGGAAACATATCCTTTAGCACGTTCCCCTATGTTTGGGGTATTTTCTGATGATGAAGAAATACGTGCGTTCTATGCGTGTCCGCCATATCTGTATTACACCACATCGGTTATGGAAAGCTATGTCAACCGGGTTGGAAACTATAACAGCAATATAACGAAAGTGTCGGTTGTAGAGTTGAATCTGAATACCTTTGAGGAAAAAACAATCTTTGAGCAGATTACAAATTCCGGGCGTTCTCTTTTGGGCATTGACTATGAAACGGGGGATAAATGGAAGTTCCTGGATTTTCACCACGCTTTTTTCCTGAATGACGATAACCTGTTTTTCATTGGCAATGATGGCATAACAAAAGTAAACCGGTATACAAGAAAAACTGTAAAGCCAGGAATTCCTGCAAACGGAAATATTTCATTCGATGGGGAAAGCATCTTTTACAAAAATGAACAGGGGGTTTTAACAAGATATGACGTTTCCAGTAATGTAACTTACACTTATGAAAATATAGTTGCATATGATTTCTGCATGGATGAGCAGTCAATCTATTATGTTTCCAGGACGGACGGAGGATGTCTGTATTCCTGCGGCAAGGACGGGAATAACAAGGAATTGATCAGTCATATACCTGCAATGGCTGTTACCTGTGATACAGGAAATATTTACGTATTATCAAAAGAAAGTGGTGAGGAAATCGCTTTACCAAAGAATGGCTGAATACAAAGCTGTATTTACTGGCTAAAGGCACTTCGAGATATAAAAGTATAAGGAATGGAACGGGATTCCATGGTGCGGTAAAGGAACTTTTATTGTATAGGGAATGAGTAACTAAGTTGTAACATTTTTCTGGTATAATAAAAATAAAAAAATAGGTGGTTTATTGAAAATGGTCGAATTATTTTATGCTGAGGATGACGCTCATATTGCAGGTGTTGTAAAAAAATATTTGGAACAGAAAAACTTTAAGGTAGTAGTATATAATACAATTTCAGAGGTCAGACGGGCTTTGGAAATTCATGTGCCAACGGTTATTTTGTTGGATTGGAATATGCCGGATGGCCGTGGGGATAGTCTTTGTCAATGGATACGCGGCAGATGGAAAGAACTGCCGATTATTTTCCTTACGGTCCGGGATGATTCCCATGATATTGTTTCAGGTTTTCAAAATGGTGCGGATGATTATGTAGTAAAGCCTTTTGAATTAAGCGTATTGTATTCAAGGATTCAGGCGGTGCTTAGAAGAACGGGCAATGTGGCGGTGCAGTACCTGTCCTGTGATGGGATCAAGATAGATTTAAACCGAAGGACAGTTACTTGTGGCACGGAAGAAATAGATTTAAGCGTATCAGAGTATGAGCTGCTTTTGTACCTCTTGCAGAATAAAGGAAAGACTGTTACCAGGGAAAAAATCTTAGAACAGGTATGGGATGTAAATGGAAACTACGTGAATGATCATACATTGACAGTTACTATGAACCGACTGCGGAACAAACTGCACCAACCGTCCTGTTTAAAAACAATCAGAAGTGTGGGATACCGTATGGAGGATATCATATGAGCGGGCGAAAAAATTTAGTGATTCTCTTTGGATTTGTGGCAGCCGTCAGCCTGATTTCTTCTGCTGTTACGGCAATCCTAATTTCCTGCCGTTACAGCAGGCTCCAATTTGATTTGGTAAATGTGATTTGCGGCGAAGTGCTGGAACAAGAGCCGGAAATGAAGCATATCGTTTCTGCTGCATTGAAAGAATATACGGGTGGGAATGCCGATGGTGTGGCAATGGGGGATGTATTGTCCGTTTTAGGATATGACATTTCTGATTTTTCTGATTCTTCCGTTGCATATGATATTATGTTCGCAGCAACAGGGTTCCTGGCAGGTATTGTTCTCTTTGCTGTTACTTATGCATTCCGTAACAAAACAGAAGCGAAACGAATAGAGGAACTGTCAGATTATCTGGAGCAGGTTAATATGGGAAAAGCGGTTGTCCTTTCTGTTTCAGGAGAAGATCTTTTTTCCAAGCTGGAAGATGAAATATATAAGACTGTGACATTTCTTTATCAGACAAAGGATGCGGCGGTACAGGCCAAAAATGATTTTGCCGAGAATCTATCCAATATTGCACATCAGATAAAAACTCCTATTACCGCCATTTCTTTATCACTGCAGACATTATCTGAAATGCCGATAAAAAAAGAATATGAAACAGACAGGATGGAACAGATAAAGAAACAGTTAAACAGACTGATTCATTTAGAAGAATCCCTGCTTGTTTTATCCCGTCTTGATGCAGGTACGTTGATGTTTCAAAAAGAAGATGTGGATGTTTTTACTTTGCTTGTCCTTGCGGCAGACAATTTGCAGGAATTATTTGCAGATTCCGGCACTTTCATTGATATTCCGGAATCAGGGGAGATGGCAGTGACAGCCGATTTAAACTGGACTATGGAAGCAGTTATAAATGTAATGAAAAACTGTATGGAGCATAATGCGGGTGGAATAGTCCATTGCTCTTATGGGCAGAATCCGCTATATACAGAAATATTTATCTGGGATGAGGGGGACGGATTTGCCAAAGAAGATATTCCGCATCTTTTTAAACGGTTTTATCGCGGAAAGAATGCAGATGCGGGCGGTAATATCCGTGGAAGCGGCATTGGGATAGGCTTAGCATTGTCAAAAGAGATTATAGAACATCAAAATGGAACAATAAGGGCTAAAAATCTGCCGAATGGCGGTGCATGTTTTGAAATCCGGTTATATAAGCAATAAATTTAATATCAATTCTGCTGCAGTTACTAAGTTGTAACTTTCATTTGGTACAATATAGCTTGTAAACAGTTTGCCTGCAGGAACAAAGTTTACAAGCTGACGGGCAGCTCTGCTGCAAGCGTAGAAATGCAAAACATCCAAAGGAGGGAACAAAAATGAATATCTTAACATGCGAGGGAGTCTGCAAAATGTATGGCTCCGGCAATAATCAGGTGACTGCACTGGATGGAATTAATCTGAAGGTAGGCAAGGGAGAATTTGTGGCGGTTATCGGAGCGTCCGGTTCAGGTAAATCCACATTGTTACATATTCTGGGAAGCGTGGATAAACCGACAAGCGGAAAAGTTACAATAGACGGAACGGATTTGTCAAAACTGAATCAGACACAGGCAGCGATTTTCCGCAGAAGAAAAGTGGGTTTGGTGTATCAGTTCTATAATCTGATTCCAACACTTACCGTGAAAAAAAACATTCTTATGCCGCTTGCCCTTGATAAGAAGAAACCAAATGAAGAGTATTTTGAAAAGATCGTCCGTTCGCTTGGGATTGCTGAACGGCTTGAAGCCCTGCCAAACCAGTTATCAGGTGGGCAGCAGCAAAGGGTTGCCATAGCGCGTTCATTGATTTACCGCCCGGCTCTGCTTTTGGCGGATGAGCCGACTGGAAATCTGGATCAGAAAAATTCCAAAGAAATTATTGATATGCTGAAATTATCGAATCGTAATCTGGAACAGACGATTGTGTTGATTACCCATGATGAGAAGGTGGCTTTAGAAGCAGACCGTATCATAACCATAGAGGACGGGCATATCATAAGCGATGAGAAGCGGAGGTAATGAGCTATGTGGAAAGATTATTCATCAGGCTATATTAAAAATAACCGTTCATCGGGCATGTCTGTTATGATAGCGGCATTTATATCAGCTTTGCTGTTATCGCTGCTCTTAGGGTTATTTTATAACGCATGGAAGTACGAAATTGAAAGCATTGAACAGGAAGAAGGAGGCTGGCAGAGCAGGATTGTCGGGGCATTTACCCAGGAAGATATGGAATTCATAAAGAATTTTGCCAATGTCAAAGACGTCGTCATCAGTGAGAGAGGAGCGCAGATTCCGGAACCTGTGATAGATATTTATTTTGATGACATGGGGGCTGTCCTCGGCGATACGATGCAGATAGCAGAAGTTTTGGGTGTTTCATCGGAAAAGGTTATTTATAACCATGAGCTTCTGGCAATGTACATGATACGTGATCCGCAGGATACTGCGCCAAGACTGCTTTTTCCGTTGTTTATACTGATAACCGGACTTGCATCTTTTTCATTAATTATAGTAATCCATAATTCTTTTGCAGTGTCTATGAATGCAAGAATCCATCAGTTTGGTATTTTTTCCAGCATCGGAGCCACACCAAAGCAGATACGCGCATGTCTTTTGCAGGAAGCGGCTGCATTATGTATTCTGCCGATTTTAATTGGGAATCTGCTTGGCATTCTAATCAGTATGGGAATTATACATATGGTGAATAGCTTGCTGGGGAGTGATGTGGCAGGCAGGCGTGAAGCAGTTTTTGGCTATCATCCGTTAGTCTTAGTGGCGACACTTCTTTTGACAGTGGTGACAATATGGATTTCCGCATGGATGCCGGCCAGAAAATTAAGCAGACTGACGCCGCTGGAAGCCATTAAAAATACAGGCGAATTACAGTTAAAGCGTAAGAAAAAATCTCCGCTGCTTACCTGCCTTTTTGGATTGGAGGGAGAATTGGCAGGTGGAGCATTGAAAGCACAGAAAAGAGCCTTACGGACAGCATCGCTCAGCCTGATATTTTCTTTTCTTGCCTTTACCATTATGCAGTCCTTTTTTGCACTTTCAGGAATCAGCAGAAGGGAAACTTATTTTGAACGTTATCAGGGTGTTTGGGACATTATGGTTACAGTAAAGGATACGGATGTGGATTCTTTTAGTGAGGTACAAAAATTACAGGAGATTTCCGGAATAAGAAGTGTCATTGTATATCAGAAAGCAATGGCAAAAAGAATCATTGCAGAGGATGAAATAAGCGAAGATATGAAGTCTTTCGGCGGCTTTGCTGTAGCCGGGGATAATTATGTGAGGAAGACGGATGGAGGATGGCTTGTAAATGTTCCCATTGTCATACTGGATGATGCGAGCTTTTTAGCGTACTGTGAACAGATTGGCATCACGCCGCAGCTTAACGGGGCAGTTATATGGAATCAGATACGTGATGTTACAAATCCGGATTTCAGGCATCCGCGATATATGCCTTATGTGAAAGGGGAAAATGCAGTAAGCATTTTAAGACAGTCCGGCAAGGAAGAGAATGACAACGGAAACTTAACAGATGTTTCCGTGGAGATCCCGGTTTTGTCCTATACGGAGAAAGTGCCTGTTTTAAGAGAAGAGTACGCAACGATTGATTATTATGAACTGGTGCATTTTATGCCCGTATCTTTGTGGAAAGAAATCAAGGGGCAGATTGGAGGCAGCGAGGAGGATACCTATATCTGTATGCTTGGCAGGAAAAATGTGACAGCAGAGGAATTGGATGCTCTGCAGGGGCAGGTAGACAGCCTGATTGGGGGAAACTATAAGACAGAAAGTGAGAACCGTATTCAGGAAGCAGAAGTGAACGATAAACAGATACATGGAATGGTGACAATCTTTGGCGGTTTCTGTGTCCTGCTTGCGATGATCGGCATTGGAAATGTGTTTTCCAATACGCTTGGCTTTGTCCGTCAGAGAAAAAGGGAATTTGCAAGGTATATGTCTGTTGGAATGACACAGGGTGAAATCAAAAAAATGTTCTGCGTGGAGGCGCTTACCATAGCAGGGCGTCCGATTTTAATCACCCTTCCGCTTGCAGTTGTTACAGTGGGGTATATGCTGAAGCTAAGCTATGTTGAAGTGGGGACATTTCTTGCCGAAGCTCCGCTTATTCCGATTATGATTTTTATGCTGGCTATCTGGGGGATTGTGGCATTTGCATATTATCTTGGTTGGCGTAATATACGTAAAATCGACTTGGCTGAGGTTTTGCGGGATGATACAATGATGTAAAATGCGATAAAATATTATCGCATTGAAGTTTTAACCTTCATTCCGATACATCTTGATATGTACAATATGCTGTTGAATTTAATTATTTCTCTAATTCGATGCCTGTGTATTTTTAATTTCATTTTTGTTTTGTTCTTTACTACAATCCAAATACAGGCGATACCGCTGCTCCAAACAAAATGCAATGCAATCCTGTCTAAAAAGAATTGCATTGCATATGGAGCATTTCTGAGGAATTGATACTTCCAAAGCAAAAGCCGTCAAACTGTGATTGCTTGATGGAAAGAAGTTAGTCCAATTAGATTTTATGGAGATGTAATGAACCAGATTGCAGCATTTATAATACACAAATGATATGATGTTGGGGTCAAAAGTCCCTATAGTACC
>BLLT01000119.1 GCA_011958945.1 Lachnospiraceae bacterium | reverse complement strand
ATCCCATTTTTAATGTGGGAAGTTTGAGTAAAAGATATGTTATGCTGTTACCGTTTTAAAATTAAAATCATCGGAGGGCTTATTCTCGTAAGAATAGGGCCGGATAAGATGACACACAACCCATTTGCCGGATGGTATATTCCCGTAGGACTGTACCGGATAAGGAGATGGATTTTGGGTGGTTCACTTGTCCGGCCTTTTGTTTTAATAAAAGTTCGTAGGTTGTGGAAAGGGCATGGGGATTAATATGGATTTGCTTCGCGGTGATATAAAACGGATTTATTTCAAATATCTTTCGGCCGCTTTTGGCGGTGCCATGATTGGTTCGATTTATAGTTTTGTAGATATGATTGTGGTCGGGCAGTATCATGGGCCTTTGGGCACTGCCGCATTGGCGGTATTTGCACCTATATGGAACATTCTGTACAGTCTGGGGCTGCTGTTTGGGATAGGCGGTGCTGTTATATTCAGCGTGGTCCGGGGGCAGCGCCATGACTCGGATAAGGAAAATGGGTTTTTTACGGTATCTTTGCTGTCTTCTTCCATTATTGGAATAATCATATGGATTGTGTTTTGGGTTTTTGATACGGAGATATTAAAAATTTTTGGAGCGGATACGGAACTGCTCCCAATATGCATGCGGTATTTGCAGCCCATTAAGTTTGTAATTCCGGTCTATATTTTTTCCCAGCTGCTTTCGTCTTTTCTTAGAAATGATAATGACCCGGTTCGGGCCACTGTTGCGGTATTGGCAGGGGGCGGCTTCAATATATTCGGGGACGTATTTTTTGTGTTTGGCCTGGATATGGGGATATTCGGGGCAGGCTTAGCGACTGCAGCAGGGAATTTGATTACGCTGGCAATCCTCAGCACACATTTTTTATCAAAAAAGAACACGCTGCGCATAGTTTCCGTAAAATGGTTCCGGCATAAATTATTTGCCATTATTCAGACGGGGTTCGCTACATTCTTTGTAGATGTGGCAATGGGAATTGTGACAATGCTGCGCTTACAGTGTGGGGCAGGCGTCACAGCCGATAATTTCTATGAATTTCGGGGCTCAAAAATATGGACGGATTAAAAAAGTTTTAAGTTATGCATTGATGACAAGCGCTGTATTTTCTTTTGTGTGGACAATATTGGCAGAAGTTTTCCCGCTTCCAATCGTTTATATTTTTATGCAGCCGTCGGATTCGGTGACGGCCATTGCGGCGCCGATATTAAGGGGCTACTCTTTGTCATTTATAACATAAGGGACTGGAAATCAGCAAGGCCCCAGAGAATTCCATGACTGGGAAGCAGGCATGGAATTGCTCTGCGTGAAAAAGGGTATTGGCAGGGGGGCTTGCGGAACTGGAATAGGAGAAAATAATATGGCATCTAAAGTGGAATTTGTGAAATATGTGGCCGACCAATTATCTGAGGCAGGAACGGTCACTTACCGGAAAATGTTTGGCGAATACGGGATGTATCTGGACGGAAAAATTTTCGCCTTAATTTGCAATGACCAGCTGTATATCAAAACTACGGAAGCGGGAAAGCGCCTGATGCCGGAACTGGAAATGGCGCCGCCCTATCAAGGAGCAAAAAACTACTTTTTGTTCGAAGAAATCGATAATATAAAGTTGCTGAATGAATTCGTAAGGGCAACATGGGAGGAACTTCCAATGCCTAAGCCTAAAAAGCCGTTCAACTAAGTGTTGAGTATTGAATCAACGCTTAGTATATTCTAAATAGATTCTCTTTTTGATATACTGCGGTTAAATATAGCAAAGGAGCTTTATTGTATGGATCAGAAAAGAATAGGTGCATTTATTGCACGGTGCAGAAAAGAAAAAAATCTGACACAAATGCAGCTTGCCGAACTATTAGAGATTACCAATCAGGCAGTTTCCAAATGGGAAACAGGAAGAGGGATGCCAGACGTGTCACTTTTGCAGCCTTTGTGCGATGTTCTGGGTATTAGTTTGAACGAACTTTTTTCGGGAGAGCATATATCCGCGGAGGAATACAAAGGAAAAGCGGAGGAAAATATTTCCAAACTTTTTAAAGAAAAACAAATTGCCAATCTTAAGCCGGTAAAATACTTATTCTCCATATGCGCTAATGTTACTTTGCTTGTAGCAGTCATTGAATTAGCTATTGGGCTTGTTGGGAATTTTTTTAATTCCGCTATATTGGAAGCTATGCTAATCAACGCTTCTGTATGGCTAATATTGTTTTTGGCTTCAATGGGTAAACTGGTATATGACAAGAAAAAAATGAAAAACCTAGAGCATTTGGGCGCTTGTATGGACTCCGAAATAGAGGACATGATTCCGGCGGCCTGGATTAGAGTAGGAAATTACACCAGCTGCAGAATTGTCTGCCGGTTTCTTTATGAGGGTAAGGAATACAAAGCAGTAAGTAACTATTATGTTTTGACCCCATTTAAGCGAAAAGAAGATTTATATGCAAAGGTTTATATCGACAAAGCGAATCCCGCAAAATACAGTGTGGAGCTTTTTCAAACAGGCCGATAATTCAGATATGTTTAAAAATCGTATATGCCTATGTAAGACTGCCGTTGTAAGAACGCCTATTCCCACAACGGCGGTTTTCATTGTGCCACAGTAAAAATAAGGGTGCTGTAAAATGATCAAATTAGATGATTGAGCGATGCCCTCGCTCCCATACCCCGAATCCGCAGTTACACTTGGGTAACGGAATCCAGGCTTCTCCTCCATTGTTTTTAGGAAAGGGATCAATGTCCAGACATCATTCCGGTCTTGAAAAATATTTTTGGAAACAATATATTCGCTGTCTACTCCGATTTGCACGTTATATCCCGGCTTCAATTGTGCATTTCTCATCTTCCAATGCATTTCAGCAACGGTATTATGGGAAACTGTATTGTATGTGTGTGGTGCAGAAATGTCGATTTCAAAACAAGTACACAAGGTATCAGCAGGGCCTTATCCGTATGAAGGGGCTTTATAAGGAGCATGCCCGTTATAAGTAAAGTATGAATATGTGCCAATTTAGTGGTGCATATCCATTATATTTTGAAAAAAGTAGTTGAAGTTTTGTTGGGGATGTGCTAGCATAATTATAGACCGTAGGAAGGCATGGGTAATGCCCGAATCCAAATATTCCATTGGCGGGTAGGCAGTTGTGAGAAACGGCTGCCTATTTCAGTTATTGATGGAGGTGTCTTGTAAAATTTATTTTTATTGTTGACTGGACTCTCCATTATCTCGTTAGAAAATTCAAGATTCTTGTTTTTCGGTATTCAGTTCCAAAAATAAAGGTGTCGGCACTATAATCTCCGTCTTTTTTCAAAGACCACTCGGTCACCTTGCATGTTTAATTTTAGCCTGTTGGTCAATTAAATTTCAACACTCCTAGTGCCTCGTGGTAAGTTTATCTTTAGTCTCCCCGTCAACAAAACTTTGTAGACCAAATGAAAAGTAGGAGTAGAGGGATTTCGCCGTAATCGGCAACGTTTTTTTACGGGGTGTTATGTGAAAATCGGAAAGTTTGGGATAGGTTCGGATCTTCAATATCAGGATGTAGTAGAAGGGACGCTTATTTTGGTTGCGGACAGAGCGGTTGAAGTGACTGGACAACAGAAAATCTTATGAAAACCCATAATTCCAGGCCATATAACCCAGATTTGGCGAATACTTTTTTTAGAGCAGGGTATATAGAATCATCAATTCACTATATCAATAAGTAGTTAGAAGAACATCCGACAAAAGATACAGTTAGTTTGATGTTTCATTTTTTCTGTTTTCATTTGGTTAAAGAAATGCTAAAATTTTTTGGAAATTTGAAAACTTTTTTCCAGTGCCGTGACAATATATACATACAAGGGCAAATCTTTGCAAGTCGACAAATCGATAAACCGACTTAAAAAAAGTAGAAGGAGGATGGCTGCTATGAATAATGACGAATTCGAGCGGTTTGTCCTGAAGTTTGGAAAAGACATTCTGCGGTTTTGCCGAATGACGGCCGGAGATGCGGAAAATGGGAATGAACTGTATCAGGACACGATGCTCAAGCTGCTGGAGAAAAAGAAAAGACTGGACTCTATGCAGAATACAAAGAGTTACGCTTTATCCACTTCAATTTATCTATGGAAAAATAAGAAGAAAAAATATGCAAACAGGATGAGACTGGTTCCGATGGACAGTATGGACGAGATGTCTGATGAGGGATATGCGTTTACCGATTATGGTAATGAAGCCTCGCCGGAACATATTATATTAAAGCAAAATGAGGTAGACATAATTCAGGGATTCGTTAAAACCCTGCCGGAAAAGTACAGGATACCAATCTATTTGTATTATTCGGCAGATATGCAGATAAAGGAGATATCGAAGATTCTTGGACTGCCGGAGGGGACCGTCAAAAGCCGGATGCGGAAGGCAAAGAAACAGTTAAAGGAAAAATTGGAGGCGATAGGATATGACAGATGAAAGATTGGATCAAATCTTAAAGCAAGCCCTTGCTCCTGAAATAAGTGGCAGAGAAATTCGGATACATAGAAGGAGGAAGGATAAAATGAATAAATTTGGCAAAATAGGAAAAGGCGCTGCGGCTGCTGCGGCTGCTGCGGTTATTGGAATCCTCGGACTGGGGTACTTCAATCCGGTGCTTGCGGCAAAGATTCCATTGATTGGAAAGATTTTTGAGAGGGTTGAGGATAATGCCACATATTCCGGAGACTATACGGATAAGAAAACGGTCCTGACAAATGAGGACCATGAGGGAAATCTGGATACATCGGACTATACTATAGCAGATAAAGGAATCACACTGACTGCATCAGAAGCCTACTGCGATGGATATTCCATATTCCTTACAGTAAATATAGAAAAAGAAGATGCGGATTTTACGCACATTCCCGAACATTATACCGGTATGAATGCTGCAGATAACCGGACAGCAGCCGGGTTTTACATAGGCGGAACATGGAGTGTGGATGGAAGTTCACCCGAATGGATTGAAAATACGTTTGACGGAGAGGTAATCGACAGCCATACATTTGCAGGCATGCTGAAGATAGATCTTGCGGAGAAACATACAGGCAGCGGAGAACTTAATTTAAATGTAAGCGGCCTGGGCTATGATGATGACAGGATGCTCGACGGCGAGGAAATATCGGCATCTCACTGGACGGATGGCAGCTGGAATATCGTTATTCCCTTTGAGGTAAACGCGGCGGATGTAAAAACAATGGAAGTGGGTGAGAAAAAGGGGAATATTACACTTGAAGATGTAGTGGTATCTCCGTATCAGGTAATCGTCCATACAGCAACACCGGGAGAGCAGAGAGAACTGACAGACGACAGGAGGGAAAAACTGCTTTCAAAAGATCCCGATATGACGGATGCAGAGATGTTTGAACTTCTTGGGTGGTCTTATGAACCCTGCTATACCATTTGCTTTAATCAGGATGAAGGATTGCTTTATCCGGATACGGAAATGCCAGGCAGGGCCGGATTTGCCGTTCAGGGGAAAGAAATAGAAACATTGTATGTATTTATTTTTGATAATTTTGATGATTGGATTCAGATGAATCAGGAAGGAATGAACAGCAGTGCTGCAGACAGGGCTGTCATTTCAAAGGAAATTCATGTAGAGTAAGCGGGCAGTTATTTGTTTTCTTTAGTACCATACCTTGATAGCAGATGAAAGATAAAGTACAATAGAAACGATATTGCTTAAGGGAGTAAGGATAATATGTATAGAGTCGGAATATGCGATGATGATAAAATTTTGTGTTCCTTGCTGGAGGAACAGATTCAAGGGCTATCGGCAGAACTTTTAGTAAAATTTGAAATCGAGGTATGGTATAGCGGAGAGGGTTTGGAGTGTGATTTGAAAAAGGGGGTCGAATTGGACATCCTTTTTCTTGATATTGAATTGCTGCAGAAAAATGGCATTGAGATAGGGGCTTTTATCCGTGACGAGATGGGGGATACAGATACCCATATTGTCTATATTTCCTCAAAACAGGGTTATGCGATGGAACTTTTCAAGATGCAGCCATTGGAATTTCTCGTAAAGCCAATTTCCGCTGTACAGCTAAAAGAAGTGCTTGAAAGAAGCATGAAAAGGAAAAAGTATGCGGAAAGCTGCTTTGAATATCAAAAAGGAAGCCGGATTTTCCGTGTTTCGGTAAAGGAAATATTATATTTCATGAGTATGGATAAAAAGGTTTTGATGATAAAAAAGGATGGACAGGAGGAATTTTATGGGAAGCTGAAAAATGTCATGGAGCAGCTTCCGGCAGGCTTTCTGATGATACATCAGTCCTATGTGATACATCAGGAGTATGTGAGTGAGTATTCCTACGAAAGCATAAAAATGATGAATGGCGATGTACTGAGTGTCAGCAAACCGTACAGGAAAGAAGTCAGGGCAAAAATCAAACAGTATTTGAAGGGAAAGATGTATCATGTATTATAAAATGGGGTATGAATTGATCGTAGTTTTGATAGTGGGTATTTTTCATACGGCATTATTGAAAAAGGTCCTGGATACTTTTCTGCCTGCAGGGGATAGGAACAGGCTGACATGGAAAATCTTTTTTGCGGGATACTATCTGTGGACAACGGCTGCCTACAGTGTATTTCATGTATCATTTTTCTATGAAATGTGTAATTTGGCGGGCATCATTGGCGTGACCTGCTTTTACCGTGGGGCATGGGAGAAAAAAATATGGATTTCTATGGTCTTTTTCTGTATGGATACAGGCAGTGGGGCGGCTGTATCTTTGGCCGGTTCAGAGAATACCAGAATGCAGCAGAGTGCAGTTTCCGCCTTGCTTCTGCTGATTTGCGTGGCGGTTGTCTGCCATATTCCTGATCCGAAAGAAAGCCGGGAAAAGGCGCTCGATAAGAAGCAGATGTTTTTGCTGTCTGCAATTCCCATGTTAAGTGTGATGGTATTCCGGGGGTTGATGTATGGAAGTGTTGACAGACTGACGGCGGTATTTGTGTGTGCTGTGGTTTTGGCACTTAATCTATGTGTGTTTTATTTGTATCATATTTTATCACAAAATTATGTACAGTTAAGGGAACAGGATATTTATAAACAGCAGACGATCGCTTATCAGAACCAGTTTGAGGTTATGAAAGAATCTCAGAGCCGTATCAGGGCATTAAGGCATGATATGAAAAACCATATGCTGGCACTTGAGGGATTGGCAAAGAGTGCAAAGCAGGATAAAGTGATAGAATATCTTATGTCCATACAGGAGTTTATGGAGAATCCGTCAGAACATATTTATACAGGGAATGAAGCCTTGGACAGTCTTCTGAATTACAAGCTGCAAAGGGCAAAAGAAGAATTAAAAAAGGTGGAAACGGATATTGTGCTTCCGGAGAAGATGAATCTTCACTCTTTCGATTTCAATGTAATTGTCGGAAATCTTTTGGACAATGCGATAGCAGCATCTATTCGGACAGATGAGCGGTTTTTGAAATTATGTATTCGGATGGAGAATGGCATTTTGTTTCTGTATATGGCAAATAGTTGCATGGGGATTCCAGAAGGCGTATGCGAAATACGCAGACTGTCGGAAAAGTCTTTGGCAGGGCATGGTATAGGGCTTACAAACGTTCAGAGGATCGTGGAAAAATATCATGGCGATATGGAAATGCATTGTAAAGATAACCATATGGAAACAGAGATTATGCTGTATATGAAAAACCTGTAAATATTCCAATTGAAATGTGCCGGCAAGCTGACCGATGCCCCGCACGAGTAGCGTAGGATGGCTCTTCCCTGCTCGTGGAAAAGTCCTTTTGGGTTGATTTCGGAAAAAATATGGTTTACTTTCGACAGAATAAAAAAATGCAGATGAAGAAGCGTATAATCCATATCATAATCCACATAGGGAATTTACAGGAGGCATAAGAATATCAAGTTTGTGTCTGCGTGGCATTCACAAACTTGAAATGCGCTAAGCCCAGGAAATGCCGGGGCACAAAGGCCGCGCAGAAATGGAGTAAACAATGGAGAAAAGATTTTTAAGCCTGCTAATGGCAGGAACATTAGGGATATGTGTTTTGACGGGATGCCAGAAAGCACCGGAAGCATCTGCGGATAGCGATGTTTATCATGCAAAAAGTTCTTTGGAAGGCGAGGTGGAGAATATCGTGGCAGGGGAGCCTGATGGCAATACAGCAGGAGCAGGCGGAGCAATGCAAGACGGAAGCTATGATAAGCTGGTCGGAACGGAGGAAAACGGTATCTGGATTTGTGCCGAAGTTCCAGCGGCGCCGCAGATAGTTTCAACGTTGACTTTGCGGGAACGGGATGATTGGACTGTAGAAAAGCTGAAGGAACTGCTTGACAGCGAAGAGGCAAATGTGCAGGATGTTACTGCGGAATATCTTGCGCAGATGGAAAAAGAGTTAAGTGAAATGGATGAAGAAGATAAGCCGGTTGAATGGCCGAATTTTGGCGATGATTCTTTTGTGATTTTATCAGATGGCCAGAAGGAGGCATCTTTTAGAGGGAATACATCCGTAAGTTATGTGGATGAAATATTAAAGAAGAGCTGTGATGCAATTTATAAAAAAGTTCCGGAAATTGATGTTGCCAGAGACAATGAGGGTATTTCCGCAAAATTTTCTGTTTCCCGTATGAAGGATATTCTTCTGGAGAAGCTGGCAGTATTGGACATTATGGAGATACATATTTCCAGGATTTTGTACTATGAACTTGACGGAATCGCATTTTATGAACTGGTATTTACTCCTTCTTACGAAACGATTGGGGTGGCATCAGAGTTTGGGCAGATTAAACTTGGGGAGGTTCAGCCGAGAGGAACGGCATGGATTACAGAAGATGGCATAGCAATGATGCGTTTGGATGATTATTGTGGTAAAATTACGGAGCAGTCCGAAAACGGGGAAATTTTGACGTTTTCACAGGTGACAGATATTTTGGAAAGATATTTGGAAAGCAATACTTTCTGTGGAAATTCCAAGGCAAAACTGACGCAGATAGAACTCGTATATTATCCAACACTTCGGGAATCGGAACTGATTCTGACACCGGCATGGCATATCTACATTCCATTGAATGAAATGATAGAGGCACTGGAGTCCGGCGATAAAGTGTGGCAGGAAGCGGTTGAGGAAGGTGCGGCGTGGAATATTTATCTGGATGCCGTGACGGGAGAAGTGATAAAGGCGGAATAAAATGCTTCGGCATGGAGACAAGATTGAAAAGTGGAATTTTCAATCCTAAGTTTGTGTCTGCGCGGCATCCGCAAACTTGACATGCGTAAAACCCCGGAAATGCCGGGGCACAAAAGCTGCGCAGAAATAAGGTGAAAATGAATGGATTTTTTTGGAAGGATATGAAAAGAAGTTTCCTGAATGCCGGATTTTTTGTGGGGATGGCTGCAGTGGAAGCGCTTTTGACGGCTGCGGTGGTAATGGGAACGCCGCCGGAACGTATACGGAGCAGTTACTATATTTTGTTCAATGTGTTTGGCGCTTCCGGATTTGGTCCTTTTGCGGCTGTCTTTCCCGTGCTGGCTTATGCCACTCGTTTTTGTGAAGAATATCAGAGTGGGTATTGCCGTATGATTTTTTCAAGGATGAGTCCGGTACGTTTTGGCAGAATCCGTATATGCAGCGTTGCATTGTCCGGGGGCGCCATGCTGGCAGTTCCGATTGCGTCTGTCTGTATCATGGCTTATGTATTGGGCGTTCCGGGCGTACCGCAAGGATCGGACAAGGGATTGCTGGACGGAACAATTATGCTTACCTATATTGTCAAATACGGAGATTGGTATATTGCCGTGGGGAAAACCGTTCTCGGCTTTTTGTTTGGATGTGTGTGGGCGCTTATGGGATTTATGTTTGCGGTATGGATTCCAAACCGCTATGTTGCCTTGATTGCGCCTTTTGTACTGTATGAATCCATGTGGATCGGGCTGGACAGGATTGTATGGCTGAATCCCATCCGGCTTCTGCGGGGAGATGATGTAGGAAGTTACCCTTTGGCGGCAGGAGTAGAATGTGTTTATATCATTGTCGTGTCAACCGTCATTATGGCAGGACTGGTGAGGAGGTATCGGGATGGGTAGCCTGGCAGTCATCATAAAGGGGATGTTCCGGCAGGAGCAAAGAAGCGGCAGGGTTATGATGGGATATCTTTTGGGATTTGCAATCATGGGTTATTGGATGAGGGGGTTTTTGCAGTATGCGGCTGACACAGGAGAACCAATCAACATACTGGAAACCTTCTGCGTGGTTGAGCAGCATTATGTGAATATGCTGTTTTTAGTCTTAGGGTGGCTTCTGGTAGTGGCGGACGCCCCGTTTATGAAAGGGAATATTTATTTGCTTTTATATCGGTGCGGCAGAAAGCGCTGGAATATGGGAATGTTTTTTTATATATTGATGCAGGCGTTTCTTTACACTGCGGCTATGGCGGCATTTACCATAATCATCAGCAGTTTTTTCGGGTTCGCAGGGAATATGTGGAGCAGTCCGGTATATTCTCTGGCGCTTGATGCCGCAAACAGTATCGGGGTCAAATATAATATTACCTTTCCGTGGCTTGCGATGATGAAGGCCATGTCCGTTCCGCAGGCATTTGCAGTGACATTTTTGTTCCTTTATCTGTATCTTGCTTTTGTGGGGGCACTTTTATATACTGCTGCGCTGCTGTTTTCGGGAATTGCCGGAATGATGGCCGCAATGGGGGTGCATTTGGCCGGATATTTGCGAATGATGGACGGTTATACGGAAACTTCTTTATTGGCAAGGGCAGTTCCGGGGAACTTTATAGACGGAACGCTGTCTTACTGGAAGTCTGTTGTTTTGTTTTTGGAATTGATTGCAGTTTTAATGGTTTTATCATCTGTTTTTGTGAAAGAAATGAAGTTTCACTAAGGCTGCCAAATACGCAGCCTAAGTGAAACTAAATCATTTCTCGAAAAATGCCCGAAAAGCGGCATTTTTCATCCGGATTTGAGTCGCAGCAAAGCTGTGACATGGAGGTTAATGTGAAAATAATATTATCTCCGGCAAAGAAGATGAATGTGGATTCGGATACTTTGTCTTACAAGGGTCTGCCGGTTTATCTGGAGCAGACGGAAGAGATTGCAGCATGGCTGAAAGAAAAAAACTTTGAAGAGTTGAAACAACTCTGGAAATGCAATGAGAAAATAGCCGGGCAGAATATGGAACGGCTAAAGAATATGGATTTATACAGGAATCTGACACCGGCGGTGCTTTCTTATGAAGGCATCGCCTATCAGTATATGGCGCCTGCGGTATTTGAGGATAGGCAGCTTTCTTATGTACAGGAGCATTTGCGCATTTTATCCGCTTTTTACGGTGTGCTCAAACCTATGGATGGGGTGACGCCCTACCGTCTGGAAATGCAGGCCAAGGCATCCATCGGCAGTGCAAAGGACTTGTACGAACTGTGGGGCAGGATGCTGTATGAGCAGGTGAGGGATGAAAGCGGAATCATTATCAACCTGGCATCCAAAGAATATTCCAAATGCGTGGAAAAATATTTATCGGATGCGGACACCTATATTACATGTGTTTTCGGGGAAAAAGTTCAGGGAAAGTTTGTCACCAAAGGAACTTATGCCAAGATGGCCCGGGGGGAGATGGTGCGGTTTATGGCAGAAAGGAATGTGGAGACTCCAGAAGGGATGAAAGAGTTCCGCCGTTTGGGGTATGTGTTCCGGGAAGAAATGTCCGGGGAGACGGAGTATGTGTTTGAGAGGGCGGAGGGCCGAAGAGGATACGGAGGGGGTGCTTAAGATTTGCGGGAGGGGAAAGGTGGCGGATTGCATTTGCCTGTTTGCATGAAGGTAACAGTTCAGCCTTCCGGCTTCACTGTCACTGAGTCCGCC
>BLLT01000118.1 GCA_011958945.1 Lachnospiraceae bacterium | reverse complement strand
AAGAATGCGAAGCATTCTTTGGAATTGGCCGCTGGGCCAATTCTTTTTTATGCGCTGGGCCAACTCTTTTTTACGAAAGTTACATATAAACATACTAATTATTACATGGTGCGTTTTTGGGGGTGAAAATGTGATAAAAATATAGTAGGAGTGAGCAGGAAGAAAGTTGGATGGGCTTGTACTGCCATAGGCGGCATGTCCGGAAATGTGAAAAAGGAGGCAGGAATGGGGGCAATTACACAGGGTGAGATTAGGGTAAAGACAGCTTTGCCGATTAGGAGCATCAGTCACTTTACTATGGAGGTGAGAGAAAACCATCATGGGGCGATGATGCTGGAAGGGGAGATTGCAGAGGAAGAGTGGGAAGGGGCATTGCAGCTTCCATTGCTTAATCAAGAGGTGGAGGTAGAAGGGAAAGGGGAACTTTTATTTGCCGGAGCAATAAGGAATGTATGGATGGGGAAGCAGGGAAGGGGATACAGTGTCTCCTTACAGGGGATAACAGGTACATGCAGGCTGGATACAGGAAAGAAGAACCGTATCTTTCAGGATGTTGGCTGTACATACCGGCAGATTATCCGGAAGGTGTTGTCAGGTACGGAGGAATCCTTTGCCAGCTTCTTTTCAGAAGATAAAGTGGTAGAAGCCCCTATATTCCAAATAGAGGAGACGGATTGGGAATTCATCCTGCGGCTGGCAAGCCATATGGGCGCAAGGGTCACTCCTTATATAGGACGCAGAGCCGGGATGGCAGTGGGTATGAGAGAAGGAGGCGGGGTACATACGTTGGAAGAAGGGCTTTGTGAACGGATTTGGATGGACGAGGAAAGCCATGGGATGGTTCGAAGGCTTAGGTGCTGCGAGAATTTGAACGTAGGGGAACGTATAAGATTTCGAGGAGAGGAACTCATAGTATTGCAAAAGGACTGCCGGCTGGAAAAGGGTCTGCTCTATTTCTACTATGAAACCATGCCCTCGCATGCTGCCCGTAAAAGGAAAGGGGAAGCAATGAAATATAAGAACCCGGAACAGGATGGGATTTTGCTGCAGGCTGTTGTGCTGGACAGGAAGGAAGAACTGCTGAAAGTAAGGTTCGATATAGAAGGAGGGCAGAATACGGTGGAAACCTATTGGTATCCCTGGAGGCCGGAAACTGGAAATGTGATGTATTGCATGCCGGAAAAGGGGGAAACAGTCTACATCAGACTGGGGGATTCGGGCGGAGGGAAAGAACGTGTCATTTACGGTATCCATAAGAACGGGAAAGGTAATCCGGAGATGAAGCCCCGGAATCGTTATTTTACCGCTTCAGGGCAGAAACGCATGTATCTGCTGCCGGATGAAATGGGATTCCAAAGCCTGGCAGGAAGCAGCCCGTTGGAAATGCGGATATCCGATTCATCGGGGATGGATGTAATCAGCAATAGGAAAGTAGTCCTTTCAGCCAAGGATACCATAGGGCTTCGGGCCGGAAATATCAGTTTCCGGGCGCCCAAAGAAATATCCATGGTAAGAAGGAATCCGTTATCGCCTACGGTGCTCAATATGTGCAATGGATTCGATTCCATTGGGGGGAGCAATGAAGTGACGATGAGGGGGAACGGGAGTGTGGAACTGCCTTTTTTTGGAGAGCAGGATAGAGGAGCCGATGGCGGCAGGACGCAGGACGGGGCAGCCGGGCTGCAGCTGCAAACCATGACAGGCACTAGCGGAAATGCAGAAACGGAGACAAAGATGGCAATCCTGGCTTCTACGCCGGGTGTGGAAATGGCGGAAGGGTTGGAGAGACAGCTGGAAGGAATCCGGGTGAACAGGATGATGGAGAGGATGGAATATGAGTAAAGCAATTTGTACAGGCGGAATGGGAAAGAACCCAGCCATAGAGAAAATTAACCAGCTAAATGAAACCAGCAGCCGCATGCAGGCAGCCGCAGTGTTGGAAAGGAGGGCTTTTGCAGAAGAAAGAGAACGAGGCGAAGGAAGTACAGTACGCAGAAGGAAGCAAATCGTGGATAAGTTCGGGATTTGTTTTGAAAGGGGAGAATCGGAGTGAGGGTGCTTTTTACAGATAATGAGGAAAACTGTAGTCAGGATAAGGTACTTATGGAGGATAGGGAGTTTGAGGCGGGGAATATCCTTATGGCGGTGCCTTTGGATTTTCAGGAGATGGAGGAATGGCGGAAGGCTGCGCTGTATCCGTGGGAGAAGCGTCCGGAACTTATTCTGCAAAATAAGGAAGGAACTGTGCATATGACGCTGCAACTGCTAAAAAGGGAGTGGCCGGAAACGGAAACCTTTCAGGCCATATTGGAAATGGGCAGGCTTTTAGAAGGCACTTTTCCCGTCTATGAACAATCGGAGGTATATCTGATGGAAACGGAGAAATCAGTTATTGGGTGGCTGATTCTGAAAATGAAGGAGCGGGAGGAAGAGCATGTTAAAGCAATCTGGCCTCTGGATGAGGGAATGGCTCTTTATACGCTGACTTACCGGGAGAAAGAAAGGGAAAAATGGCATGTGCTCAACCGAAGGATGCTTGCGTCTGTCAGGCCTGGAAAAGGCAGTGAATGGTAAAAGAGTGGTGGCAGGATGACTGGGGAAGGAGGGAGGGCATACATGATACCGGTGATGGAAGCGGATTTTGACCGATATCTTTTGAGAATAGAAAAGGAATTGGATAAAGAGGAACGGCTTATAAAGGAGAAGGAGAAAACAGATTTGGGCTTAGGATTTTCGATAGATGTTCCTAAGGGATTTGCGCCTGCAAGGGAGCATTCGGCGGATATTTACTGGAGCATAAACCGCCCCCTGGCAGTATGGATAAGAGATGGGGGCAGAGTGGGATTTTCCTTTCAAAGGGTAGAAGGAGGAAGGCCAGAGGGTCTGGTGAAAAGCGGACTCCTGTCATTTTCCAAGGAAATCCGCAGGATGTTGGAACAGGCGGATGGAAGGACGGTATTTTATGGAGAAGGCATTACCCCGAAAGGGATAGGATGGCTGGAATATAAAAGTTTCGCGGAAGAAAAACGGGTGTATCAGCTTCTTTGCTTTTTCCAGGCAGGAGGCTGGGATGTACTGGGAAGCTTTTATTGCAGCTACGAAGAATACGAGAAGTGGAGGAAGGTATTTTTTTGTATGATGCAGACAGTGGAAATACAGGAAGGAGGGGAAGAATAGATGAGGGAATATGGAATACTGGCAGGACCCATAGGTTTTTTGGCGATTTTGGATTTACATATGGAACTGGCATACAATGCCCATGGCAGGCTGAGGGTTTCCGGCTATATCAGCGATGAGGAAGAAGAGAGGAATTTGGAACTGCTGTCAAAAACAGTGTGGGAAACCATAAAAGAGGTTGGAAAAGATGGGGAGAAGAGGACGATATTCTGCGGAATTGTGACAGGGTTTTCTTTGCAGACGGAAAATGACCAGAAAAAATTGTGCCTGGATTTAAAAACGGGAAGCTGTCTTTTGGATGAAAGGAAAAGGCTGTTTTCCTATCAGGATTCCGCGTATACTTACCGGCAGCTTTTCCTGGATAAAATGAAGGAATATCCGGAGAGCGGGATTATCTTCGGCGAGTTGCCGGAAGGGGGAACCGGTGAGCTTATTCTGCAATATGAAGAGACGGACTGGGAATTTCTTATCAGGATGGCCAGCAGGAAAGGGCAATTTTTGACTGCAGAAGAGGAGGTTTCGGGAGTAAAGATATATTATGGCCTTCCGGCAGGGGAGACGTTCCCTTTCCCGGAGGAGGGGATTTATACCATAGGAAAAGACCTGGAGGAATACCGGAAGAGGAAAGCGGAGGGGATGGCGGATCTTAGCGAGCAGGATTCTCTGCAGTATGTCCTTACTGTCAGGGAAAAGCATAGAATAGGCAGCCGTACGGCAATCAAGGGCAGGGATTTTTACCTGTATCGGCTGGAAGGGGATTATATTCAGGGGGAAATGCTCTATCGTTGTCATCTGTGCCGTCGAGGCTGGTTAATGCAGGGGAAACAATGGAATAAAAAAATAAGAGGCTGCAGCCTGGATGCGGTGGTAAAGGAAGTATATGAGGATAAAGTAAGGGTGCAAATCATCGCAGATGAAAATAAAGGGCAGGATATCAACCTCTGGTATCCTTATGCTACGGTGTATTCCACTCCGGACGGAACAGGGTGGTACTGTATGCCTGAGCCAGGCGACCAGGTGAGACTGACAGTTCCGGAGAAATGGGAGGGAGAAGCATTCGCAGCAAGCTCTGTCCATATGGAAACGGAAAGTAAAGACAGGAAGAACCCGGAGCATAAAATCATGAAGAGCAAATACGGAAAAGAGATTCGCTTTACCCCAGATTCGATTGTCATTACCAATAATCAGGGAACCAGGGTAGAGTTGGTGGACGGAGAGGGGATTCATATGGTCAGCGCCCATTCCATCCTCCTGGAAGCGGAAGAAGACCTGACGGTTTCCAGCGATACCGGCTCCCTGACGGTGGCAGGCACATCCTCCGTAAGGATGACGCAGCAGGGAACAGGAATCCTGTTAGAAGAGGGAATATTCTTTACAGGGGGAGAACTGAGGGTACAGTAAGAAAAAAACGGACTCAAATCAGGGGGAGAAGATATGAATCTGGCAGAACGCAGGGAAAGCCTGTTGGAAGATGGGAAAAAGGGGATGGAAGAGCTGTTTCCGTGCCGGATGGAAAAGCTGAAAGAGGAATGGAAGCAGGAAGGGCTGCGGGAACAGATGCGGGGAAGCTTTATGGAATTATTCCATTTATGGCGGGAGAGGGAAGGGGAGAGGGCTGTGGCAGGCAGCCTGGGCATCTGCTGCCTAAGGAGCAGCATTGTGATGCGCCAGTATAGGATGCTTCTTGTCCTTTGCGGAGAAGAGTTTTATCTGGATTCCCATGTACAGGAAAGCGCCTGGAAGCCTGCCGGATTCTTCGAAGGGTTTGAAGAGGATATGGAAATACTCTGCAGCGGCTTGAAGAAAAAGTATCCGAGACTGTGCCGGTGGGAAGTGGAGAGCGTGCGCCTTTTTAGTGTGGAATATTACTATGCAGCTATTGGGAAGCTTTGTAAAGATTGGAAAGAAGAGATTATAAAGTGGGCGGAGGAAAGCGGACTGCGGATGGGGGAAAGGTTCTTTCTGTATTTCGGGGAATACCGGGGGAGGGGGGAACTCTTGGACGAGGGAAAGGATGATGTGAAATGAAAAGGGCAGGAAAATTTTTGGTATTAGAGGCTCAGGAGGGCAATCCGGTTCCCCGTATTGTACAGTGGCAGGATAAGGTGGATTTGCCGAAGCTGTACAGGGAAGGCTGCCAAAGCCTGCCCCGGATGCTGATGCTGGATATGGAAACGGGGATGGATTTTTTCTATCCCGATTTCCTGTTCCATCCGGTACTTCTGGTTTCCAGGGAAGCGATGGAAGTCATATGCCTTTATGAAGAGGGGATGGCCTTTTGCTTCTGTGCCTTGTTTGACAGAAAGAGAGAGGAAGGAATCGCATATTATTGCCCGGTGCTGCCGGAAGAAGAGGGGCATGTACTATACAGGAAAAGAAAAGGGAATGGATTTGAATACAGGATTCGCCTGGATTTGGCGGAAAGCCTTCTGCGCAGGGAGGCATCGGGATTTGTGTTGAAGGAGTAGAGAATAAGAGGAACAGCGGACAAAAGCAGGAAAGGCGCAAAAAACTGCGCAGAAATGGGGTAAAGTATGGGGAAAGAGTATCTGGTAGAAGGAGCCAGGCTGATGTGTATCCATGGGAGCGGGGTTTCGCTGCTGAAAGTGCCGGTAGGGCACGGGTATATCAGCGGGGGCAGGAAAAAGGCCAACTGCAGGGACTGCAAGGCCTGCGAGAACATCCCGTATTTCGGGGGATGCAGGCTGAATAAGACAAGCCACACCTGTGAGGGCTTTATGAAGCTGGCGGACAGATGGGAAAACACGGAGACCTCCCTGACGAAGCCCGAGAAGGTGGACGGGGAGGATGCCATTACCATGGACAGCGTGCTGCTGTGCAAAAAGGGCGGGGTAATCATACCCCTGACATCCGGCCAGGGGTATGAGGAGAGGGTGGACCTGCTGGCATTCTGGGGGCGGTTCCGTGATGTGCTGCTCTGGGCGGCGGGGAAGGATCTGGGGTGCCAGGCCTTCGGCGGCGACCCGGTGAACATGAATACAGGGAACTTCGTCTATGAAAAGGAGGACCTGGTGACCGGGGGCAGGACGAAGCTGTCCTTTGGCATGTGCTACAACTCGGTGGACGGGCACGGCGGGTGCATAGGGGAAGGCTGGCGCCACAGTGGGGAATGGTGTCTGGAAAAGGGGGCAGGGGGGATGGTGTACCTGCATACTGGGGAAGGGAAGAGGACCCCCTATTCCCGTTCCACAGGGGGTATATATACGCCGCCCCTTGGAGGGATCGGGCTGCTTAAGGAAGTGCCTGGCGGCTTCCTCTATGGGGCAGGGGGCGGTCTGGAATACCGGTTTGACAGCGCCGGGCGGCTGGTGTGGAAAACGGACAGGGAGGGGAACCGGGACAGCTACAGCTATGATGCGGAGGGTCGTCTGGCAGAGGCCAGCGGGGCCAACGGTGGGAGGCTGACCTACCATTATAACAGGGAGGGGAGGCTGACCCGGGTAAGCGACCATACGGGGAGGGAAGTGTGCCTCTACTACAGCTACGGGAAGCTGAAACGCTATGTGGACGCCTGCGGGCATGCGTATACATATACGTACAATGAAAACGGGAGGCTGGAAAGCGTGGAGACGCCGGGAGGGGTGAAGGCGTTTGAGAACCGGTACGACAGCCTGAACCGGGTGGTGAGGCAGGAGATGGCGGACGGGGGCGTGACGGAGCTAAAGTATGACGACAGGAACCTGACAACATGGCAGAAGGAGCCCAACGGAAATATCGTGGCGTATGAGAGCGATGAAAGGTTCCGGAATACCCGGACGGTATACCAGGACGGGGAGGAGACCTTTGCGTATAATGACAAAAACCAGATAAGGCGGTATGTGGACAAGCTGGGGAACGTGACCAGGTACCAGTACGATGAGAGGGGGAACCTGACCGGTTTGACGGATGCGTTGGGCGGGCACAGAAGCTATCAATATAATGCGGAAGGGTTATTATTGAACATCTGTGTGGAAGGGAAAAAAATGGTATCCAATGCTTACGATGAAGCCGGGCGCATAACCAAGCGTGAGGATGCCCTGGGGCGAAGCCGGGCATATGTATGGAATGCGAATGGACAGCCGGAACAGATCATCCTTCCGGACAAAAGCCGGGTTTTATTTGCTTATGATGAAAGGGGGAACGTACAAAGCATTACAGACCCTTATGGCAGCCGGATAAGATATGAATATGATGCCTTGAACCGTGTAGTATCCACTGCGGATGAGGAAGGAAATAAGTTTTTCTATACTTATGATGAAAGAAACCATCTGCTTTCTATGACGAACCCAGAGGGGAATACAAGGAGATACACATATAACCTCAGCGGAAAGCTGGTACAGATAGATGATTTTGATGGAGGGATACTCACCATTTCCTATAATGCTGCGGGGAAGCCGGAAACTTTTACAGACAAGGAAGGGAATCGGATACATAGAACGTATGACAAGATGGGCAATGTAGCAAAGGAAGTCTCCCCTACAGGGGCAATCTCAGCTTTTTGGTATGACGGGAATAACCGGCTGATAAGGATGGAGAGGAAAGGGGATGAAGGGGAAGAAACCGTTTGTAATTATGTATATGACCCCAACGGGAATCTCCTTTGCATCAGTCTGGGAACAGGGGATGAGGCGTTGGCGGAAACCTTTTATGAGTATGATTCCTTAAACCGTATTTCTGTAGTGACAGACCCGGCAGGGGGGAAAACCTGCTATACTTATGACAGGAGGACAGGGAAGGTTAGCAGCATTACGGATGCGGCAGGAAACAAAAGAACCTTTCGCTACTACGATACCGGGGAACTGGCGGAAGCAACGGATATCAGGGGGAATACAACCCGTTATGAATACAATGGGCTGGGGCAGATATGCCGGATTTCAGACGGTGCAGGGCGGGTAATGGAATATTTCCATGAACCTGGCGGCAGGCTGCAAAGGAGCGTTTATCCGGACGGAAACCAGATATGCTATGAATATGATAGCCTGGGCAGGGTAAGCGGCAGGGTGAACAGCCAGGGATATCGGATTTCTTATCAGTATGACTGCATGAGCCGTCTGGTAAAAGTGCTAAGCAGTGAAGGGCAGGAAAAAGCGTATACTTATGATGCCGCCGGAAACGTGGCCTCTGTTACGGACGCCTGTGGGTTTACCACCAGGTACGGCTATACGTTGAACGGGAAGCTGAAAGAGGTGGAGGATTCTATGGGAAACAGGACTGGCTATGGTTATGATGCGGCCGGGCGGCTGACATCAGTCTGCCAGTACGGGAAAGGCGGGGAGGAAGATCGCATCACAATATTCGAAAGGGATGCCTTGGGGCAGGCGAAGCGTATCCGGGATGGGATGGGCGGAGAAGAGACGTACCAATATGATGCACTGGGCAGGATGACAGGGAAAACAGATAAAGAGGGGCTGGAAACCCGGTATACCTATACTCCCGATGGCCGTATAGAGAGTATCCTGTATGGGGATGGCAGGCAGGCGGAGTTTGCCTATACGCCTTTGCGCCAGCTCGCTTTGGTAAAGGACTGGCTGGGCGAGACGAGGATTGAGAGGAACAGGCTGGGGGATCCATTGTGGATTATGGACCATGCAGGCCATAAGGTAGGCTATGAGTGGGGGCGGTTCGGGGAACGGAAAGGGATGATATACCCGGACGGCACGAAAATCAGTTACCGTTATGATGATTTGCTGCGCCTGACAGAACTGGAACGTTCACCCAGAGGGCCGGAGGAACTGTATATCTCCTGTTGGTATGACGGGCAAGGCAGGCTGGCGGAAAAGAAATGTGGGGGAAACCGTACAAAGTGGCATTATAATTCCCAGGGGCAGCTAAAGGAACTGGCTCATGAAGACGGACAGGGCACACTGGAGCGCTTCTGGTACGAGTATGACGCTATGGGGAATAAAATGGCCATCCGGAAAGAAAGGAGGGGGCTTCCGGAAGAAAGCGGCAGCTACCGCTACTGCTATGACGGACTGGGCAGGCTCATGGAGGTATGGAAAGACGGGAAGCCGCTGCGCAGCTACCAATACGATTCCTTTGGCAACCGCATTGGCATGGGGGATTATATGAAGGGCACGCAGGCCGCCTTTGCTTATGATGCCTTAAACCGGCTGGAGAAGGTGGCAACATGGAAGCCGGGCGGCCTGCCGCAGGGGAATGGGGCGGCAGGAAGTCAACCACAGGAAGGGGCTATGGCAGAGTTTGTTGATGACAAGGCAGTATGTAGAAGCTATACTTATGACAAGAGGGGGAACCTGACCGGGGAATACCGGGAAGGGGAGCTCGTCCACGGCTATGCCTATGGCGCCTCGAACCGCCTGGAAAGGGCATGGGATAATGCCGGGCGGGAAGCGTCCTACTCCTACAATGGGCTGGGGCAGCGGACCGGTCGGTCGGCAGGGGAACAAACGGAAGCATACCTGTTAGACCTGACGAAGCCATACCACAATCTGCTGGGAACAGAAAGCGGGGAACTAAGACATCGTTTCTACTGGGATTATGGATTGGCAGCGGAGGAAGAGACAGGGCGGCTTCCCCGTTATTACCTGCCAGATGAGTTGGGCAGCCCCCTGCGTGTGCTGTACAGCACAGGGAACGGGGAAGTGTACGGGTATGACGAGTTTGGGCAGGACCTGTATGAACCTGAGAAAGGACAGAGGGCAGGCCGGTACAGCAGACAGGGGGAAGGGCAGCCCTTTGGCTATACCGGATACAGGTATGACGGCATAAGCGGAACCTATTTTGCACAGGCGAGGGAATATAAGGCGGGGTTGGGGAGGTTTGCTGCTGAAGATATCATTCCAGGGAATGATGTAATGCCAAAAACATTGAATAAGTATGGGTATTGTTTAAACTCGCCATTAATATATATTGATCCGTTAGGACTTGTGAGCGAAGAAGTAGCACGAAATATAATTAAAGAGAATGCGCAATATATTAATGCAGCAGCGGAAGAATTTGGAGTAGATCCTAATGTTTTATCAGGCTGCATTTATGCAGAACAAGTAAGAAATGTTGATTTTAAAGATAATTTTGATACATTTTTAGTAGTTACCCCAGGGCTGGACTCTTCGGTTGGTGTAGCTCAAGTTAAAGTGTCAACGGCTAAATTACTACAAGAAAAAGGTTATATGCCATATGGTAAAGAGCCAACTTGGATTGAACAGTTGTGTGGGATATCAAAGGAAACCACCATAGCATTTTCTTTAGAGGATAACGAAACAAATATTTATTACGCAGCAGCTTATTTAAAATATATAATTGAAGAATGGTCGAGTGAATACCCTAAAATAAAGGAAGATATTGCGATACAGGCAACCTTATATAATTTGGGCCATGAAAAAATCAAAAATAATTTTTTGGATAAAATATTGGGAACTTTGTTTGAGGGATTTAAAGAGCCAAGAATTCCCCATCCATCACCAAGTCCTAATGAGTTTGGTGATTATGTATTAGGAAAGTATGATTTGATGCCTAGTATAACGTATTAAAAGTTCTTGTGTAAATTTACACATCTGCTATAATGGTTATATCAACCTATTTGGAGGACAAAACCATGGGCAGAAACAAAAAATATGGGAACATCATATTGAAAGACGGTGACCGCGAGATTCTGGAAAAAATTGCCCGATCCCAGACTGCGGAATACCGTAAGGTACAGCGCGCAAAAATTATCCTGTATAGCACAGATGGAATGTCCAACTCTGAAATCGCGCAGACAGTCGGTGTCCATCCTAACACAGTGGCTAACTTCGTCAATAAATATATAGCCGCAGGCCTTGAGTATACAATGAATGATGCTGCCCGGTCTGGTAAACCAAACTCCATAACCAATGAAGAAAAAGTCTGGATCACAAACATTGCATGCACGAAACCGAACGATCTGGGCAGGGCACAGGAACTGTGGACATACCGCACGCTGCAGCAGTACATTCAGTCCTGCTGCGTAGAAGCGGGATACCCCGAATTGAAGGGTATTTCCCATGCTACCGTTCGCTCCATTCTTGAAGGCAATGAAATAAAGCCCAATAAGATCAGCTATTACCTTGAACGGAAGGATCCCGAGTTTGAGACAAAAATGCATGACGTCCTCCTTGTATATAAGCAGGTAGAGATGTGCTTTGACAAAGAAGGGAATCTTGTCATCAACATGGAAGATCCCAAAACAGTGACTGTCTCCTATGATGAGAAACCTGGCATCCAGGCTCTTAAGAACATAGCACCGGACCTTCCGCCGGCACAGACACACGGTACTGTCGGAAGGGATTATGAGTATAAACGTCTGGGGACATTGTCCTTACTTGCAGGAATGGACCTGCTTACGGGAGAAATTATCCCCCTTGTAAGTGATACCCATAAAAGCTCGGATTTCATTTCATGGCTCCGTAGGCTTGATGCGAAGTATCCGGAACATGATACAATACGGCTTGTCCTGGATAACCATTCCGCCCATACATCCAAAGAGACTCAAAAATATCTTGCAACAAGACCGGGGAGGTTTGAATTTGTATTCACACCCAAGCATGGTTCATGGTTGAACCTGATTGAAAGTTTCTTTGGAAAGATGGGGAAGCAATGTCTGAAGGGCATCCGTGTCGATTCCAAAGAGGAACTGGAAGAACGGATATATCAGTATATTGCCGAAATCAACGAACATCCGGTAGTATATCATTGGACATACAAAATGGATGAGCTTGAGATATGATTTTCCACATAAACTTTGAATACGCTCTACTAGTT